>NZ_JBEZKP010000037.1:0-73421 GCF_040706335.1 Streptomyces sp. NPDC048389 | reverse complement strand
CTTCTTGCTCGACACAAGTTGATCTATCAGGACGTCCCGTTGCGTCATTCACCAGGGCTTGACCTGCGACTCAAAACTCAAACGCAACGGTGTTGAGGTCGAAGCTCCCGGCTGATCTTGACCTGCGGGTGGCTCTGACGCCGGTGGCGTGGCTGTGGCAGGGGCTGAACCGCTGGCAGCAGGACCGCGTCGTGGAGGCCGCGAAGCTCGAGCTGGCGCAGCTGCGGAACGTGCTGGAGTGGCCGGCGCAGGCCCCCTCGGTGCTGGCCGCCCGGCTTAAGTCCCGGCTCGAGGAGACCGGCGGGGAGGCCCTGATCACCCGCCCGTTCGGGTGGATCACTCGCCGCGGGCTGGTACGCCGGCCGTCGTGCGCGGACCGGCGGTGCGACGACGGCGTCCGGCTCGACACCGGTGCCGACTGCGACCACTGCGCCAACGTGCTGCACGTGCGCCGGGAGTGGCGGGTGCGGATCGCCGCCGAGGTCGACCAGGAGCTGCCCGGCCTGGAGACGGACGCCCGCTACCGGGAGATCGCGGCCCGGATGCGCCGTCACGCCGAGGTTGAGGCCGCTGACCTCGTGGCCCGGCAGGCCTGGGCCCGGGAGCGAGAGGCCCGGCGTGCGGCGGCCCGTGCCCAGGCCGAGGCGCAGACGCCGTTGAGCGGGAGCGGGCGGCGGCCGAGGCGGCGGCCCGGCAGGTCGTGGCGTGCGCGGACTGCGGCCGGGCGCGGTCGGCCGGGCTGTGCGAGGCGTGCGACCAACGGCGGCAGACCGAGGCCCTGATCGCCGAGGCCGGTTTCCTCGCCGCCACATGGTCGGCAGACCTGACCGACCCGGCCGCCGTCGCGGCCGTCGCCGCCGAGGTCCGCACGGCCATCGAGGCCCACATCGCCGCCGAGTGGGAGCAGTTCCTGCAGATCACCGACCTGGCCGACCTGGAGGCGGCTGGCCCGGACGTCGTCGAAGACACCGCCGCGCACAACGCGTTCCTGGCCGCCGAGAGCACGGTCGCGGAGTACCAGCACCAGGCGCTGGTGTTACTCGGCCGCAGCGAGGAGGCTAAGGCCGAGGCACGGCAGGCGTATGCCACCGAGCGCGCCAAGCCGTGGTTCCGGGCTCTGCCCGACAGCGACGACGCTCTGCGCGCCGCGACCGAGGCCGCCGCGCAGGCTCAGGCCCGCACCGCCGAGTACCTGCTCGCCGTGCGGCTGGAGCAGCTGCGCACCCAGGCCCGTCCCGAGCCGGTGAGGCCCGCGCCGCGGTCGCAGCGTCTGCCCGAGCTCGCCGCCCACCCGCTGCACGGCACGACCCCGGAGGTGATCGCGTGAATGCCACACCGGAGACGCCCGAGCCAGATGACGCCGAGGGTCCGGCTGCCCCAGCCCGCGCGCCGGACGAGTGGCGCGGTGGGCAGGGCGAGCCGGGCAGCCAGCGCCACCAGGCGCCCGCTCTTGAGACTCGCGGCGTCGGCGCTTCTTTTCGGTTACTTGAGGTGGACGAGGCCGTCGGTGGTGATGGCGGGGCGGCCGCTGGTGCCGACCACGACGATCTTGATGGTGTGCTTGGCGCTGGTGGCCCAGGTCTTGGTCCAGATCGCGTCGCGGTACTTGGTCGTGGACGATTTCAGGTCAACCGTGGCGGTCTTCATGCCATCGACGTAGACGTGCGCCTGACCGGAGGTAGTGGCTCGGGAGACGATCCAGGCCACCGAGCGGCCGGTGAACGTCCACGTCAGGGACGCGTTCGCGGACGAGCTGCTGTAGGACTTGCCGCCGAGGTAGCTGCTGGATGACCTGGCCGCCCAGGTGCCGGACTTGGCCGCGGCCGTCTCCTGAAGAATCACCGGTGTGCCGGAGACGGATGCGCCGGCGGTGTTGCCCGCGTGGTCGTACGCAGTCATGTTCCACGCCGTCGTCGTCCCGGAGCCTGCGGTGTGGGCGGCGCTGGTGACGGTGGGCCCGTAGGTCCTGGCGGCCGGTGCGGTGAGGCGGACTTCCTTCAGCGCCGCGGTGTCGGCGGCCTTCCATTTCAGGGTGAGGGGGACGGCGGTGGTGTTCACGGTTCCGGTGCGCAGGGCCAGGGCGGGCTTGTTGGTGAAGGTGGGTGCGGTGGTCTCCGCGATCACCGTCGCCGCAGGGCTGGTGGTCTGCCTGCCGGAGACGTGCGTGGCTCGCACGGCCACGGTGTGCGGGCCGAGGGCGAGGGTGGCCTTGGCCGAGGCCGCGGTACCCGCGGTGGTCGCCACCGGCTTGCCGTCGACGAGGAGTTCGTACTGTTTGATCAGCGTGGCCGGGGTGGTGGCCGACCAGTTCACCGTGATGCCGGCCTTGGTGTAGTACGTGGTGCCGGACAGTCCGGCACCGGCGATCGACTTGACGGTCAGTCCGGTGACGGGGCCGGCGGCCCAGGTGCGGATGGTGGCCAGCTGGTTGTAGAAGGCGTTGCCGGGGCACTGGGTGTTGTAGCCGTCCCGGTGGCCGTGGATGACGGGGAACGACAACTGGGCGCCCTTGGCCCAGGTCTTCCCGAAGTAGTTGGTGCCTCTGTCGCCTGCGGTGAGCGTGGTGGTGCCGGCCGGGTTGACGCCGTACTGGCCGAGCTTCCAGGCGGCGATCCGGGCGACAGAGGTCATCGCGGCCTGTGAGGGGGCGGCGTCGGTGTAGGTGCCGAGGACGGAGATACCGGTGGTCTCGGCGTTGAAGCCGTAGGCGTGCGCGCCCTGGACGGGCCGGTCGACGCCGCCCTTGCGGCCCTCGTAGACGGTGCCGCACTTGTCCACGAGGAAGTTGTAGCCGACGTCCTTCCAGCCGAGCTGCTTGACGTGGTAGGCGTAGATGCCGCGGACCAGCTTCGGCGCGTCGGCGCAGGTGTAGTTGTTGGACTCGGCCGTGTGGTGCACGACGACGGCCTTGATCCTGCCGCCGGGGAGGTAGCCCGGAGCCTCCGGGCTGATCGACTCGTCCGCGCCCCAGCCGGCCCGCGAGGTGATCGGCGGCCGCGGCGCTGTGGACGGCGGTGCCGAAGGCGTCGTCGCGGACGAGGACGGAGTCGGGCTCGCGGTCGTGGACGGCGAAGCGGACGCGGAAGGCGCTCCGTCCGGCGTCGGCGACGCGGTGGCCGACTGGCTCAACGACGGCTCGGTGGACGGCTCGTCGCTGACGGAAGCGTCCGGCGAGACCGTCGCATCCGGTGCGGGATCAGTGGATTCAGTGGCCGATGGAGTGGGCTCCTCGGTCTCCTCGACGGCGAACGCCGCCGGCTCCACGGCCGTCACGCTTCCCGTGCCGGGGTCGACCATGTCCAGACGCAGCCCGGTGGGAAGCCCCGCCGACGTCTTCCCTCCCGACGCCACCCGTACCTCGACACCGTCGGACGGCCCGACCCAGGCCGGCTCGGTACCACCGCGCAGAGCACCCGTCTCGCCCTGCCCGCTGTCACCCTCCAGCCGCAGCCAGCCGGACCACTTCCCGGAGCCCGCACCCCGGGTCCGGACCTCGACCGTCCCGCTCACCCGTGCACCAGGGTCGGTCCAGGTCACACCCAGCATGCTGAACGGCTCAGTCTCACGCCGGCCGAGTGAGGCGCTGCGCCCGTCGTCACTCGTCCCCAACTGCGCGGTCAGCGCCCGGGGACTCACCGGACCCGCCTTCCCGTCCGCCCCGGCCGGGGTACCGCTGTCACCAATCACCCCCTGGAACACCAGCACACCGACCAGACCCGTGACCGCCGTAGCAGCCGTTCCCCATATCCGACGCCGCTTCACGCAGCCCCCACCCCTTCAACCAACCCATCCGGACACGCGACCTGTAACGCACGTGCCATGAGTGACCTACCGGGGGAGAACGTACAGCCCTTGCTCCATCGCCACCGACGGGGCGCAGGCAGCTCAGGCGGCCGGTGGCGCCGGTTCCGTGGTGACTGGGCAGGCCGCCGTCCGGCCCCAGATCGAGTGCCAGGCCGCCGACCACCTCGGCAACTCAGGATCCTTCGTACCCGAGTCCTGGTGGAAACGGAGGGAGCCCGTCAAGGCGGCCATGCGATCAGGAAGCCGGGCGAGTGTGATCGGCATCTCACCTTCAGGGCGTATGTTCTGGAATGGATAGAGGTACGCGGGGTAGGCGCTTTCGGACGTCTCTATCCGGTGACGTAGATCACCAGAAGGCAGTTGATTATAGGCGCCCCGCCTGGGTGATCTTGGTGGGCTTTCTGGTCTTTCCTCCCTCGATATGTTCACGACGGCGTCACAGTCGTGACGTAGTTGGACACAAGAGACCGAGGAAACATGAGGGTTCACATACCCGCGCCGGATGAGCGCGGGCGGTTGTGGTCCGGGGGAAGCCGCCGCTATATCGCGGGGGGTCTGTCCTTGGCCTTGGCCATCGGCCTGATGGAGTCAGCCGCGTTGGCCGATCCGGCCGGCGCGGCAGGCAGTAGGCAGCCGCAAGCGGCCGCGGTGACGCAGGCGGCGGACATCGCGTCCGCGCGCGTGGCGGCCCGGCTGTCCGGCAAGCGCGTCGAGGCGCTTTCCGAGCGCACCGAGTCGTCGACGACGTGGGCGAACAAGGACGGTTCGCTCACCACCGAGCTCGTGGCCGGTCCGATCCGTTTCGAGGACAAGGCGACCGGCCAGTGGCGTGACGTCGATCTGGATCTGGTCGCCACGGGCAACGCGGTGGAGCCAACGGGGCACCCCGAGGGCCTGACGCTGGCCGGCAAGTCCGGCGGCGGTGCGGCGACATCGCTGCGCGCGGCGCAGGCGTCCAAGGCCACCGACCTGGTCACCCTCGGGGAGGGTGACCAGCAGATCACGCTGCAGTGGAAGGGCGGTCTGCCCGCTCCGAGGCTGGAGGGCAACCGGGCCGAGTACGTCAACGCCGTGCCCGGCGCCGACGTCGTGGTCGAGGCGACCCGTACCGGTTTCGAGCAGTTCGTCGAGATCAAGAAGCGGCCCGCCACCGACGGCTACACGTACACCCTGCCGCTGAAGGCCAAGGGGCTCAAAGCCAAGCAGCAGGCCGACGGCAGCGTCGTGTTCAGCGACAAGAAGAACAAGACGCAGGCCGTCATGCCGGCGCCGGTGATGTGGGACGCCACCGTGGACGAGGTCTCCGGTGAGCACACCCGCCGGGTGCCGGTGGCGATGAAGGTCGAGGCCAAGGGCTCGACCATCGACCTGGTGATCACCCCGGATGCGAAATTCCTCGCCGACCCCAAGACGAAGTACCCGGTCACGGTCGACCCGTCGACCTCTGCCCTGTCCAACGTCTTCGACACCTACGTCCAGCAGGGCGAGACCCGGGACTGGTCGACCGACACCGAACTGGACCTCGGCAACCCGGGCACGAAGAACGCCGACGGCACCCCGCGCACCGCGCGGTCCTTCATCTCCTGGAACACGTCGCCGATCGCCGACGCGCTGGTGATGGACGCGAAGCTGTCCCTGTGGAACTTCCACTCGGCCAACTACACCGGCTCGTCCTGCCCCACGCAGCCGTGGGAGGTGTGGTCCACCGGGGCCGCCACGACATTGTCTCGGTGGACGGCACAGCCATCGTGGACCGCGAAGAAAGCCACGTCCTCCGAAACACGGGGCAACCCCTCCTGCAGCACACAGCCGGACGGCTGGATCAACGCCAACGTCACCACGATGGTGCAGGAATGGGCCTCGACCAAGGCAGCCAAGTCCCACATGGGCCTGCGCGCCTCCGACGAGACCATCACGGGCCAGTGGAAGCGGGTCAACTCCGCCAACGCCGCCTCCAACCCGCCGAAGCTGGTCGTGACCCACAACTACCGGCCGCGCACCGGCACCAAGCAGGAGGCCGGCCCGCCGTACTTCTCCTACAGCGGCGCGTACATGGTCAACACCGTGACACCGACGCTGCGCGACACCTTCGTCGACCCCAACGGCGACAAGATCCAGGGCGCCTACCAGATCTTCGACACCGCCACCAACACCCAGGTCGGCGCGGTACTGCGCTCCGCGTTCGTGCCGTCCGGCCAGCCCGCCCCGGTGACCGTGCCGGCCGGTGTGCTGACAAGCGGCAAGACGTACCAGTTCCGCACCAGCCCGTACGACGGCACCCACTACAACCTCGGCTGGTCCGAGTGGAAGACCTTCACCGTCGACACCACCAACCCCTCCGCTCCCACCGGCATCACCTCGACGGACTACCCGAAGGGCGCCTGGGTCAAGGGCGCCGGCCAGACCGGCACCTTCACCGTCACACCGAACGGCACCGACCACAACTGGCTGGAGTGGTCGCTCGACGGCGTAACCTGGACCAAGGCCACCACCGGCGGCTCCACCGCCGCCAAGGCCATCTCCGTCACCCCGCCCCAGGACGGCACCCACACCCTGCAGGTGCGTCAGGTCGACAAGGCCGACAACAAGTCCGAGCCCATCGACTACACCTTCCACGCCGGCCCCGGCGGCTTCGTCCAGCCCGCCGACGGTGAGCGCACCGCGCGCCGCGTGCCGTTGGTCGCCGAGGCGAACGGCAGCACGTACAACGCGGTCTCCTTCTCCTGGCGCCGCTCCGAGGCCGACCCGTGGGTTCAGATCCCGCTCAAGGACGTCTTCTTCCAGGGCAGCGCGATCACCGCCTGGCCCCGGCCTCTGGTCAACGGCAAGAACGAACTCCTGGTCTGGAACGCGACCAACACCGTCGACCCGGACGGCTCCGTCGAGATCAAGGCCGACTTCACCGGCCCGAACGGCGCTGCCAAGAGCACCCAGCCCCACTCCGTGATCGTTGACCGGGACGCTTCTGGCGCCGCGAGCGAGGAGGTCGGGCCCGGGTCTCTCAACCTGCTCACCGGTGACTACACCCTCTCCGCCACGGACGCGTCGTTCTTCGGCATGGCCGTGACGCGCAGTGCCTCCTCCCGCACCCCGAACGGGGCCGAGAGCCTGGAGGGGCAGGCCGCCATCTTCGGCAAGGAGTGGGTGGCCGGCACGACCGCAGAACTGACGCAGACGGTCTTCAGCCACGTCCGCAAGGTCTCCGACACCGCACTGGACGTGGTCCTGGAGGACGGGACGGGCATCGCCTTCACCAGCAATGCCGCCAAGACCGGGTGGATCGCGGAGAAGGGCTCGGAGCACCTGACGCTGAGCGGCCGTTTCGACGGCTCCTTCACCCTGTCGGACACCGGCGGCACGGTGACCACCTTCGCCAAGGCCGACCCGGCCGCGCCGACCTGGCAGGTGTCCAGCACCCTCCTCAACGGACTGACGAACACCACCACCACGGTGGTGTCCGAGGCCGTCACCGTCGACGGCAAGCGGCTCGCCAGGCCCAAGCGGATCATCGCCCCCACCTCGGCCGTGACCGTGGCCACCTGCGAGGCGAACCCCGCGACCAGGGGCTGCCGCGTCCTGGAATTCGTGTACGCCACCGCCACCACGGCCACCGGTACGCAGACCGACGACCAGTTCGGCGACTTCGCGGGCCAGGTCCGGGAACTCCGCCTGTGGGCGTCCGCGCCCGGCGCCGCCTCCGGCACGGCGATCGCCGTGGCGGCTTACCGCTACGACAGCAACGGCAGCCTCCGGCAGGTCTGGGACCCCCGCCTCTCCAAGGCCGGTGAGCACCAGTACGCCTACTGGGCCGGCCGGGTGACCTGGGTCCAGCCCGCCGGGCAGCTCCCCTTCACCTTCACCTACGGCAACGCCGGCGCCGGCCCCGTTCCCGGCGACGGCATGCTGCTCAAGGTCTCGCGGGCCGCGCTCGTACCGGGCAGCGTCGACCAGCAGCAGGGCACGGCGGTCACCTCCGTCGTCTACGGCGTACCGCTCACCGGCGGCACCGCCCCGTACGCGATGGGCGCCGCGAACGTGAAGGCGTGGGGGCAGAGCGCCATCCCCACCGACGCCACCGCCGTCTTCCCGTCCGACTCCGTCCCCGCCTCCCACTCCGGACCGCAGCTCACTGCGTCCGCGTACCAGCGCGCCACCGTGCACTACCTGAACGCGTCGGGACGTGCGGTGAACTCGGCCGACCCCGGCGGTCACATCGCCACGACCGAGTACGACCACTTCGGCAACGCCGTCCGCGAGCTGACACCGGCGAACCGCACACTCGCCCTGGGCACCACCGCTGCCGAGCGGGCGACCCTGCGCGACCTGGGCATCGACGGACGCTCTGCCGCGGAGAGGGCGCACCTGCTGTCCTCCCTCTCCCTGTTCGACCCGACCGGCATGCGGGAGATGGAGACGTTCGGCCCCCTGCACCGTGCCGATCTGACGCAGGACCTCAAGGACGGCACCACCGTCCTGGTGCCGGCGAACACCTCCGTCGCCGCGCGCGCGTGGACGGTCAAGGAGTACGACGAGGGCCGGCCCACCGACGGCAGCGCCGCCGTGAGCAACCAGATCACCCTCACGATCAGCGGCGTCCGTGTCCGTGACCACGACTCGGTCATGGGCGAGAAGCAGCTGAACGAAACCCAGTACGACTGGGTGAGGGGCCTTCCCACCCTGCGGATCCAGGATCCCGGCGGCCTCAACCTGGTGACCAGCACCACGTACGACGCCGAAGGCAGGGTCACCGGCATCCAGCCGCCCGGTGGCACGGGACAGGACGCGGCGTCCAAGGTCGTCGCCTACTGGTCCGCAACGGGTACCGGCTGGTGCAAGGGACGCCCCGAGTGGGCGGACCAGGTGTGCTGGACCGGACCGGCGGGTGACATCGTCGGCGGCGGCTCCAACCCCGTCAAGGTCGAGGACTCCACGATGGAGTACGGCCTCTACGGCCAGCAGTCCAAGAGCGTCGACACGGCGAACGGGGTCACCCGTACGCTGTCGGTGGCCTTCGACGCCGCGGGCCGGCAGACCACCGCCACGATGAGCGGCGGCCTCGGCCAGGCGGTGCCGACGAGCACCATCACCTACGACCCCGCCAGCGGACAGCCGGTCACGGTGACCTCCATGACCGGGGGCACCATCACCAAGCAGTACGACAAGCTGGGCCGGCTGATCTCCTACACCGACGCGGACGGCGGCACCACCACCATGCGCTACGACGCGCTGGACCGCCCGCTGACCATCAGCGACAACGCCCCGTCGACCCGGATGTTCACCTACGACACGGCGATCGAGCCCCGCGGTATGGCGACCAAGCTCGTCGACTCCGTCGCGGGCACGTTCACCGCCACGTACAACGCGGCCGGTTCGATCGCCACCGAGCAGCTGCCCGGCGGCTACACCCTGCGCCAGACGGAGAACACCGTCGGCACCACGGCCGACCGGTCCTACACCCGCGACACCGACGGTGCCGTCGTCTACTCCGACGCGGTGACGCACGCCGTCAGCGGGAAGGTCACCACCCGCACCAGTGGCACCAGCAGTCGTGACTACACCTACGACAGAGCAGGCCGCCTGGCCGTCGCGGAGGAAACCGCCGACTCGGTCTGCACCCGCCGCGCCTACACCTTCGACAAGCGCAGCAACCGTACCGCCCTCACCACGACCGCCGCACAGCCCGGCCTCGCCTGCACCACCACCGGAGGCACCACCCGCACCCACACCTACGACAGCGCCGACCGCCTCGTCGACCCCGGCTACGTCTACGACGCGTACGGCCGCACCACGGCCATGCCCGGCGCCACCATCGACTACTACACCAACAACCTGGTCCGCCGGCAGACCGCCGGCACCAAGCGCCAGACCTGGGAGCTCGACGCGGCCCTCCGCTTCCGCAGCTGGACCACCGAGTCCAACAGTGGCGGCACCTGGTCCCAGACCGGCGCCAAGGTCAACCACTACGCTGGCGACACCGACAGCCCGAGCTGGATCGTGGAGAACGGCACCGGAGCCATCTCCCGCAACGTCAGCTCGCTGAGCGGTGCCCTGGCCGCCGTCACCGGCAAGACCGGCGGCACCGTCCTCATGCTCACCAACATCCACGGCGACATCGGCGTGCAGCTCCCGCTGGACACCTCGCAAAGCCCCGTGGCCCTGGAGAGCGACGAGTACGGCAACATCCAGAACGGATCACCGGCGGCCCGCTACGGCTGGCTCGGCGCGTTCCAGCGCTCCAGCGAGACGCCGACGGACACGCTGCTCATGGGCGCGCGGCTCTACTCGCCCGGCACGGGGCGCTTCCTCAGCGTGGACCCCCTGCACGGCGGAAGCTGCAGCGCCTACGACTACGTGTGTGCCGACCCGGTGAACACCTTCGACAACGCCGGCACGGCGCAGTCCAGATGCAAGACCGTCTCGCGCACGTACCGCCTCTACGAAGGAGCTGTGCGCATCCAGCTCGGCACCACCTCCATGCAGGCCGAGTTCTGCCTCGACAAGAAGGGAAACATCAGCAGCTCCAAGGCATGGACGAGCGACGACGAGAGCGGCGTCGCCTCGGCCCTCGGCTGGAAGATCCAGTTCCACGGGGCGGCCCGCAACCGCCGGTCCTCCACCTACCATGAGTGGGGCGCCTCCGGCATGGCCCAGGTCTGCGCATTCAAGATCTTCTTTGTCTGCGGCTACCAGGAACGCTTCGCCGTCACGGTCGCCTACTCCCGGAACGTCCAGGGCCCCGGCCTGTCCGGCCACCGGCGCTACTCCACCAAGTGGCGCGCCTACTGCACCAACAAGCACTGCAAGCTGCGCTTCTCCTAGAGGCGCGGCGAAACCGGACGACCCAACAACACGACAAGGAGTGAACGGATGCCAGGAAGACGCTTCTGGGGCCTCATCGTCCTGAGCGTGACCGTCGTCTTCTGCACCATCGGCTACGTTCTCAACGACTACAGCCCAAGCGGCCCCTGGGGCCTTGCAGGGCTGATCTGCGGCCTGCTCACGGTTCTCGTGATCAGCAGACTCCAGAAGAAGTAGAGAAGCCACGGTACGGCCACCCGGATTTCCCGGGTGGCCGTACCGCATTTGGAGTGAGATCCCTGGGAAGCCGACGGTCGCATGACGAGCCGTGTCGCCGACGCCTACGCGGTCGGACGCCCCATCATCGAGCAGACCCGCTCCGACAACCAGCCTTACGCCGCCAGATAGACCATGCCCGCCGGGTGCCGTGGCTCCTTGCGAAACCGCTCAGGACCGTCGAGCAGGACCGCCCCCGGCGCAACCACCACAGCGGCGAGACCGCGGCATACCTGGCTGGCCGATACGGCCCGTCACTGGTGGGGCAGCGCGTCAGGCGGACCGCCCGCTTGGCCACGGCGATCAGCCACAGGGCCACGGTGAGCAGGCTGGAGGCCGCGACGAAGGCGACGTAGACCACTCCGCCCCAGGTGGCCACGTGCGTGAAATCCGCGACCCAGCAGCGATTCGGCGCGTCGGCGACGAAATCGCGGTCCACCCGGTCCGGTGCCCGCTCGGCCTGCTGGTCCGCGATGGTGGTGACCACCCTCTTGCCGCGGACGGCGCCGGCGATGCCCAGCTCGCGCATCAGCCGCTCCACGGTGCAGCGGGCCACCGCGTGACCCTGCCGGTTCAACTCCCGCCAGATCTTCCGGGCCCCGTAGACACGGTAGTTGTCGGTGTGGACCTGGCGGACCAGCTCCTTGAGCTCCGTGTCCCGCACGGATGGGGCGGACGGGGCGGCCAGGCGCTTCTTGTGGGCGTAGTAGGTGGAAGGGGCGATCCTGCAGTCGTGCTCGGTGAGCGTCCTGCAGATCGGCTCGACCCCGCCGAAGCGGTCCCGGTGCTCGTCGATGAACGCTACGAGCGCGTGTGTGGCCGGTCGAGCTCGGCCGCGAAGAAACTCGCCGCCGCCTTGAGGATCTCGTTGGCCCGCTTCAGTTCAGCGTTCTCCCTCTTCAACGCCTTGAGCTGGGCGGACTCCTCCGTCGTCGTCCCCGGACGGGTCCCCGCGTCGATCTCGTGCTGCTTCACCCAGTTCCGCAGCGTCTCGCGGGAGCCGATGCCGAGCTTGTCCGTGACCGCCTGTGTCGACGTACAAGCGAACGTGGCTCTGGCAAGATTTTCGTAGCCGGAGATCACCTCGGTGACACGGTGGGCCGGTCCGCATAGCGTCGGCGGAGGTGCGCGATCAGGATGACGCGATGGCGGAGGAGTGGGACGCCGGCGCGGCCGGCCATCAGGCGCTTCTGCAGCTTGACATCGGTGATGCGGCCTTCGTTGACTCCGGAGTTGTAGAGGGTGGTGATGCCCTGAGTGACGGCATGGCGGTCTTCGCGCAGGGCTCCGGCGAGGCCGCCAAGAGGGGCCAGTCCGCTGTTCGCGAGGTCGTCGAGCCAGCCCAGGAGGGGTGTGGCGTCGCGGTTGTCGAGCATGCTGGCGAACCGGCGGACCAGGTCGTGGGTATGCCTGAGCTCAGGGCAGTGATCGAGGAGCCGGGGCAGGCGGTCGTTGATGTGTAGGCTGCGGCGGACCGAATGGGTGGTGATCCAGCGGGCGACTTCGCGTGGGGAGGGCGGTCGCTCGCGAGGCGCGTCCAGGGGCAGGCCCCGTCGTAGGGGTGCGACGGCCATTTTCACGCGCTGGTAGTGACCGAGATATCCCTTGGTCTGGAGTTCCTCGTGCAGGATCTTCGCGCTGTGCTGTCCCTCGTCCCAGCGTTGTTGCAGGTAGTCGAGGTAGGGGTCCAGAGTGGAGGGCTTGCGGGGCGGGCGGCGCATCACATCCTGCCAGGTACGGGCTCGGGCGTACTTGCGTACGGGCGGCGGTCCAGGCCGAGCTCCCGGGCCACCGAGCTGTGGCTCCGACCGGTGCGGGTCAAGGCGTGCACGGCCTCGAACAACCTTCGGGCATGCCGCCCGGCCCGAGTGTCCGCCGCGGCGTCCTCGGCAGTCTCCTCGATCGGTGCGGGACCGGCTTCGCTGACCGGGGGCAGTGCTGCGGGCAGGCAGCCGCGATGGGCGGAGGCGATGTCCTGGACACGGCGGGAGAGCCCCTGCCAGAGGTGGAAACGGTCGCTGACCTGCACTGTGTCGGGGGCGCCAGCGGTGATGCCCTGCCGGTAGGTGAGGGAGCCATCGCGGCACGCGACCTCGACACTGGGTGCTCGCGGAGCCACTGGCTGAGCTGTTCCGCGTCGCGTCCCTCCCAGAGTGTGAGCGGGAGCCGGGTGGTTGCGTCGACCAGGAGGGTGCCGTAGGTGCCGCCGTAGAGCGCGAAGTCATCCACCCCCAGCACCCGGGGTGTCTCCAGTGGCGGAAGCGGCACCCGCATCAGCTGAGACAGAACGGTGCACTGCGAGAGCGCGACGTTCAGGATCCGCAGCATCCGGGCACCGCCCCCTTCGGCCAGCACCACACCGACGGCCTCTACCAGGCGCTGCAACTGTGGGGTGCGCCGCTGGTAACGCACGGTCAGCCCCGGCACCTGCTCGGCGAAGGTCACCTTCGGACAAACCGGGTTCTCGCAGTACAAGCGGCGTACGGACAAGTCGATGCGCAGAGGCCGACCTCCCAGAATGACGTCGGCGAGGCGCCGTACATAGCGGCTGTGGCACCACTCGCTGAGGTGGCCGCATCCCGTACATCCAGCGGGAATATCGGACCTCGTGCGGGCCCGGACGGCCACAACAGCATCAGAGACATCGACAGAAAGCACCTGCACGTCAGACAACTGCGGTAGCAGGCTTGCCAGTTCAACAGAGCACAGCCACAGGCTGCCCGCCATGCGGACGGGCTGACCGTGCCACGGAGATGATCTCCGGCTACGAAAATCTTGCCAGAGCCACATTCGGTTGTACGCCGTCACCTGGCGTGATCAGCAGGGCAAGGGGTCGGCGTCCGCCTTCACCGGCGAGGTGGATCTTGGAGGTCAGGTCGCCCCGGGACCGTCCGAGTCCCTCGTCGGGGCGGTGATGCCGGGGCGTTGATCTTTTTTCGGGACACGCGGTGCTTTCCTGCGTGCCCCGGCGGCGTGCTGGTGAGCGCGACAGGAGGTCGAGTCCACGCTCACCATGCTCCGGTCGATCCGGCCTTCCGCGTCGGCGTCGGCCTGGACGGCCTTGAGGATCTTGTCCCAAGTGCCGTCCGAGGACCAGCGTCTGTGCCGTTCGTAAACGGTCTTCCACCTGCCGAAACGCGAGGGAAGGTCCCGCCACGGGACCCCCATGCGCTCACGGAAGAGGATCCCGTTGATCACCTTGCGGTGGCCGGCCCACCTCCCGCCGCGTTGCCCGGTCCCGGGCAGATGCGGCTTCAAGCGGGACCACTCCGCGTTCGTCAGATCGCCACGTCCCATGACCAACTACACGGCCACGAGCACCAGATCACCCAAAGATCCGCCGGACAGGCCCTAGCCGCATCCCTGGTTCGGCGTAGCAGATTCCGTTCCGATCACGGCTCAGCCCTCGTTGCATACCTCTTCCCTCCCCGCACGGGCACCCCATACGGTGAGGGACAGCGACATTAGGGGGTATTTGGTGACAGGCATGGACCAGCTGAAGGTCCTGTTCGAGGAGATCGGCAACTATCAACGCGCCATCGACGGGGGACGGCCGTTCGTCGAGGTCAGATCCGACATGTACAACCGCCTTTTGGAGGCGAGCATTCTCCTGCCGCCCGGGAACGGACACATCTGGGACGACTTCCGTATGTGGGTGATGCAGGAGTGGGCAGCCGCGTACCAGCGTGCGGGCGACGCCGAGGCGGAACCATGGCGGGAGTTCTTGAAGGAGATCGGCGAGATTCTGGAGAAGTCCCCGGAGTAGCCGCTGTCACGCACGAATCTGGAGGGGTTATGGGCAGATCGAACGAGTTGAAGTGCAAGAGGTGCGGGGTGCACCACACCGGCACGTGGAGCAAGGACTACTGCCCGGAATGCGCGAAGAAGCGGGGGCAGACAGAACCGGACCTCGACGATTAGAGCGGGTCTCACCCGCCCGGGGTCCGCAACGCCGAGGTCGGATGGAACCTTCGCTCTCAGCCGATGGGCGCGTTCGCAGAGTGTCCCGCCCCTAGGCGTGCCGCCGCTTGTTTTCCGGTGCTCCAGTGGACGCCGAAGCGGGCGCGGGGCGCCCCGGTCAGGCGGTGTCGCGGCGCACCAGTTCCGTGCGGAGCACCACGTTCCGCCAGGCCGCGCCGGGGGCGGCCATCTGGTCGACGAGCACCCCGGCCATGGTGCGGCCCATCTCCTCCACGGGCTGGCGGACCGTGGTCAGCTGCGGATCGGTGTGCTGCGCGAGCGGCGAGTCGTCGAAGCCGATGACGGCCACGTCATCGGGCACCGCGCGGCCCGCGGCGCGCAGCGTGTGCAGCGCGCCGGCGGCCATCACGTCGGAGGCGGCGAACACGGCGTCGAGGTCCGGGTGGAGGCGCAGCAGCTCGGCCATGGCGTGGCGGCCGCTCTCCTCGGTGAAGTCGCCGTCGGCGACCCAGGTGGGGTCGAACTCCCCGTACGCGCCGCGGACCGCCTCCTCGTAGCCGCGCAGCCGGCACTGGGCGACGTACATGTCCGCCCGGCCGGTGATGGTGACGATCTTGCGGCGGCCGGCCTTGGCCAGGTGGCGCACGGCGAGCCGGGCGCCGCCGGCGTTGTCGCAGTCGACGTAGGAGACGGTCTCGTCGCCGGTGCGGCGGCCGCCCAGCACGGTAGGCATGTCCATGTCGGAAAGTTGATCGGGGAGCGGGTCGTCCCGGTGTACGGACACCAGCAGTACGCCGTCGATCCGGCGGGCCTTGGCGTACTGGAGGAACCGGTCGCGTTCACGCTCCGTGCGCACCAGGGTCAGCAGCAGCTGGAGCTCCGTGTCGGCCAGACCGATGCCGACGCCGTGGATGATCTCGGAGAAGTACGGCTCGGTGAAGAACCGCTTCTCGGTCTCCGGAATGACCAGCGCCACGGCGTCGGTGCGGCTGCCGGCGAGGGCGCGGGCGGCGTGGTTGGGGATGTACCCGAGCTCGGCGATGGCCTGTTCGACGGCGTGCCGGGTGGAGTCGCGGACCCCCGGGGACTTGTTGATCACCCGTGACACGGTGCCCCGCCCGACGCCGGCCAGGGCTGCGACCTGCTCGAGTGTGGGCTGGCCGTAGCGGCCCCGTGCTGTCATGCGTGCCTCCGGTGAGGGTGTTGCGGTGTGCGTCGATTCTCCCTGGACACCTCGGTGGCGGAGAGTTCGGGAGCGCTCCCAATACTGATCGATTCGGAGAGGCTTGTCGAGAAGCGCCTCCGGGTGGCGGTGATACAGGGGTGCGGGCGCGCCCGGCTGGGTCTGATATGGCGGTTCATACCGTTTGGCCACGCTGAAAGTGGGAGATTCTCACGCCGGTGACATCTCGGAGCAATAAAGCTCTGTTGTTCGACCTTGACAGAGGGTGTCGCCGCCGGGAAGCTTTCGAGCCAAGCAGTAGTGGGAGCGCTCCCACTATTCCCGTACGGGACTGCTGTGCACCGCTTCCTCACTTCCCCTCTGTGACCGGTCCTGCTCGCCGTCAGCCCCACTCTGTCGCTCTGGGCCCGCCACCAGCCGAAACAGTCGTAGGAGCCTCGAATGCGCATATCTTTTGGTGACGTCCCGCGCAGACGCCGCGCGGTCACCCTCACCACCGCGAGTCTGCTGTCCCTCGGTCTGCTTGTGACCGGATGCGGCGGCTCCGGGGACGAGGGGGGCAGCGACGGCTCGGGCGGAGAGATCACACTCCGCATCGGCACCTTCGGATCGTTCGGCTTCGACGACAAGACCGGCGCCAAGCTCTACGCCGAGTACGAGAAGCTGAACCCGGGCATCAAGATCGAAGAGACCAACGTCGCCGACGGCCAGAAGTACTGGGACGCTCTGAAGCTGAGGCTCTCGCAGGGCAGCGGACTCGCCGACATCCAGGCCATCGAGGTCGGCTACATCGCGGAGGCCACCGGCGAGGCGATGTCGGAGAAGTTTGTCGACCTGGGCAAGGCCGAGGGCGTCGACACCTCGGCGTTCCTCGACTGGAAGGTCAAGCAGGCCACCACCCAGGGCGGCGAGGTCGTCGCGCTGGGCACGGACATCGGCCCCATGGGCATCTGCTACCGCAAGGACCTGTTCGAGAAGGCCGGACTGCCCACCGACCGCGAGGAGGTCGGCGAGCTGTGGGCCGGCGACTGGGCCGAGTTCCTGGCGGCGGGCGAGAAGTACAAGGACGCGGCGCCGGCCGGGACCGCGTTCCACGACTCGGCGAGCGGTCTGTTCAACGCGGTCGTCTCCAGTCAGCCCGACCAGTACTCCGGTGCGGACGGGCAGCTGCGCTGGGAGAGCAGTCCCGGCGTGAAGACGGCATGGGACACCGCCGTCGAGGCCGCCCGGGGCGGACTGACCGCCAAGCTGCGGCAGTTCGACGAGAAGGGCAGCTGGAACGCGGCGTTCAAGAACTCGAAGTTCGCCACCGTCGCCTGCCCGTCGTGGATGACCGGCATCATCAAGGACCAGGCGGGACCGGCCAACAAGGGCAAGTGGGACATCGCCCAGGCGCCGGTCCCGGCGAACTGGGGCGGCTCGTTCCTCTCCGTGCCCAAGGCGGGCAAGCACACCGCCGAGGCCGCCAAGCTCGCCGCCTGGCTGACCGCGCCCGAGCAGCAGGCCAAGGTGTTCGCCGTCAACGGCAACATCCCCTCGACCACCGAGGGACTGAAGTCCGAGACCGTCCAGAACGCCCAGCCGGAGTACTTCCCCGGAGTACCGGTCGGCAAGATCTACTCCGAGGCCGCGCAGCAGATCGAGCCGGCCCCGATCGGCCGCTGGGACGGCCAGGTGAAGACCTTCCTGACCGACAACGGGATCCTCGACATCGAGACCCGCGGCACCTCGCCGGAGGATGCCTGGAACAACGTGAAGAAGCTGGTCGAGGACAAGATCGACCAGTAGCCGCCGCCCTCCGCCGGCTGCCTGTGCGGCAGCCGGCGGGCTCCTTCGCGGGTGCCCTGCGGGCACCCGCCCGTACGTCCGTCACCACTCACCAGGGAAAGGGCGCCTGATGGCCACCTCCCTCCGGCCCGACCAGGGCGCCGACATGCTCGCCGGCGCCTCCGGCCGCCCACCGAAGGCCCCGCGGCACCGGGATCCGTCCGGCTGGCGCAGCCGCCTCTACCGCCTCGACCTCAAGGCGACCCCGTACGTCTATGTGGCGCCGTTCTTCCTCGTGTTCGCCGCCTTCGGTCTCTTTCCGCTGCTGTACACCGGCTGGCTGTCCCTGCAGAAGGTCGAGCTCGGCGGCACGGCAGAGTGGCGCGGCCTGGAGAACTACACCAAGCTCTGGGACAGCGACTTCTTCTGGAACGCCCTGGCGAACACGTTCACCATCGGCGTCATCTCCACCGTGCCGCAGCTGCTGATGGCGCTCGGTCTGGCCCATCTGCTCAACTACCGCATCCGCGGCCGCGGCTTCTACCGGGTCGCCGTCCTCGCCCCCTACGCGACCTCCATCGCCGCGGCCGCGCTGGTCTTCGCCCAGCTGTTCAACACCGACTACGGGCTGATCAACCAGTTGCTCGGCTACGTCGGCATCGACGCGGTCAACTGGGAGACCGAGAAGTGGCCCGCCCAGATCGCCATCTCCACGATCATCACCTGGCGGTGGACCGGCTACAACGCGCTGATCTACCTGGCCGCGATGCAGGCGGTGCCGAACGATCTCTACGAGGCGGCGGCCCTCGACGGGGCGTCCCGCTTCCGGCAGTTCATCAGCATCACCATCCCGTCGATCAAGCCGACGATCCTGTTCACCATCGTCGTCTCCACCATCGGCGCCACCCAGCTCTTCGGCGAGCCGCTGATCTTCGGCGGCAGCCTGGGCATCGGCGGCGGCAGCGGCAACCAGTACCAGACGCTGAGCCTGCTGATGTACGAGAAGGGCTGGATCACCGGTGCGCTCGGCCAGGCGTCCGCGATCGCCTGGGTGATGCTGCTCCTGCTGCTGGCCATCGGCCTCGTACAGCGCCTGCTCAGCCGGTCGAGCGCCCAGAAGAAGAACGGAGCGGCACGCTCATGAGTCATGTGCTGGACAAGACCGCGGCGCCCACCCAGGCCGGACCGGCGAAGGAGCGCCGCCGGCGGCTGGGCCAGAAGGCCGGGCGGCAGCACCACGGCGGCCCGCTCACCTACGTGCTGCTGGTGTTCGCCGCGGTGATCTCGCTCTTCCCGCTGTACTGGAACCTGGTCGCGGCCTCCCACACCGGTGAACGCGTCGTCCAGGCCCCCAGCCCGCTGCTGCCGGGCAATCGGCTGTTCGAGAACCTCTCCATCGCCTGGAACCAGGTGGACATGGGGGAGGCGCTGATCAACACGACCATCGTCGCGGGCGCGGTGGCCACGAGCACCGTGCTGTTCGCGACGCTTGCCGGTTTCGCCTTCGCCAAGCTGCGGTTCAAGGGGCGCAATGTGCTCCTGGCGATCGTGGTGGCGACGATGACGGTGCCTCCGCAGCTCAGCGTCATCCCGCTGTATCAGCTGATCACCGAGCTCGGCTGGGTCAACCAGCTGCAGTCGGTGATCCTGCCCGGCCTGGTCGCCGCCTTCGGTGTGTTCTTCATGCGGCAGTACCTCCTGGAGGCGCTGCCGGTCGAGCTCATCGAGGCGGCCCGGATGGACGGTGCCCACAGTCTGCGCATCATCTGGCACGTGGTCTTCCCCGTGGCCCGGCCGGCGATGGCGGTCCTCGGCATGCTGATCTTCGTCCAGGCGTGGAACGACTTCTTCTGGCCGTTCATCGCGCTCACCCCGGACGGCTCGCCCACCCTCCAGGTGGCGCTCGCCGGTCTCGGGTCGGGGAACCACACCGTCAACCACGCGATCGTGCTGACCGGCGCGTTCCTCGCGACCGTCCCGCTGCTCGTGGTCTTCGCCGTCCTCGGCAAGCACATCGTCGGCGGCATCACCTCGGGCGCGGTCAAGAGCTGACACGCAGGGGAGCCGGGGCTCGCGGGGCGCGTGGGGCGCCCTGCGGGCCCCGGCGCATTCACTCCTCGCACGCCGCCCGCGCGCAGGCGGCGCGCAGTGCCGGCAGGCCGATGAACTCGGTGTGGGTGCCGGGGGCGCCGCAGACGAAGGCGCCCGCCACCGAGCCCGCGAGCACGCACTCCTCCACCTCCCGGCCCTCGAACAGCGCGTGCAGGAACGCGGTGACGAACGCGTCCCCGGCGCCGTTGGTGTCGACGACGGGGCGCTCGGGGCGTACGGCCGGGAAGTGCCGCGCCTTCGCGTCGCCGCGCACCAGCAGATGGCAGCCCGCGGCGCCGGCCGTCGCCACGACGAGCCGTGCCCGCCCCTCGTCGAGGACGCGGTGCATGACCTCGTCGATCCGGTCGCCGAGGGCCGCGGCGCTCAGGAAGACGTAGTCGGACGCGAGGGCGTAGTGCCGGTGGTGCGGATCGCGGCCGTCCCAGTCGTGGAGATCGGTGGAGCTGGTGACGCCGAGCCGGTGGACGTCCTCGTACATGTCGCGGTTGTGGCCGACGATCGAGAGATGGACGTGCCGGGAGCGCTCCAGGAACGGCAGGTAGAACGAGCGGGGCAGCCGCAGGTCCGCCGGATGACGCCCGTCGTAGAAGGAGAAGCGGCGGCCTTCGCGGTCGACCAGGTTGATGCCGCGCGGTGTGCCGTGCGGGGAGAGCACATGGCTGAAGTCGAGGCCCCGCTCCGCGTACGCGGCGAGTACCGTCCGGCCCTGGACGTCGTCGCCGAGGAAGTCGATGAACTTGGTGGCGAGGCCCAGTGTGTGCCAGCCCAGCGCCACCCCGTTGCCGGTGTGCCCCACGTAGTCGTGCACCGGGGGCACGAACAGCGAGTCGCCCGGCGGTACCTCCAGGGCGTCGACGCGGACGATGGTGTCCACGCCGGTGCCGCCGACGACCAGTACGTCGTAGGGCCGTTCGTTCACCTGGGTCTCAGTCCCGGGCCGCGGCCCGCTTCGTGGCGGACGCGGTCGAACCCCGTACCACCAGCTCCGGCATGAAGACGAACTCGCTGTGCGGGGCCGGCGTGCCCCCTATCTCCTCCAGCAGCGCACGCACCGACGCCTGTCCCATCGCCTGGACGGGCTGGCGGATGGTGGTGAGCGGCGGATCGGTGAACGCTATGAGCGGGGAGTCGTCGAAGCCGACCACGGAGATGTCCCGGGGCACATGGAGCCCTTGCTGCCGCGCCGCCCGGATGGCGCCGAGCGCCATCATGTCGCTGGCGCAGGCGATCGCGGTGCACTCCTTGGCGATCAGCGCGGCCGCGGCGGCCTGGCCGCCCTCCAGGGTGTAGAGGGAGTGCTGGATCAGTTCCTGCGACTCCTCGGGCGACAGCCCGAGCCGTTCCTCCATGGCGAGCTGGAAGCCCTCGATCTTGCGCAGGACCGGTACGAACCGCCGGGGGCCGAGCGCGAGGCCGATCCGGGTGTGCCCGAGGGAGGCGAGGTGGGTCACCGCCAGCTGCATCGCGGCCCGGTCGTCGGGGGAGACGAACGGGGCCTGGACCTTGGGCGAGAAGCCGTTGACCAGGACGTACGGCACGCCCTTGGCGCGCAGTCGGTCGTAGCGGTCCATGTCGGCGGTGGTGTCGGCGTGCAGGCCGGAGACGAAGATGATCCCGGAGACGCCGCGGTCCACCAGCATCTCGGTGAGTTCGTCCTCCGTGGACCCGCCGGGGGTCTGGGTGGCGAGCACCGGTGTGTACCCCTGCCGGGTCAGGGCCTGGCCGATGACCTGGGCGAGGGCGGGGAAGATCGGGTTGTCCAGCTCGGGGGTTATCAGTCCCACGAGGCCGGCGCTGCGCTGCCGCAGCCGGACCGGCCGTTCGTAGCCGAGCACGTCGAGCGCGGCAAGGACGGATTCGCGGGTGGCCGCGGCCACGCCGGGCTTGCCGTTGAGCACACGGCTGACTGTGGCTTCACTGACCCCCGCCTGGGCTGCGATGTCGGCGAGCCGCGCGGTCATGCAAGTGGACTGTACCGGGCGGGCGCCGGATTGCCCACCAGGGGTGGGAATCGGCAGGTTCACAGCGCCATGCCGCGCCCGGCCCTTCCGGGGCCTGCCGTGGAGCATGAAGCGTGTCACATCGCTGCAAAGCCTTGCGGAGCGCTTGCGAAGGCGCCCGTCCGGGACGCACCCTGGGCACGGTCCGCTCCCGGCGCGGGTGTCAAGCGATCCTTCGGCAACTCTCCGGACACGCGGATGTAACGATCACCGGTCCTTGCAGAAATTTGCCGCAAGGTCTTTCCGATGGTTTTCAGCCCTGTTACGTTCCTGGCAACCCGGCACCGCGAGGGAGCGGACGGCGGGAGGCAGGTCTTCGCCTCCGCCCTTCCGGGATCAGTTGAAGGAGTTCACATGCGGCGTGGCATAGCGGCCATCGCTCTGGTCTCGGCACTGGCCGTGTCGGCGACGGCGTGCGGTGGGGACGACGGCGGCGATACCGGCAACAAGAGCTCGGGCGAGCTCAGCGGCACGGTCACCTGGTGGGACACCTCCACGGTCGGCAGTGAGGACAAGGTCTTCAAGAAGATCGCCGAGGACTTCACCAAGCTGCACCCGAAGGTCACCGTCAAGTACGTCAACGTGCCGTTCGGTGAGGCGCAGAACAAGTTCAAGAACGCCGCGCAGTCCGGCTCCGGAGCCCCCGACGTCATCCGCTCCGAGGTCGCCTGGACCCCCGAGTTCGCCGACCTCGGCTACCTCGCGCCGCTGGACGGCACCGCCGCACTGAAGGACGAGGACGACTTCCTCAAGCAGGCCGCGGCCTCCACCGAGTACAACGGCAAGACCTACGCCGTTCCGCAGGTCATCGACTCCATGGGCATCTTCTACAACAAGAAGATCTTCAAGGAGGCCGGCGTCGAGGTCCCCAAGACCATCGACGAGCTGAAGGCCGTCTCCGCCACGATCAAGGACAAGACCGGCAGGACCGGCCTCTACCTCCGTGGTGACGACGCCTACTGGTTCCTCTCCTTCCTCTATGGCGAGGGCGGTGACCTGGTCGACGCCGAGAACAAGAAGATCACCGTCGGTGACGAGGCCGGCGTCAAGGCCATGAAGACCGTCAAGGACCTGGTCGACTCCAAGGCCGCGATCACCGACGCGACCAACGGCTGGGACAACATGCAGGCCGCCTTCAAGGACGGCAAGGTCGCCATGATCATCAACGGCCCGTGGGCCGTCTCCGACACCTACACCGGCAAGGAGTTCGCCGACAAGGCGAACCTGGGCATCGCCCCGGTCCCGGCCGGCTCGGCCGGCCAGGGCGCCCCGCAGGGCGGCCACAACCTCGCCGTCTACGCGGGCTCCAAGAACCTGGACGCCTCGTACGCCTTCACCGAGTACATGACCTCCGCCGAGAACCAGGCCAAGGTCGCCAAGGAGCTGAGCCTGCTCCCGACCCGCAACTCGGTCTACTCGCAGCCGGGCGTCGCCAGCAACGAGATCGTGAACTTCTTCCGCCCGGTCGTCGACAAGGCCGTCGAGCGCCCGTGGATCCCGGAGACCGGCAGCCTCTTCGCCCCGCTGGTGACCGAGTACACCAAGGTCCTCACCGGCCAGACCACGCCGGAAAAGGGAGCGAAGGCCACCGCCGACGAGTACCGCAAGCTCCTCAAGGACTGGAAGTAACAGGAAGGTTGGCCGGCTGATGGCTGTGGACACCAGCAGCCAGTCGGTGGCGAAGGCCGCGGGCGATGTCGCCCGCGGCCCGAGCCGCGGTACTGGCAAGCGCGAGGGCAGGCTCCGGCGCTCCCTCTCCACGCACTGGTACGCGTGGGCGATGGTCGCTCCGGTGACGGTCGTGATCTCAGTGATCATCGGATATCCGCTGGTCCGCGGTATCTACCTGTCCCTGACGGATGCGACGGAGCGCAACGTCGCGCGGACCATCGGCGTCAACGAGATCCCCGCGACCTACGAGTTCGTGGGCCTGGACAACTACAAGGAGGCGTTGTCCAGCGCGCAGTTCTTCGACGCCCTGGGCTGGACGCTGGTGTGGACGGTGGCCTGCGTCTCGGTCACCTTCGTCCTCGGCATGGCGCTGGCCAACATCCTCAACCGCCGGATCGCCGGCCGTTCCTTCTACCGGATGCTGCTGATCCTGCCGTGGGCGGTACCGGGCTTCGTGTCGGTCTTCGCCTGGCGCTTCCTCTACGACGAGCGCCGCGGACTGCTCAACAGCATCCTCGCGGGCGGCGGCATCGACGCGGTGCCGTGGCTCAACGACCCCGAGATGGCCAAGGTCGCGGTGATCGCCGTGAACGTGTGGCTCGGTGTGCCGTTCATGATGGTCGCCCTGCTCGGCGGGTTGCAGTCGATCCCGGGCGAGCTCTACGAGGCCGCCGAGATGGACGGTGCCGGCCCCTGGCAGCGGTTCCGCAACATCACGCTCCCGGGTCTGCGCTCGGTCAGTACCACCGTGGTTCTGCTGAGCACGATCTGGACCTTCAACATGTTCCCGGTGATCTTCCTGCTCACCCGGGGCGGACCGGGCGAGGCGACCCAGATCCTGGTGACGCAGGCGTACAAGTTCTCCTTCGAGATCAGCCCGCGCGACTTCGCCCAGTCGTCCACCTGGGGCGTACTGATCCTGGTCCTCCTGATGGTCTTCGCCGCGGTCTACCGGCGAGTCCTCCGCAAGCAGGGAGAAGTCTGGTGACCACCGCCGTGACCCCCACATCCCGCCGCCGGACCAAGGTCCGCCCCCGCGGCGTGCGTTCGCCGCTCGCCTCCGCCGGGCTGCACGCCACCCTGATCGTCGCCTCCGTGATCGCCGTCTTCCCGGTGCTGTGGGTGTTCCTGACCTCCCTGAAGCCCGCCAAGTACGCGAACACGACGGACTTCGTCAAGGAGACGACGCTCGACAACTACACGAACCTGCTGGAGAACACCGAGTTCCTCACCTGGTTCGGCAACTCGCTGCTGATCGCCGGCCTCACCACGCTGCTCGGTGTCTTCATCGCAGCCACCACGGGCTACGCGGTCAGCCGTTTCCGCTTCCCCGGCAAGCGCGGCCTGATGTGGACGCTGCTGATCACCCAGATGTTCCCGGTCGCCGTCCTCATCGTGCCGATCTACAACATCATGTCCGCCATCGGGCTGCTGAACAACGCGTTCGGCCTGGTCGTCACCTACCTGACCATCGCCGTCCCGTTCTGCGCGTGGATGATGAAGGGCTTCTTCGACACCATCCCGATGGAGATCGACGAGTCGGGGCAGGTGGACGGACTCACCCCGTTCGGCACCTTCTGGCGGCTGATCCTGCCGCTCGCCAAGCCCGGCATCGCGGTCACCGCGTTCTACTCGTTCATCACCGCCTGGGGCGAGGTCGCCTACGCGTCCGCCTTCATGGTCGGCGACGAGAACCTCACCCTCGCCGGCGGACTGCAGAAGTTCGTCAACCAGTACGGCGCCCAGTGGGGCCCGATGACCGCGGCCTCCGTGCTCATCGCCATTCCCGCGGGGCTCGTCTTCCTCTTCGCCCAGCGGCATCTGGTGACCGGCATGTCCGCCGGCGCCGTCAAGGGCTGAGAAGCCGTATGAAGCGGCGGCGCCGGTCCGTGCCAGACCCCCGGTCCGGCGCCGCACCCCACCCCATCACCTCCAGGGATGACATGACCCAGCACCTCGCTGCCCCCGCCGCCCCCACCTCCGGCACGCACACGGGCTGGTGGCGCGACGCGGTGATCTACCAGGTGTACCCGCGCAGCTTCGCCGACGGCAACGGCGACGGCATGGGAGATCTGGAAGGCATCCGCGGCCGGCTGCCGTACCTGCGGGACCTCGGCGTCGACGCCGTCTGGCTGAGCCCGTTCTACGCGTCCCCGCAGGCCGACGCAGGCTACGACGTGGCCGACTACCGTGCCATCGACCCCGTGTTCGGCTCGCTGCTCGACGCCGACGCGCTGATCCGCGACGCCCACGGGCTGGGCCTGCGCATCATCGTGGACCTCGTGCCCAACCACTCCTCCGACCAGCACGAGTGGTTCCAGCGCGCCCTGCGCGAAGGTCCAAGCTCGCCGCTGAGGGAGCGCTACCACTTCCGCCCCGGCAAGGGCGTGGACGGTGAACTGCCGCCCAACGACTGGGAGTCCATCTTCGGCGGGCCCGCCTGGACGCGTGCGGCGGACGGCGAGTGGTACCTCCACCTGTTCGCCCCCGAGCAGCCCGACTTCAACTGGGAGCACCCGGCCGTACGGGACGAGTTCCGCTCGATCCTGCGTTTCTGGCTCGACATGGGCGTCGACGGCTTCCGCGTCGACGTCGCCCACGGCCTCATCAAGGCCCCGGGCCTGCCCGACCTCGGCGAGCACGACCAGCTGAAGCTGCTCGGAAACGATGTCATGCCCTTCTTCGACCAGGACGGCGTCCACGAGGTCTACCGCTCCTGGCGCAAGGTCCTCGAGGAGTACGGCGACGACCGCGTCCTCGTCGCGGAGGCATGGACCCCCACCGTGGAGCGCACCGCCAACTACGTCCGGCCCGACGAGATGCACCAGGCGTTCAACTTCCAGTACCTCGGCACCCACTGGGACGCCGCGGAACTGCGCAAGGTCATCGACGACTCGCTCGCCGCCATGCGGCCCGTGGGCGCGCCCACCACCTGGGTGCTCTCCAACCACGACGTCACCCGGCACGCCACGCGGTTCGCCAACCCGGCGGGTCTCGGTACCCAGCTGCGCGAGGCCGGAGACCGCGAACTCGGCCTGCGCCGTGCCCGTGCCGCCACCCTGCTGATGCTGGCGCTGCCCGGCTCCGCCTACGTCTACCAGGGCGAGGAACTGGGCCTGCCCGACGTCACGGACCTGCCCGACGAAGTCCGCCAGGACCCCTCGTTCTGGCGGGCCAGCGGCCAGGACGGCTTCCGCGACGGCTGCCGGGTGCCGATCCCGTGGACCGTCGAGGGCTCCTCCTACGGTTTCGGCGACGGCGGCAGCTGGCTGCCGCAGCCCGACACCTGGGGCGCCCTGAGCGTCGAGGCGCAGACCGGCGACCCGGGTTCGACGCTGGAGCTGTACCGCACGGCCCTCGCCGTCCGCCGGGAGCACCCCGGGCTCGGCGCCGGTGACGCGGTCGAGTGGGTCGACGCCCCCGATGGCGTGCTCGCGTTCCGCCGCGACGGTTTCCTGTGCACCGCCAACACCACCGGCGGCACGATCCGCATCCCGCTGCCGGGGCGGACCCTGCTCGCCAACGACACGGTGATGGTCGTGGACGACATGGCAGAGGTGCCCGCCGACACCACCGTCTGGTGGGCGGTGTGACGGTTCCCCTTCCTCGGGGCGGCGACGGATCCGCCGCCCCGAGGCTCGCCGACCTGGCCCTCCAGGCCCAGGTCAGCGAAGCCACGGTCAGCCGGGTGCTCAACGGCAAGTCCGGTGTCGCGGCCGGCACCCGGCACAAGGTGCTGGCCGCCCTCGACGTGCTCGGCTACGAGCGGCCCGTGCGGCTGCGCCAGCGCAGCGCCGGACTTGTCGGCCTGATCATCCCCGAGCTGACGAACCCGATCTTCCCGGCGTTCGCCCAGGTCATCGAGCAGGTGCTGGCGGGGCACGGCTACACGCCCGTGCTGTGCACCCAGATGCCGGGCGGTTCCACGGAGGACGAGCTGGTCGAGCAGTTGGAGGAGCGCGGTGTCACGGGCATCGTGTTCCTCTCCGGGCTGCACGCCGATACGACGGCCGACCCGTCCCGCTATCTCAAACTGGCTGGCCGGGGCGTCCCGTTCGTCCTCGTCAACGGCTACAACGAGGCCGTCCAGGCGACGTTCGTGTCTCCCGACGACCGGTCCGCGGCGCGCATGGCCGTGCGGCACCTCGTCGACCTCGGTCACGAGCGCATCGGTCTGGCCATCGGGCCGACCCGCTATGTGCCCTCGCTGCGCAAGGCGGAGGGCTTCACCGAGGCGCTCGGGTCGATGCTGGGTCTGTCGGCGGACGAGGCCGGGGCCTACATCCAGCGCACGCTGTTCTCCGTCGAGGGCGGCCAGGCCGCGGCCGGCCTGCTGCTCGATCAGGGGTGTACCGGGATCGTCTGCGGCAGCGACCTGATGGCGCTCGGCGCGATCAGGGCGGTGCGGGCCCGTGGGCTCGAGGTACCCGGGGACGTGTCGGTGGTCGGCTTCGACGACTCGCCCCTGATCGCGTTCACCGACCCCCCGCTCACGACGGTGCGGCAGCCGGTGCAGGCGATGGCGACGGCGGCGGTGGACGCCCTGGTCGAGGAGATCGACGGAAACCCGGTGCAGGGGGCGCCTCCCAGCGGCAACTGGGGAAGGGCGGAGTTCGTCTTCCAGCCGGAGCTGGTGGTGCGCGGTTCGACGGGTGCGCCGCGGCGCTGAGCGTCTGCCCCGCGGTGACGGTGGCGGTGCCGCGGCGTTGAGCGTCCGCATCGAGGTGGCGGTGGCGGGGGCGGTGGCGCGGCGTTGAGCGTCTGCCCCGCGGTGCCTGCGTCTGCCCCTGTCCGCGAGACGGCGCTCCGGATGCCGGGGCCGCCCCGCCACCGGCCGGGCCGCCGCGCGGCGGGTGCACGCGGCCGGTGGACAGACGCCGCATGGGGCGAACGGCGGGCGGACGCGGCCGGTGGACGAATCGGCCGGTGCACGCGGCCGGTGCACGCAGCCGGTGAACGCGGCCGCGCCGTGCGGCTGTTCGGGAAGCCCGGGGCCTGCCCCTGGTCGGGGCGCGGCGGGGTCTGTCGGTGGCCCCGGGCCTCCAGCTCCTGGAGGTCTCGGCCGGTGTGCCGGGGCGAGTGGCCCGATTCCCGTGACCGAGTGGCTTGTTGCGGCGCTCCGGTGCTCTGCGGCCGGTGCGGTGACCGGACCGGCCGACCGGGCGCGTGGGGCCCGGCACTGACCGGGACCCCCGGCCGGCCGGGCCGGAGTCGTGGTTGAACGTAACACCGCTGCAATGACTTGCGAAAGTGTTTGCGGTCACGAAACGGCTTGTTTTCAAGGCGGTCATCGGAGTCTGCCCGGAGGGTTGACCGTCGGCCGGGCGGGGCTTACGGTCTCGTCCGCAACGAGTTTCAGACTTCTTGCAGCAAGAAATCCCCACGGCCTTGCGGGCACGGCGCGTTGCCGCACGAGGCTCCCCTCGCATCCGCACCTTCCTGTGAGCCCAGGAGGAATCATGGCCAGCAGAACCGTGGCCGCTGCCCTTGCCCTTGTGGCAGGAGCCGCTGTCGCCGTCACGGCCCCCACCGCCGCCCAAGCCGCTCCGCCCGGCGGCAAGGACGTCACCGCCGTGATGTTCGAGTGGAAGTTCGACTCGATCGCCAAGGCATGCACCGACACACTCGGCCCCGCCGGGTACGGATTCGTACAGGTCTCCCCGCCCCAGGAACACATCCAGGGCAGCCAGTGGTGGACCTCCTACCAGCCCGTCAGCTACCGGATCGCCGGACGCCTCGGCGACCGCGCCGCCTTCTCGAACATGGTGAACACCTGCCATGCGGCAGGCGTCAAGGTGCTCGCGGACTCCGTCATCAACCACATGTCGGCCGGGTCCGGAACCGGCACCGGCGGGTCCTCGTACACCAAGTACGACTACCCGGGTCTGTACTCGGCGCCGGACATGGACGACTGCACGTCGCTGATCAACAACTACCGGGACCGCGGGAACGTGCAGAACTGCGAACTCCTCGGGCTCGCGGACCTGGACACCGGCGAGGAGTACGTGCGGGACAGGATCGCCGGATACCTGGACGACCTGCTGTCCCTCGGCGTCGACGGCTTCCGCATCGACGCCTCCAAGCACATGCCGGCCGACGACCTCGCCGCCATCAAGTCCCGGCTGAGCAACCCGAACGTCCACTGGAAGCACGAGGCGATCCACGGCGCCGGCGAGGCGGTCTCGCCGAGCGAGTACCTCGGCAGCGGCGACGTCCAGGAGTTCCGCTACGGACGCGGCCTCAAGCAGGTGTTCCACAACGAGAACCTCGCCCACCTGAAGAACTTCGGCGAGGGCTGGGGCTTCATGGAGTCCGGGAAGTCCGCCGTCTTCGTCACCAACCACGACACCGAGCGCGTCGGGGACACCCTCACCTACAAGGACGGCGCCGCCCACACCCTGGCGCACGTCTTCATGCTGGCCTGGCCGTACGGCTCGCCCGACGTCCACTCCGGCTACGAGTTCTCGGACCACGACGCCGGCCCGCCGAACGGAGGCCGGGTGAACGCCTGCTACAGCGACGGCTGGAAGTGCCAGCACGCCTGGCGGGAGATCTCCTCCATGGTCGCCTTCCGCAACACCACACGGGGCACCGGTGTCACCGACTGGTGGGACAACGGCGGGGACGCGATCGCCTTCGGCCGCGGCGACAAGGGTTACGTGGCCATCAACCACGAGGGCTCCGCGCTGACCCGCACCTTCCAGACCTCGCTGCCGTCCGGCACGTACTGCGACGTGCAGAGCGGCAAGGCCGTAACGGTGAACGGGTCCGGCCGGTTCACCGCCACGCTGGATGCCGGCACCGCCGTCGCACTGCACGCCGGTGCCCGCGACTGCGGCGGCAGCACCGACCCCGACCCGGTGCGCACGGGCGCGTCCTTCGCCGTCGACGCCACCACCGTCATGGGCCAGAACATCTACGTCACCGGCAACCGTCCCGAGCTCGGGAACTGGAGCCCCGGCAGCGCCCTCAAGCTGGACCCGGCGAGCTACCCCGTGTGGAAGCTCGACGTGAACCTGCCCGCCGGCACGTCCTTCGAGTACAAGTACATCCGCAAGGACGAAGGCGGCAACGTCGCCTGGGAGAGCGGCGCCAACCGCACCGCCACCGTGCCGTCCTCCGGCATGGTCACGCTGAACGACACCTGGCGCGACTGACCCCGGCCCCTCGTGCCGCCCCGCGCCCCTTCCCGGGCGCGGGGCGGCGCACTCGCACCGCAACCACCCTCATCCAGGAGAGACCCGCCTTGATACGCCCCCGTATCCCGCTGCGCAGCGCAGTGGCCGCCGCCGTGGCGACGGCGACGGTCGCCGCGCTCGTGTCCGCCCTTCCGGCGGCAGCGGCGCCCAAGCCGCCGAAACCGCCGTCGGACGGATCGCTGGCTTCCGAGCCCGCCCGTCACGACCTGACGCGTGAGCAGTTCTACTTCGTCCTGCCCGACCGCTTCGCCAACGGCGACCCGAAGAACGATCGCGGCGGGCTGACCGGTTCGCGCCTCGCGACCGGCTACGACCCCACCGACAAGGGCTTCTACCAGGGCGGCGACCTCAAGGGGATCACCGAGAAGCTCGACTACATCAAGGGCCTCGGGACCACTGCCATCTGGATGGCGCCGATCTTCAAGAACCAGCCCGTGCAGGGCGAGGGCAAGGACGCCAGCGCCGGCTACCACGGCTACTGGATCACCGACTTCACCCAGGTCGACCCGCACTTCGGCACCAATGCCGACCTGGAGCGGCTGGTCGACAAAGCCCACGCCAAGGGCATGAAGGTCTTCTTCGACGTCATCACCAACCACACCGCCGACGTCGTCGACTACAAGGAGAAGTCGTACGACTATCTCTCAGAGGGCGCTTTCCCGTATCTGACCAAGGACGGCGTGCCGTTCGACGACGGCGATTACGCGGACGGCTCGAAGCGCTTCCCCCGCGTCGACGCGGACTCCTTCCCCCGGACGCCCGTCGTGCCCGGGGACAAGAAGGACCTCAAGGTCCCGTCCTGGCTCAACGACCCGACGATGTACCACAACCGCGGTGACTCCACCTTCGCCGGCGAGTCCTCGGAGAACGGCGATTTCGTCGGCCTGGACGACCTGTGGACCGAGCGTCCCGAGGTCGTCGAGGGCATGGCGAAGATCTATCAGCGCTGGGTCCGCGACTTCGGTATCGACGGCTTCCGTATCGACACGGTCAAGCACGTCAACACCGAGTTCTGGACGCAGTGGGCCACCGCGCTCGACGTGTACGCGGCCAAGCGCGGCCGTGACGACTTCTTCATGTTCGGCGAGGTGTACTCGGCAGATCCGGCCATCACCTCGAAGTACGTGACCCGGGGCCGTCTCGACGCCACCCTGGACTTCCCCTTCCAGGACGCCGCACGGGCCTACGCCTCGCAGGGCGCTCCCGCCGAGAAGCTGGCGAACCTCTTCGCGCAGGACTACCGCTACACCACCGACAAGGCCAACGCCTACGAGTCGGTCCCCTTCCTCGGCAACCACGACATGGGCCGCTTCGGCACGTTCCTCGCCCAGGACAACCCGGAGGCCGGCGACGCCGAACTGCTGGCGCGGTACAAGCTCGCCAACGAGCTGATGTTCCTCAGCCGCGGCAACCCCGTCGTCTACTACGGCGACGAGCAGGGCTACACCGGCGCCGGCGGCGACAAGGACTCCCGCCAGACGCTGTTCGCCTCGAGGACCGCGGACTACCTCGACGACGACCAGCTCGGCACCGACCGCACCCACGCGGACGACGCTTACGACACCTCCCACCCGCTCTACCGGCAGATCGCCGCACTGGCGAAGCTCACCAAGGCCAACCCGGCGCTGCGCGACGGCATCCAGGAGCAGCGGTACGCCGAGGGCTCGGTGTACGCCTTCTCCCGTACGGACGCGAGGGCGCGGATCGAGTACGTCGTCGCCGTGAACAACGCGGCCGACGCGAAGACCGTGCGGATCCCGACCGGCTCTGCCGGCACGGACTTCGCGGCGATCCACGGTGGGGACGACACCGTCCGCAGCGACGGTGACAAAACCGTCGAGGCGACCGTCCCGGCGCTGGGCGCCCTGGTGCTGAAGGCGGCGAAGCCGCTCGGCGCGCCCACCGCGGAGCCCACGCTCACTCTGCGGGCCCCCGAGGCCGGTGCCACCGGCACCGTGGAGATCTCCGCCGACGTCGAAGGGGGGCGGCTGAACCGCGTCGTGTTCGCCGCCCAGACCGGCAACGGCAGGTGGCAGGTCCTCGGCTCCGCCGACCACGCCCCCTACAAGGTCACCCAGCACATCACGGCCCCGGCCGGAACCGCCCTGCGGTACAAGGCCGTCGTCGTCGACAGCGCGGGCCGCACCGCGAGCGCGACCGCCGCCACCACCAGCGGCGCTCCGGCCGTGGAGCAGCCGCCGAGCGCCACTCAGCGCGACTACGCGATCGTCCACTACAAGCGCGCGGACGGAGACTACGCCGACTGGGGCCTGTACACCTGGGGCGACATCGCGGAGGGTGAGGGCACCACCTGGCCCGCCGGAAAGCCGTTCGGCGGGCGCGACGCCTACGGCGCCTTCGCCCACGTCAAGCTCAAGCCCGGCGCATCCTCGGTGGGTTTCATCGCCGTGAACAAGGACGGCGTCAAGGACACCGACGCCGACCGCGAGGTCGATCTGTCGAAGACCGGCGAGGTATGGATCGAGCAGGGCAAGCCGGAGGTGCTGGACACCGCACCCGAGGGCGCGTACCCGCCCCAGGACACCACCAAGGCCGTGCTCCACTACCAGCGCCCCGACGGGGACTACACCGGCTGGGGCCTGCACACCTGGACCGGCGCCGCGAACCCGACCGACTGGTCGAAGCCGCTCGAGCCGGTGCGCACCGACGCCTACGGCGCGGTCTTCGAGGTGCCGCTCGCGGCCGGAGCCACCTCGCTCAGCTACATCCTGCACAAGGGCGACGAGAAGGACCTGCCGTCCGACCAATCGCTCGACCTCAAGGCAGCCGGCCACGAGGTGTGGCTGCTCGCCGGCCAGGAGAAGCACCTGCTGCCGCAGCCCAAGGGCGGCGGCGCGGCACTCGACCCGACCAAGGCGGCGGCCGTCTGGATCGACGAGGACACCGTCGCCTGGAACGGCAGCGACGCCGCCGCCTCCAGCGTCCTGCTGTACGCGCGTGACGGCTCCATCGCCGTCAAGGACGGCGCCCTCACCGGAGAGCGCCGGGTGCTGCGGCTGAACAGGACGGAGCTGACCGACGCGCAGAAGGCGAAGTTCCCCCATCTGAAGTCCTACGGGGCCTTCTCCGTCGACCCGCGCGACCGCGACAGGGTGCGCGAGGCGCTGCGCGGGCAGATCGTGGCCGCGCAGTACGCGGCCAACGGGGCCGCGCTGACCGCCACCGGAGTGCAGATCGCCGGGGTCCTCGACGACCTGTACGCGGCGAAGGCCACCAAGGCCGACCTCGGCGCCACCTTCGACCGCAAGGGCGTTCCGACGCTGCGGCTGTGGGCGCCGACCGCCCGGCACGTCTCCCTGGAACTCGACGGGAAGCGTGTCGCCATGCGCCGCGACGACACGAGCGGCGTCTGGTCCGTCAGAGGCAGGAAGAACTGGAAGGGCGACGCGTACCGGTACCACGTGAAGGTCTGGGCGCCCAGCGTCCAGAAGGTCGTCACCAACAAGGTCACCGACCCCTACTCGCTCGCGCTGACCACCGACTCCGAGCGGAGCGTCGTCGCCGACCTCTCCGACAGGTCGCTCATGCCGGCCGGCTGGTCGGCGCTGAAGAAGCCCGCCGCAGTGCCGCTGAAGGACGCGCAGATCCAGGAGCTGCACATCCGCGACTTCTCGATCGCGGACACCACGGCCGACCACCGGGGCACCTACCTGGCCTTCGCGGACAAGGACAGCAAGGGCTCACGCCACCTGCGCGAGCTGGCCGGCGCCGGTACCTCGTACGTGCATCTGCTGCCCGCATTCGACATCGGCACCATCCCCGAGAGGAAGTCGGAGCAGCAGCAGCCGGAGTGCGACCTCAAGGTCCTCGCACCCGACTCGGCAGAGCAGCAGGCGTGCATCGCGAAGGTTGCCGCGAAGGACGCGTTCAACTGGGGCTACGATCCGCTGCACTACACCGTGCCGGAAGGCTCGTACGCGACCGACCCGGACGGAACACGCCGTACCGTCGAGTTCCGGCAGATGGTCAAGTCGCTGAACCGGGACGGGCTGCGCACCGTCATGGACGTGGTCTACAACCACACCGTGGCCGCCGGCCAGTCCGACAAGTCCGTACTCGACAAGGTGGTGCCCGGCTACTACCAGCGGCTGCTGGCCGACGGCAGCGTTGCCACCTCCACCTGCTGCGCCAACACCGCGCCGGAGAACGCGATGATGGGCAAGCTCGTCGTCGACTCGGTCGTGACCTGGGCGCGTGACTACAAGGTGGACGGGTTCCGCTTCGACCTGATGGGCCACCACCCGAAGGAGAACATCCTCGCGGTGCGCGCCGCGCTCGACGAGCTGACGCCCGAGCGGGACGGCGTGGACGGCAAGGACATCATTCTGTACGGCGAGGGCTGGAACTTCGGCGAGGTCGCCGACGACGCCCGCTTCGTCCAGGCCACCCAGAAGCACATGGCGGGCACCGGCATCGCCACCTTCTCCGACCGGGCACGTGACGCCGTCCGCGGCGGCGGCCCGTTCGACGAGGACCCGGGCGTGCAGGGCTTCGGTTCCGGGCTGTACACCGACCCCAACCCCTCCGTCGGGGAGCAGGCCAACGGCACAGCGGCGGAGCAGAAGGCACGACTGCTGCACTACCAGGACCTGATCAAGGTCGGGCTGTCCGGCAACCTCGCCTCCTACTCCTTCACCGGCACGGCCGGCCGGACCGTCAAGGGCTCCGAGGTCGACTACAACGGCGCCCCGGCCGGCTACGCCGCCGCACCCGGTGACGCCCTCGCCTACTCGGACGCCCACGACAACGAATCGCTGTACGACGCCCTCGCGTTCAAGCTCCCGGCGACCACCTCCCCGGCCGACCGGGCGCGTATGCAGGTGCTCTCGATGGCGGTCTCCGCCCTGTCGCAGGGACCGGCGCTCTCCCAGGCCGGGTCGGACCTGCTGCGTTCCAAGTCCCTGGACCGCAACTCGTACGACAGCGGCGACTGGTTCAACGCGATCCACTGGGACTGCCGCGACGGCAACGGGTTCGGCCGCGGACTCCCGCCCGAGGCCGACAACAAGCCCAAGTGGGGCTTCGCGAAGCCGCTGCTCACCACTCCTTCGCTGACCGTCGGCTGCGCGGAGATCAACGGCACGTCCGCCGCCTACCGGGACCTGCTGAGGATCCGCACCGGAGAGCCGGCCTTCGGCCTGTCCACCGCGGAGCAGGTCCAGTCGGCCCTGTCCTTCCCGCTGTCGGGCGAGGACGAGACGCCCGGAGTGATCACCATGCGCCTGGACGACCTGGTCGTGGTGTTCAACGCCACTCCCGGGGAGCAGACCCAACGGGTCGGGGCGCTCGCCGGCAAGGGCTACGTCCTGCACCCCGTCCAGCGCGCCGGTGCGGACGAGGTCGTCAAGACGTCCGAGTACGAGAGGAGTTCCGGCAGCTTCACGGTTCCGGCGCGTACGGTCGCCGTGTTCGAGCGCGGCTGAGCACCGCGCTCGGCACCTGAGGTTCCCCGTCCCCTCACCCGTGTCGCTGTTGGGCCGAACGGGTGAGGGGAGCGAGGATGGAACCATGAGTAGGTACGAGAGGTACGACGTCACCGACGAGCAGTGGGAGGGCCTGGCCCAGGTGGTCCCGCTGCGCGGCCGCAACGAGTGGCCGTCGCGGGTCGACCACGTCACGGTCCCGAGGGAGTACGAGGCCGCCGAGCACCGCCGCTTCATCGTCCTGCGGGTACAGGTCTTCGCCGACGCGCGCGAGGTCGCCGAGTACCTCATCGCCGGGATGCCGGTGCTGCTCGACCTCACCGGCGCCGACACCGACGTCGCCAAGCGGATCCTCGACTTCAGCAGCGGCGTCGTGTTCGGACTCGGCTGCGGAATGCACCGGGTCGACCGCAACGTCTTCCTTCTCGCGCCCGTCGGCACGGAGGTCGAAGGGATCGCGGCCGCCGCCGTCCCTCATTCGTAGGAAGCTCCCGAAGGCGGAACGGTTCGGCGTGTCCCGGGCTGCGTACCGTCCGGAAAATGGACGCGAACACGCTGGTCATGGGCCGGGACACGCCACCAGGGCGGGGGAGCGGCAGCCTTCCCCCCGTCCCGCATCGCTTGGACCGGGATCCCTCGGTCCCGCATCGCGCGGACCCGCATCCCTCGGACCCGCATCACTTGGACCAGGATCACTCGGACCTGCATGCCCCGCTCCCGCATGCCCCGCTCCCGCATCCCCCGCTCCCGCATGCCGCGGGTCCGCGGACCCGGGGCGCCCCCTCCCGGCCCGCCGTCACCGAACTGAGGCTGTCCGCCTTCAGATCGCACCGTTCCGCCGTCTTCCCACTCGGCCCCATGACCCTGTTCGCCGGAGCGAGCGGCAGCGGCAAGTCGAACGCGCTGTGGGCGTACGAGGCCCTGGCGCGGCTGGGCGCCGGACACGACCTGGCCACCGCCTTCCCCGAACCGGGCGAGTGCGTCCCGGAGCGGGCGGTGGCCGACCGGCAGGGGCGACGGGGCTTCCGCATCGGCTGCACGGTCGACGGGCCGGCCGGCCCCGTGGGCCTCGACGTCGCCGTACAGGCGGAGCCGCGACTGCGGGTGGTGGGCGAACGGCTCACCGGCGGCGGCCGGACCCTGCTGACCACGGCGCTGCGCGACCCCTCCCGCCCCGTGCTCGAGGCCGCCTGGCACACCGGGGGCTCGGCGACCGTCACCCGTGGGCCGCTGCCGGACGACAGGCTCGGGACCGCGCTGCTGCCGCTGCGTGTCGCGGGCAGCACCGACGCGCAGTTGCAGGTCCTCGCCGCGGCCGAGCAGGTCGTGCTGGCGCTGCGGTCGGTCTTCGCCTGCGACCCCCGGCCGGAGCGGATGCGGGAGCCCGTGCCGGCCGGGACGGGGCGGCTGCGCCGCGGCTGCGACAACCTGGCGGAGGTGCTGCACCGCACCCGGAGCGAATGCGCCAAGCGGCACGCGTGGCTCGCCGCGGCCGCCCGGACGGGATGTGCGGGAGCCGTGGACGACCTGACGGTCGAGGAGTTGGCCGACGGACGGGTACGTGCCCTGCTCGAACGGGGCGGTGCCGGCGGAGCGACGCCGGTGGGCAGACTCGGCGAGGGGGAGCTGAGATATCTGGGGCTCGCCCTGGTACTGCTCACCGGGCCCGGAGTGCTGGCAATGGACCAGGTGGCGGAGGTGCCGTTGGCGTACCAGTCGCTCACGGTGCTCGCCGACGGCTTCGACCGCTGCCTCGATCCCGAGCAGACCCGCCAACTGGTCGCGCTCGGGGCGAAGATGTGCGCACGGGGGCACATCAGACTGGTGGGGACGGTCACGGACGCGTCGTACGCGCGGGGGGTCGGCGGCGTGACGGTGGTAGACCTGGTGCCGTGACGAGAGATGACGGGCTGGATGTCGAGGGGTTGCAGCGCCGGCTGGCGTCGTTCGCGGCGGCGCGCGGCTGGGAGCCGTACCACACACCGAAGAACCTGGCCGTGGCGCTGAGCGTGGAGGCAGCCGAACTGGTGGAGATCTTCCAGTGGTTGACGCCGGAGGAGTCGGCGCGGGTGATGGACGACGCCGGGGACGCGCACCGGGTGCGTGACGAGGTCGCGGACGTGCTCGCGTATCTGCTCCAGTTCTGCGAGGTCGTCGAGATCGATGCCCTCCAGGCGCTGTCGGAGAAGATCGACCGGAACGAGATCCGTTTCCCCCGGAAGTGAGAACGAGAAGCGGAAACGGGAGGCCAACGGACGTCTGCTGCCGGGTGCACAACGGTGATGCGTCACTCTCCGGAGTCATCGAGTTATCCACAACCGCCTTGCTGTCCACAGATTTCCGAATTCCCCTGGCTTTCTGGCTCAATGAGCTTCACTCTGGGTAATGAACTCAGTAGGAAGAAAGCCGTACGAACGGGGGAGTGCAGATGGATGCGGAACGGCTCGTGAAGGTGTGCCGGCATGCGCTGGCTCAGAGTCGCGCGGTGCCGGACATCGTTGCGGAGGCATGGCAGGCTCAGGCGCTGGCGCAGGCGATCGGCGCCCGGCTGGCGCTCGGTGGTCCGACGGAGATCAAGGGTGAGGCCGCGGGGCTGAGCGAGATCGGCGGCCGCGGGTGCGGGGTGCTCGACCATCCGATGGTGCGCAGCGGCGGCGTGCGGGCGGCGCAGCTGACCCAAGTGGTCGACCCGGAGGCGGCGTTACTTGCTCTGAACGTGCTGCTCGCGGACGTCGGAATCGCGCTCGTCGGTGTCGCCTGCGCCACGGACGACGAGGGTCTGTACTGGCAGTGCATCGAGACGATAGACACGGCCGACGAGTCGAGCGACCGGGTCCGAGGGATGCTGCGCCGGCTCGCGGAGCGCGAGCCGGACCGGCCGCCGGAACCGGTCCGCGGCCGCGCGGGGCCCTGACGGCGGCCCGCGGGCGGCTCGACGGCGGCCTCCTTCTTGACAGCGGCCGGGACTTGCCGGCAGGCCGGGACCTGACGGCGACTCGTTGCGCGCCGCCGGCGGGCGGGCGTGGCCGGAGGCCGTGTCCGGCTGCGGCGGGGCGGCGGCCGAAGGTGCAGGATGGAACCATGGATCTTCGAATCTTCACCGAGCCCCAGCAAGGGGCGAGCTACGACACCCTGCTGGCTGTCGCCAAGGCCGCCGAGGACCTCGGCTTCGACGCGTTCTTCCGCTCCGACCACTATCTGAGCATGGGCTCCGCCGACGGACTGCCCGGGCCGACCGACGCCTGGATCACCCTCGCCGGACTGGCGCGTGAGACCAGCCGCATCCGTCTCGGCACGTTGATGACCGCGGGCACCTTCAGGCTGCCGGGCGTGCTGGCCATCCAGGTCGCCCAGGTCGACCAGATGTCGGGCGGCCGCGTCGAACTGGGCCTGGGAGCGGGCTGGTTCGAGGACGAGCACAGGGCATACGGCATCCCCTTCCCCAAGGAGAAGTTCGCGCGGCTCGAGGAGCAGCTGGCGATCGTCACCGGGCTGTGGGCGACGGAGGTGGGCAAGACGTTCACCTACGAGGGCACGCACTACCGGCTGACCGACTCGCCCGCCCTGCCGAAGCCCGCCCAGACCAAGGTGCCGGTGCTGATCGGCGGCCACGGAGCGACCCGTACACCGCGGCTCGCCGCACAGTACGCGGACGAGTTCAACCTCCCCTTCGCCTCGATCGAGGACACCGAGCGCCAGTTCGGCCGGGTGCGCGCCGCGGCGGAGAAGGCCGGCCGTGCACCGGACGATCTGATCTACTCCAACGCGCTGGTCGTGTGCGTCGGGAAGGACGACGCGGAAGTGGCACGCCGCGCCGCCGCGATCGGCCGCGAGGTGGAGGAGCTGAAGGCCAACGGCTTGGCGGGATCGCCCGCCGAGGTGGTCGACAAGATCGGACGGTACGGGGCGACGGGAGCCTCCCGCATCTATCTGCAGGTGCTCGACCTCGACGATCTCGACCACCTGGAACTGATCTCGTCCCAGGTCGGCTCCCAGCTGAGCTGATCCGCAGGGAGCCGCCGTGAAACCCGCCCGCCCGCTTGCCGCCGCCCTCGCCGCCGGGCCCGTCGTCCTCGACGGCGGTCTGTCCAACCAGCTCCAGGCGCAGGGCTGCGACCTGACCGGCGGCCTGTGGTCCGCCCGGCTGCTCGCCGACGACCCGCGCCAGATCACGGCAGCGCACACCGCGTACGTACGGGCGGGAGCGCAGGTGCTCATCACGTCGAGCTACCAGGCCACGTTCGAGGGTTTCGCCCGGTGGGGCCTCGACCGGGCGGAGACGGCCCGGCTGCTCCGGCGCAGTGTGGACCTCGCCAGGTCCGCCGCACAGACGGCCGACCACGAGGTGTGGGTCGCCGCATCGGTCGGGCCGTACGGCGCGATGCTCGCGGACGGCAGCGAGTACCGCGGCCGATACGGGCTGGGCGTACGGGAGCTGGAGCGTTTCCACCGGCCGCGGATCGAGGCGCTCGCCGCGGCCGGCCCGGACGTGCTCGCGCTGGAGACCGTGCCGGACACCGAAGAGGCGGAGGCACTGCTGAGGGCGGCCGAGGGATGCGGCGTCCCGGTATGGCTCTCGTACACCCTGGCCGGTGGCCGGACGCGCGCCGGTCAGGACGCTGCCGCGGCGTTCGGGATCGGCGCGGGGCGGGACGAGGTGATCGCCGTCGGAGTCAACTGCTGCGATCCGCGGGAGGCCGCCGCCGCGGTGGCACTGGCCTCCCGGGTCACCGGCAAGCCGGCCGTCGTCTACCCCAACAGCGGCGAGCGGTGGGACGCCGCCGCCCGGGCCTGGCGGGGCGGTTCCGCGTACGACCCTGCCCGGGTGCGCGAATGGTGCGCGGCGGGCGCCCGGCTGGTCGGCGGGTGCTGCCGGGTCGGTCCGCGGGAGATCGGGGAACTCACGCGGCTGCTCGCACCGGACGAGGGGCAAAAAGGCGTAAAGGGCCCCGTGGCCTGAGGAAAACCCCTGGTCGGGGTGGCCGAAGGGGACGATACTCAAACGCGTGTTCCTGACGATCAGTACCACCGGCACCCCTGAGCGCCCCGCGACCGACCTGGGCTTTCTGCTGCACAAGCATCCCGACAAGGCGCAGGCGTTCTCCACCTCGCACGGCACGGCGCACGTCTTCTACCCCGAGGCGTCCGCCGAGCGGTGCACGGCCGCACTGCTGCTGGAGGTGGATCCGGTGGCACTGGTGCGGCGCGGCAAGGGCAAAGGACGCGGCGGCGCCCCCGACTCGGCGCTCGCCCAGTACGTCAACGACCGCCCGTACGCGGCGTCGTCCCTGCTGGCCGTCGCCCTGAGCGCGGTGTTCAAGAGCGCGCTGCGCGGTGTGTGCGCCGCCCTGCCCGAACGGGCGGAGGCCCCGCTGCCGCTGCGTGTCGAGGTGCCCGCGCTGCCCGCGCGCGGTGGTGCCGAACTGGTCCGGAAGCTCTTCCAACCGCTCGGCTGGAGCTCCGTCACGGCCGAACCCGTCCCGCTGGACCCGAAGTTCCCCGAATGGGGCGACTCCCGCTACGTACAACTGGTACTCGAAGGCGAGCTGCGGCTGGCCGACGCGCTGCGCCAGCTCTATGTGCTGCTTCCCGTTCTCGACGACGCCAAGCACTACTGGGTCGCACCGGACGAGGTCGACAAGCTGCTGCGGGCCGGCGAGGGCTGGCTGGCCGAGCACCCCGAGCAGAAGCTGATCACCAGCCGCTATCTCGCGCGCCGCTGGGGCCTGACCCGCCAGGCCATGGAGCGCCTCGAACTGGTACGCCTCGCCGAGGCCGACGACCTCCAGGTCGAGGACGTGGACAACGCCGTGGACGAGACCACCGACACCGAGGAGCGCCCCGTACCGCTCGCGGAGCAGCGCAGGGACGCCATCCTGGCGGCCCTGCGCGACGCGGGCGCGAGCCGGGTGCTCGACCTGGGCTGCGGACAGGGCCAGTTGGTGCAGGCGCTGCTGAAGGACGTCCGGTTCACCGAGATCGTCGGCGTCGACGTGTCCGTACGCGCCCTGACGATCGCCGGCCGGCGCCTGAAGCTGGACCGGCTCGGTGAGCGCCAGGCCGCACGGGTGAAGCTGATGCAGGGGTCGCTCACGTACACCGACAAGCGGCTCACCGGCTACGACGCCGCTGTGCTCAGCGAGGTCGTCGAGCACCTGGACCTGCCCCGGCTGCCGGCCCTGGAGTACGCGGTGTTCGGCTCGGCCAGGCCGCACACGGTGCTCGTGACGACGCCCAACGTCGAGTACAACGTCCGCTGGGAGACGCTGCCCGCCGGCCGTGTGCGCCACGGCGACCACCGGTTCGAGTGGAGCCGCGAGGAGTTCCGGCAGTGGGCGGAAGGCGTCGCCGGGCGCCACGGCTACACGGTGCGGTTCGTACCCGTGGGCCCAGAGGACCCCGAAGTGGGCCCGCCCACCCAGATGGCAGTGTTCGAGATGACCTCGAAGGAGGCGAAAGCCGCATGACCAGTACCGAAGAAGCCGTGGTCGCCACCCCCGGCCGCCGGCTCCCCGTGACCGACCTGTCCCTGGTCGTCCTCGTCGGCGCCACCGGCTCCGGCAAGTCCACCTTCGCGCGCAGGCACTTCAGGCCGACCGAGGTGATCTCCTCCGACTTCTGCCGAGGACTCGTCGCCGACGACGAGAACGACCAGAGTGCCAGCCGCGACGCCTTCGACGTCCTGCACTACATCGTGGGCAAGCGGCTCGCGGCCGGGCGGCTCACGGTCGTCGACGCGACGAATGTGCAGCCCGAGAGCCGGCGGCAACTGGTGCGCCTCGCCCGGGAGCACGACGTCCTGCCGATCGCGATCGTCCTCGACATGCCCGAGGACGTCTGCGCCGAACGCAACGCCACCCGCCCCGACCGCGCCGGTATGCCCCGACACGTCATCGCACGCCACCGCCGGGAGCTGCGCCGCTCGCTGCGCGGCCTCGAACGCGAGGGCTTCCGCAAGGTGCACGTCCTGCGCAGTGCCGAGGAGGCCGACAGCGCGGAGATCGTCCTCGAGCGCCGCTACAACGACCTGCGCCACCTCACCGGACCGTTCGACATCATCGGCGACGTCCACGGCTGCAGCTCCGAACTCGAAACCCTGCTCGGCAAGCTCGGCTACACCGACGGTGTCCACCCCGAGGGCCGTACCGCCGTCTTCGTCGGCGACCTCGTCGACCGGGGCCCGGACAGCCCCGGAGTGCTGCGGCGCGTGATGGGCATGGTCGCGGCGGGCAGTGCCCTGTGCGTGCCGGGAAACCACGAGAACAAGCTGGGACGCTGGCTCAAGGGGCGCAACGTCCAGCACACCCACGGACTCGCGGAGACGATCGAGCAGCTGGAGAAGGAGGACGCCAAGGACCCCGCCTTCCGGGAGCAGGTACGGGAGTTCATCGACGGACTCGTCAGCCACTACGTCCTCGACGAGGGCAGACTGGTCGTCTGCCACGCCGGTCTGCCCGAGAAGTACCACGGCCGTACCTCGGGCCGGGTCCGCTCGCACGCCCTGTACGGGGACACCACGGGCGAGACCGACGAGTTCGGGCTGCCCGTCCGCTACCCGTGGGCGGAGGACTACCGCGGCCGTGCCGCCGTGGTCTACGGCCACACCCCGGTACCCGACACGTCGTGGATCAACAACACCATCTGCCTCGACACCGGCGCCGTCTTCGGCGGGAAGATGACCGCCCTGCGCTGGCCCGAGCGCGAACTGGTCGACGTACCGGCCGAGAAGGTCTGGTACGAACCCACGAGGCCGCTGCTCACCGAAGCGCCCGGCGGGCGGGAGGGCCGGCCCCTCGACCTCGCCGACGTACAGGGCCGGCGGGTCGTCGAGACCCGGCACATGGCCCGGATCGGCGTCCGCGAGGAGAACGCGGCCGCCGCGCTGGAGGTGATGAGCCGGTTCGCCGTCGACCCCCGGCTGCTGACGTACCTGCCGCCGACGATGGCGCCCACCGCCACCTCCCGCGAGGATGGCTGTCTGGAGCACCCGGCGGAGGCGTTCGCCCAGTACCGCGCCGACGGCGTCGCCAGGGTCGTGTGCGAGGAGAAGCACATGGGCTCGCGGGCCGTCGCACTGGTCTGCCGCGACGCCGACGCCGCGCGTGAGCGGTTCGGCGTGGACCCGGTCACCTCCCGGGCCGAGGGCGGTGGAGGGCCGACCGGTGCACTGCACACCCGCACCGGACGGCCCTTCTTCGACGACCCCGCGATCACCGAGGAGATCCTGGAACGTCTGCGCGCGGCGGTCTCCGCCGCCGGTTTGTGGGAGGAACTCGACACGGACTGGCTGCTGCTCGACGCCGAGCTGATGCCCTGGTCCCTCAAGGCGTCCGGACTGCTGCGCTCGCAGTACGCCGCGGTCGGCGCCGCGTCCGGGGCCGTGCTGCCGAAGGCGGTCGGCGCCTTGGAGGCCGCTGCCGCGCGGGGTGCCGGGGTCGCCGACCTGCTCGCCCGGCAGTACGGGCGTACCGCCGACGCGGCCGCGTTCACCGACGCCTACCGGCGCTACTGCTGGAGCACCGACGGGCTCGGCGGGGTGCGCCTCGCGCCGTTCCAGATCCTCGCCGCCCGAGGCCGTTCGCTCGCCGCGGTACCGCACGACGAACAACTGGCCTGGCTGGACAAGCTGGTGGAGCACGACCTCACCGGCCTGCTCCAGGTCACCAGGCGACTGGTCGTCGACACGTCGGACGAGGCGTCGGTACGGGCCGGTACCGACTGGTGGCTGGAGATGACCGGGCGGGGCGGTGAGGGCATGGTGGTCAAGCCGCTGCAGGCACTCGCACGGGACGGGAAGGGGCGGCTCGTACAGCCCGGCGTCAAGGTCCGAGGACGCGAGTACCTGCGCATCATCTACGGCCCCGAGTACACCCGGCCGGAGAACCTCGAACGGCTCCGGAACAGGTTTCTGAACCACAAGCGCTCCCTCGCGCTGCGCGAATACGCTCTCGGGCTCGAGGCACTGGACCGGCTGGCCGGCGGCGAGCCGCTGTGGCGCGTCCACGAAGCCGTGTTCGCCGTGCTGGCACTGGAGTCGGAGCCGGTCGACCCCCGGCTGTGACCGGACGTGGCGTCCCGGTCGGGCAGCGTTGGCAGTTGCTCGCCCCAGCCTGTGATCACCCGCTCGTGAAGAGCGGGTGATCAGGCACGGAGTACGGGGGAGCAGTCGTGCGCATGCTGCCGGACCTCACCGAGGACGCCGCGGCGCATCGGCGTCCGGGGCGCTGCAGCAGGCGCCGGCCTGCGGAATACGACGAGAGGACTTCTCGCCCGACGGGCCCGCGAGGCGCGGCATGTCACCCGACGGACGCCGCCGGAACCCGGGCGCATACATCGCATGACGGATCCCGGGGCACGAACTCCGGACGCGATCAGCCGTTCGACGGGTGAGCGGCCTGCGGCACGGCCAGGATGGGGGCATGGGATTCCATGTCGACTCCGAGACCGGGCGGCTGCGCCGGGTCATACTGCACCGGCCCGATCTGGAGCTGAAGCGGCTCACCCCGAGCAACAAGGACGCTCTGCTCTTCGACGACGTGCTGTGGGTGCGCCGCGCCCGCCAGGAACACGACGGCTTCGCAGACGTGCTGCGCGACCGAGGGGTGGAGGTGCATCTCTTCGGCGATCTTCTGCGCGAGTCGCTGGAGATCCCGGAGGCCAGAAAGCTCGTGCTGGACCGGGTCTTCGACGAAAAGGAGTACGGGCCGCTCGCCACGGATCATCTGCGCGCCGCGTTCGACGAACTGCCGACCGCCGACCTGGTCGAGGCGCTGGTCGGCGGGATGACCAAGCGGGAGTTCCTCGCCGGTCATTCGGAGCCGACGTCCGTGCGCTTCCACGTGATGGACCTGGACGACTTCCTGCTGCACCCGCTGCCCAACCACCTGTTCACCCGCGACACTTCGGCCTGGATCTACGACGGGGTCTCGATCAACGCGATGCGCTGGCCGGCCCGGCAGCGCGAGACCGTGCACTTCGAGGCGATCTACAAGCACCACCCGCTGTTCGTGGGCCCGGAGGCGGGTCCGTTCCACCACTGGTCCGAGGGCCAGGACGACTATCCCTCCACCATCGAGGGCGGCGATCTGCTGGTGATCGGCAACGGCGCGGTGCTGATCGGGATGAGTGAGCGCACCACACCGCAGGCCGTGGAGATGCTGGCCCGCGGGCTCTTCGCCGCCGGTTCCGCCCGCACGATCGTGGCCCTCGACATGCCCAAGCGCCGGGCCTTCATGCATCTGGACACCGTCATGACGATGGTCGACGGCGACACCTTCACCCAGTACGCCGGGCTCGGCATGCTCCGCTCGTACACCATCGAGCCGGCCGAGGGAAAGCGCGGGCTCAAGGTCAGTGACCATCCGCCGGAGCGGATGCACGACGCGATCGCCGCCGCGATCGGTCTGAAGGACATCAGGGTGCTGACGGCCACGCAGGACGTGCACGCGGCGGAACGCGAGCAGTGGGACGACGGCTGCAATGTCCTGTCGGTCGAACCGGGTGTCGTCGTCGCCTACGAACGGAACGTGACGACCAACACGCACCTGCGCAAACAGGGCATCGAGGTGATCGAGATCCCGGGGAGCGAACTGGGACGAGGTCGGGGCGGTCCGCGCTGCATGAGCTGTCCCGTCGAGAGGGATGCCGTTTAGAACGGCACCGTCCTAGCCGTCCGGATCGCCGGCCCGGATCGTTCGTGCGGGCCGGTCGTCCGGGCCGGTCGTGCGGACCATCACGCGCGTCGTCGGACGGGGTGCTGTATAGCAATGCAGTGGATCGTATAGAGTTCCACTGTCATCGCATCCGCCACGCAGGAGCAGCCATCATGGCGATACATCTCGAAGGCCGCCACTTCCTCAAGGAGCTGGACTTCACCGCCGAGGAGTTCCGCGGCCTGGTCGACCTGGCCGCCGAGCTCAAGGCGGCCAAGCGCGCGGGCGCCGAGGTCCAGCGACTGCGCGGCCGGAACATCGCTCTGATCTTCGAGAAGTCGTCGACCCGCACCCGCTGCTCCTTCGAGGTGGCAGCCGCCGATCAGGGCGCCTCGACAACCTACATCGACCCGTCCGGCTCCCACATCGGCAGCAAGGAGTCCGCCAAGGACACCGCGCGGGTGCTCGGCCGGATCTTCGACGCCATCGAGTTCCGCGGTGACGGCCAGGACACCGTCGAGGAACTGGCGGCGTACGCGGGTGTGCCGGTCTACAACGGGCTCACCAACCACTGGCACCCCACCCAGATGCTCGCCGACGTGCTCACCATGACCGAGTACGCGGGCAAGCCTCTGGAGCGGACGGCCTTCGCGTACCTCGGTGACGCCCGTTTCAACATGGGCAACTCCTACCTGGTCACCGGCGCCCTGCTCGGCATGGACGTCCGGATCGTCGCGCCCAGGGCGTACTGGCCGGCCGAAGGGGTCGTCGCCGAGGCGCACCGGGTCGCCGCCGCGAGCGGCGCCAGGATCACGCTCACCGAGGACATCGCCGAGGGCGTGCGGGGCGCCGACTTCGTCGCCACGGATGTGTGGGTGTCGATGGGGGAGCCGAAGGAGGTCTGGGACGAGCGCATCAAGGCGCTGGCGCCCTACGCGGTGACCATGGACGTGCTGCGGGCGACGGGGAACGCGGACGTCAGGTTCCTGCACTGCCTGCCCGCCTTCCACGACCTGGGCACCAAGGTCGCCCGGGAGATCCACGAGAGGTACGGGCTGGCGGAGCTGGAGGTCAGCGACGAGGTCTTCGAGTCGGAGCACTCGGTCGTCTTCGACGAGGCCGAGAACCGTATGCACACCATCAAGGCCGTCATGGTCGCGACGCTCGGCGGTGCCACCGCCGGCCTGTAGCGCCTGTGGGGTGTGGGCCCGGGAGACGGCGGCCGGACAGGCCCCCCGGAGCGCGGTCGGGGTGCGGGCCGGGGTCAGGGCTCGGTCGGGGGTGCGGGCCGGGGTCAGGGCTCGGTCAGGAGGATGAACCAGACGGCCTTGCCCCGCTCCGTGGGCCGATGGCCGCAGTCCTTGCTCAGCGCCCGGATCAGCAGCAGCCCGCGGCCGCCTTCCTGCCATGGATCCGGCCGCGGCATCGGCGCGCCCTCCGTGAGCCCGGCGGGCGGCGCCGGGTCCGCGTCGTGCACCTCGACCTGGCAGCCCGACGGCAGCAGCTCCACCACGAGCTCTATGGGTGAACCCTCCGCGGTGTGCTCCACCGCGTTGGCGACCAGCTCGGCTGTGAGGAGCTCCGCGGTGTCGCAGTCCGCCGGTACCGGGTGATCGCCGTCCTCCAGTGCGGCACGCACCAGCGCGCGGGCCATGGGGACGGCTGCCGTGGTGTGCGGCAGCGCGAAGCGCGACGAGGCGGGACCGGTGGGTGGGAGCAAGGCGCACTTCCCGTTCGGTGGCAGTTCCAGTTCTCAACCCTACGAAGCGCGGGACGCGGAACCGGGGGCGGACGCCCGCGCGGGCCTGGACCTGTGCCAGAACCGGGACGGGACTTTCGCGGAGTCGGGACAGTCGTATAGCGCAGTCGTGACGGAAGTCATAAACGGGTGATAGCTTCGACATGGAGGCAGCAGCAGACCGCCCGCTCCGAAGGAGGCCCCCTCGATGAGCCCCTTTACCGGTTCCGCCCCGCGCACCGAGGACTGGTGCCATCTGCGGTTGACGAGGGACGACGGCGTCGCGACCGTCACCCTCGCCCGCCCGGACAAGCTCAACGCCCTCACCTTCGGCGCCTACGCCGACCTGCGCGACCTGCTCGCCGAGCTGTCCAGGGAGCGCTCGGTGCGGGCTCTGGTGCTGGCCGGCGAAGGCCGCGGGTTCTGCTCCGGGGGAGACGTCGACGAGATCATCGGCGCGACCCTGTCCATGGACACCGCCCAGCTCCTCGACTTCAACCGGATGACCGGCCAGGTCGTACGCGCGATCCGGGAGTGCCCCTTCCCGGTGATCGCGGCGGTGCACGGCGTCGCCGCGGGTGCCGGCGCGGTGCTGGCGCTGGCGGCCGACTTCCGGATCGCGGACCCGTCCGCCCGCTTCGCCTTCCTGTTCACCAGGGTGGGGCTCTCCGGCGGCGACATGGGCGCGGCCTATCTGCTGCCCCGGGTCGTGGGACTCGGCCATGCGACGCGTCTGCTCATGCTGGGCGACGCGGTCCGCGCGCCGGAGGCGGAGCGGATCGGCCTGATCAGCGAGCTGACCGACGAAGGCCGGGCGGATGTCCGGGCCGCCGAGCTGGCCCGCCGCCTCGCGGACGGTCCGGCGCTGGCCCACGCCCAGACCAAGGCGCTGCTGACGGCCGAGCTCGACATGCCGCTCGCCGCGTCGGTGGAGCTGGACGCGGCGACCCAGGCGCTGCTGATGAACGGCGAGGACTACGCGGAGTTCCACGCGGCCTTCACCGAGAAGCGCCCCCCGAAGTGGCAGGGCCGCTGACATGCGCCCGGAAGCCGGCCCGCATGCCAATCCAGTCCCGGCCCGGGCCGAGGACTGGCCGGCCACCCCTCCGACCCCGGGCACGGGCGGGGCTCGGGCGGTACCCTCTCCGGCCCCGGGCGGGGCTGGGGCGGTACGCTCTCCGGCCCGGGCGGTACCCCCTCCCGCCACGGCCGAGGCTCGCCCGGCGACCCCTCCGGCTCCCGCCCCGACCGCGGACCCGGCAGTGGCCCCGCCCGCGCCCACCGCCGTTTCCGCCCGCCCGCTGCGCGTCGCCGTCATCGGCGGCGGCCCCGGTGGGCTGTACGCCGCCGCACTGCTCAAGCGGCTCGACCCTGCCCGCGAGGTCACCGTCTGGGAGCGGAACGCACCCGACGACACCTTCGGCTTCGGCGTCGTCCTCTCCGACGAGACCCTCGGCGGGATCGAGCATGCCGACCCCGTGGTGTACCGGGCGCTGCAGGAAGAGTTCGTACGGTGGGACGACATCGACATCACCCACCGCGGACACACCCTCACCTCCGGCGGACACGGCTTCGCCGCCCTCGGCCGGCGCCGGCTCCTGGAGATCCTTCACGAGCGCTGCGAGTCCCTCGGCGTCCGTCTCCGCTTCCGTACCCCCGCCCCGCCCGCCGCCGAACTGGCCGCCGCCCACGACCTCGTCATCGCCGCGGACGGCGTCCACAGCGCCACCCGCGAGGCACACGCCGACGTCTTCCGGCCCCGCGTCACCACGCACCGCTGCCGGTACATCTGGCTCGCCGCCGACTTCGCCTTCGACTCCTTCCGTTTCGAGATCGCCGAGACGGAGCACGGCGTGATGCAGCTCCACGGTTATCCCTTCTCCCGCCCGTCACCCGACCACCACCCCTCAACGGGGCCCTTCGGGCCGCAGAACCCATTGGGTGCCTCCACCGTCATCGTCGAGATGCGCGAGGAGGTGTGGCGTGCCGCCGGTCTCGACGCCTGCGACGAACAGCAGTCGACCGAGCGCTGCGCCAAGGTCTTCGCCGAGGCCCTCGGAGGCCGCCCCCTGCGGGGCAACTCCTCCGCCTGGACCGCTTTCCGCACCGTCGTCAACGACCGCTGGTCGCACGGCGGCACCGTGCTCCTCGGCGACGCAGCGCACACCGCGCACTTCTCCATCGGCTCCGGCACCAAGCTGGCCGTCGAGGACGCCCTCGCGCTCGCCGCCTGCGTCGAGGAGCAGCCCGACCTGCCCACCGCCCTCGCCGCCTACGAGACCGAGCGCCGCCCGGTCGTCGAGTCGACCCAGCGCGCGGCCGCCGCCAGCCTGCGCTGGTTCGAGGAGCTCGCCGTCCACACGGACCAGCCGCCCCGTCAGTTCGCCTTCAACCTCCTCACCCGCAGCCGCCGTGTCACCCATGACAACCTGCGGCTGCGCGATCCGGCCTTCACCGACGCCGTCGAGCGGGAGTTCGGCTGCCCGCCGGACACACCGCCGATGTTCACCCCCTTCCGGCTGCGCGGTCTGACGCTGCGCAACCGCGTCGTCGTCTCGCCCATGGACATGTACTCCGCCCACGACGGCATGCCCGGCGACTTCCACCTCGTGCACCTCGGCGCCCGCGCCCTCGGCGGGGCGGGTCTGGTCATGACCGAGATGGTGTGCGTCAGCCCCGAGGGCCGGATCACCCCCGGCTGCACCGGCCTCTACAGCACGGAACAGGCCGCCGCCTGGCGCCGCGTCACCGACTTCGTCCACGACGGCTCACCCGGCACCGCGATCGGCGTCCAGCTCGGTCACTCCGGCCGCAAAGGCTCCACCCGGCTCATGTGGGAAGGCATCGACCAGCCACTGGACACCGGCAACTGGCCCGTGTCCGCCGCCTCCCCGCTTCCCTACCGCCCCGGCGTCAACCAGATCCCGCACGCGCTCGACCGCGCCGGACTCGCCGAGATCCGCCGGCAGTTCACCGCGGCCACCCGCCGTGCGGTCCACTGTGGATTCGACCTCCTGGAACTCCACAGCGCCCACGGCTACCTGCTGTCGGGCTTCCTCTCCCCGCTGACCAACCAACGCTCCGACGCCTACGGCGGTTCCCTGGAGCGACGGCTCCGCTTCCCCCTCGAGGTCTTCGGCGCGATGCGCGACGTCTGGCCGGACGACAGGCCGATGACGGTCCGCATCTCGGCCACCGACTGGGCCGACGGTGGCACCACGGCCGAGCATGCCGTGGCAGTCGCCCGCGCCTTCGCCGCACAGGGCGCCGACGCCATCGACGTCTCCACCGGCCAGGTCGTCGCCGACGAGCGCCCCGAGTACGGCCGCTCGTACCAGACCCCGTACGCCGACCGGATCCGCAATGAGGCACATGTGCCGGTCATCGCGGTCGGTGCCATCTCGTCCTGGGACGACGTCAACTCGATCCTGCTGGCCGGCCGCGCCGACCTCTGCGCCCTGGCCCGCCCCCACCTCTACGACCCCCACTGGACGCTCCACGCGGCGGCCGACCAGGGCTACACCGGCGACGCCGCGCCCTGGCCGCTGCCGTACCGGGCCGGCAGCCGCAAGCCGCCCACCGGCCGTACCGACGCCCCCAAGCCGAGGCTCACCCTCGACTGAGGCACTCGTGACAGCAGCACCGACCGGGGTGCGGCACGGACGGACAGTGGCACGGACGGACGGACAGTGGCACGGACGGGAGCGCGGCACCGGGCGGACGGCGGCACGGACCGGGGGGCGGCGCGGACCCGGGGTGCGGCGCCCCGGGTCCGGAGTGCGGCAGGGACCGGTGTGCGGCCCTTCCGGTGCGGCTCGCCCGGCGGCGACCAGCCGGGCCGCCACCCTGCGCGACCACCGCGGCGCCGGCTCCGTCAGCGCTCGCCCGCCCCGGTCACGAACGCCGCCCCCGCGTCCCGCAGCCGTGCGTGCAGCCGTCCGAAGACCTCGGCCGAGCGTCCGCCCGGCCAGCCCTGCGGCAGCAGCTCGCCGGGCAGGCCCGGATCGGCGTACGGCAGGCGCCGCCACGAGTCCAGGGCCGGCAGATAGTCCCGGTACGCGTCCTCCGCGGGGGTGTCCTGTCGGCCCTCCCACGAGCGCAGCACCGGTGCGTGCAGGTCGAGGAACTCCTCGTGCTGTTTGGCGATGGCCGCCAGGTCCCACCAGCGCGAGACCGACTCCGCCGTCGCCGCGAAGCCGAGATGCTCCCCGCGGAACAAATCCACGTACGCGTCCAGTTGCAGCCGCCGCAGCGTGTGCCGGGTCTCCTCGCAGAGCCTGGCGGGTGCGATCCACACCCCCGGGGCGGCCGCCCCGAAGCCGAGTCTGACCAGTCGCGAGCGCAGCAGATGCCGCTTGTGCCGCTCGGCCTCCGGCACGGAGAAGACGGCGATGACCCAGCCGTCGGAGAGGTCGGCGGACGACGGGGCGTAGATGCGCCGGTCGCCGTCGTCGAGCAGCTGGCGGGCGTCCTCGGACAGGGCGTAACCGGCCGCGCCCCCGGACGTGCGCTCCGGTACGAGAAGCCCCCGCCGTTTGAGCCGGGAGACGGAGGAGCGCACGGACGGCGCGTCGACACCGAGGGCGCCCAGCAGCCGGATCAGCTCGGCCACGGCGAGGGGGCCCGGCCGTTCGCGTCCGTACGCGCCGTACAGGGTGACGATCAGGGATCTGGGAGTGTGCTGCTCGGCCACGTGATCACTCTAGGGCTCGCAGCCGGAACCGCTGCAGCTTGCCGGTCGGCGTGCGCGGCAGGGCGTCCAGGAAGACGATCCGCCGCGGGCACTTGAACGGCGTCAGCCGCTGCTTGACGAAGTCTCGCAGTTCCTCGGCGGCCGCCTCACCGCCGGCGGCGCCCTCGCGCGGCACGACGTACGCCACCGCGATCTGTCCCCGCAGCGTGTCGGGCCTGCCGACGACCGCGGCCTCGGCGACGTCGGGGTGGTGCAGCAGCGCGTCCTCGACCTCTGGTCCGGCGATGTTGTAACCGGCAGAGATGATCATGTCGTCGGCGCGGGCGACGTAGCGGAACCGGCCGTCGCTCTCGCGTACGTATGTGTCACCGGTGAGGTTCCAGCCGCCCTGCACGTACTGGGTCTGCCGGTCGTCGGCCAGATAACGGCAGCCCACCGGACCGCGTACGGCGAGCAGCCCGGGCTCCCCGTCCGGCACCGGCAGTCCCTCGCCGTCCACCACGCGAGCCTGCCATCCCGGTACCGCGACGCCGGTGGTGCCGGGTCTGATCGCCTCGTCCGCCGCGGAGATGAAGATGTGCAGCAGTTCGGTCGCGCCGATGCCGTTGATGATCCGCAGCCCGGTCCGCTCCTGCCACGCCTGCCACGTCGCGGCGGGCAGGTTCTCACCTGCCGAGACACAGCGCCGCAGGGAACCGGTGTCGTGCCCGTCGAACTGGTCCAGCATCACCCGGTACGCGGTCGGCGCGGTGAACAGCACCGACACCCGGTGCTCCGCGATCGCCGGCAGCAGCTGCCCGGGGCCCGCCTGCTCGAGCAGCAGGGCGCAGGCGCCGGCGCGCAGGGGGAAGACGACCAGACCGCCGAGCCCGAAGGTGAAGCCGAGCGGCGGGCTGCCCGCGAACACGTCGTCCGGCTCGGGCCGCAGCACATGTTCGGAGAACGTGTCGGCGATCGCCAGCACGTCCCGGTGGAAGTGCATGCACCCTTTGGGGCGGCCGGTCGTGCCCGAGGTGAACGCGATCAGCGCGACGTCGTCGGCCGCGGTCGCCACCGCCTCGTACGGCTCCGCCGTCCGGGCGTGGGCCAGCCGGACCAGATCGCCGGGCGTGTCCCCGCCGTAGGCGGTGATCCGCAGCCCCGGCACTTCCGCCTTGGCCAGATCGTCGACCGCCCGCACATCGCAGAGCGCGTGCGAGACGGCGGCGATCTCGCACACCGTGGCCAGCTCCTTGGCCCGGTGCTGCGCCAGTACGGTGACCGCCACGGCACCCGTCTTCATCACCGCCAGCCAGCAGGCCGCGAGATACGGCGTCGTGGGCCCGCGCAACAGCACCCGGTTGCCCGGGACGATCCCGAGCTCCGTGGTGAGCACGTGCGCGATCCGGTCGACCTGCCCGCGCAGCTCCCCGTACGACCAGACCTCGCCGCCGCCGGAGCGGAAGACGGGGCGCTCCGCGCCGAAGCGCTCGATCGTGCGGTCCAGCAGCTCCGTGCCGCAGTTGAGCCGCGGCGGGTAGTGCAGCGAAGGCAGGTCGAAGACCAGTTCCGGCCACTGTTCCGCGGGCGGCAGATGGTCGCGCGCGAAGGTGTCGATGTGGGCCGAGGGTGTCAGCTCCATGGTGCGCCCCCTGTCGGGTCGGCGTCGCCAGATGAGCGTATCGTGATGGTGACGACAGTCAACAGCTCGCGATACCGTGCTTTCGGGGCCACCCGGCGAGGCCACCCGGCCGCCGCCGGACCGACTTCAGTGGGGGCACGAATGCCCGTATTCTCGCTCGATCCGGCACAGGCCGCCCGGTGTGCCGAACTGCGCATGCTGGCAGCGCAGCGGCTGCGCCCTCTCGCGGAGAAGGGTGAAGCCGGCCGCGTCAACCGCCCCTTGGTCGAGGCCCTCGGAGAGCTGGGGCTGCTGGAACGGCTGTTCACCGCCGGCGCGCTCGAACTGTGTCTGCTCCGTGAGTCCCTGGCCCACGGCTGCACCGAGGCGGAGACCGCGCTCGCGCTCCAGGGACTCGGCACGTCACCACTGGTCCAGGCGGGTACCGAGGAGCAGCGCGCACGCTGGCTCCCGGACGTCGTCGCGGGCCGCGCCGTCGCCGCCTTCGCCCTCAGTGAGCCCGACGCGGGCTCCGATGCCGCCGCCCTCGCCCTGAAAGCGGTACCGGACGGCAGGGGCTGGCGGCTGAGCGGCGAGAAGCGGTGGATCTCCAATGCCCCCGAGGCCGACTTCTACACCGTCTTCGCCCGGACGACCGAAGGTGCCGGGGCCCGCGGGGTCACCGCCTTCCTCGTGCCCGCCGACCGCCCCGGCCTGGACGGGAGTGCGCTGGAGATGCTCTCGCCGCATCCGATCGGCGCGCTCACCTTCGACGGCGTGCCGGTCACCGCCGACGACCTGCTCGGTGAGCCCGACCGCGGGTTCCGCGTCGCCATGAACACCCTCAACCGCTTCCGGCCCAGCGTCGGCGCCTTCGCCGTCGGCATGGCGCAGGCCGCCCTGGACGCGACCGTCACCCACACGGCGGGCCGCCGGGCCTTCGGCGGCCCGCTCGGAGATCTGCAGTCCGTCGCCCATCGCGTCGCCGAGATGGCCACCCGTACGGAAGCCGCCCGGCTGCTCGTGTACGCGGCGGCCGCCGCGTACGACGCCGGGGCCGCCGACGTGCCGAAGCGCTCCGCGATGGCCAAACTGCTGGCCACGGAGACCGCCCAGTACGTCGTCGACTCCGCCGTACAGCTGCACGGGGCCCGGGCCCTCCAGCGCGGGCACCTCCTCGAACACCTCTACCGCGAGGTGCGCGCGCCCCGCATTTACGAGGGCGCCACCGAGGTCCAGCGCACGATCATCGCCAAGGAACTCTACGCCGAGGAGCACCGTCCCGAGGAGCACCGTCCCGAGGAGCACCGGCCCGAGGAGCACCGGCCCGAGGAGCACCGGCCCGAGGAGCACCGCCCCGAGGAACACCGCCCCGAGGAACACCGCCCCGAGGAGAAGTCCGTATGACGCTGTCGCGCCACAACCCGGCCGAACTGTCCCCACCCACCGGCTTTTCCCACGCCGTCACCGCCACCGGCTCCCGGCTGGTCTTCCTCGCCGGCCAGACCGCCCTCGACACCGACGGCAAGGTCGTCGGCGAGACGCTTCCCGAGCAGTTCGAGACCGCGCTGAGCAACCTGCTCACCGCCCTCGCCGCGGCCGGCGGCACCCCCCACGACCTCGCCCGCGTCACCGTCTACGCCACAGACGTCGCCGACTACCGCACCCACGTCGCCGAACTCGGCCGGATCTGGCGCCGGTCGGCGGGGCGTGACTACCCGGCCATGGCGGTCGTCGGGGTCGTACGCCTGTGGGACGAGCAGTGCCTGGTCGAGGTGGACGGGGTGGCGGTCCTGCCCTGAGCCGCCCCGCTCCCCGGCCCGACCGCCCCTCGGCCCCCTTCGTCATGGCCGCGATCTTCGCCGTTCTGGCCGCGGTGCGGGCAGGGCGAAGGCCCCGGCCTCCTCTTGGGTTCTAACGGTCCTCGCAACACCCGCGATCTGTGGGAGTTGCGAGGACCGTGAACGTTGAGCGTGGTGACCGTCAGCCGGCGGAACTCGGTCCGGGGCCACGACGGCGGCCTCGGCCGCCCCGTGCGCCGGCGGTGGCGGCCATGGCCAGGCCGCAGAGCAGCGCGACCGCACCGACGATGATGTTGCTGACGATGCTGCGGGTCGTGTCCATCGCTCCGGCGACGACCCATGGAGACACGATCGTCCATGCGCCGATGGCGCATGCGGTCCATGCCATGGCGTGGGTGCGCTCGTACGCCGAGCTGAAGCCGCCCATGAACAGGGCGAAGGCGATTCCGGTGATCAGGTTGCACACGGCCAGGTTGGTCAGCCCGCTGAAGCCGGCGATCCAGGGCGAGGCCGCCAGGTAGAGGCCCGTGACAAGGGCCAGTGTCTCGACGGCCTGCGCGCGCGGCGTAGCGGTGGCCCGCTCGAAGCGGGAACGCATCTCGGCCAGGTCCGGGTGTTGCTCGATGTCTGCGTGAGTGGTCATGGTGGGCCGCCTCCTACTTGCACCCTTATGTGTCCTTTATGTACATGGAACGCCCCTTTGTGCCGTCAGGTCAATGGGCAGTTTTCTTCCGGTGCTCGTGGTGCCGGCGGCCCCGTGCCGGGGCGTGGCCCGCCTTCTGGGCCCTCGGCGCTCCAGGGGCGTGCGGCGGCGTCCGGGGGCGGGGTGGCACGATGGCCTGTACGGCCAGTGCGATGGCCGTCACCTGCTCTCTGGGGGATCGATGAACATCTGGCTTGTATCCCGGCTCGTCGCCGTGACCGCCACGACCGCCCTCGTGCTGACCGGCTGCACCGGCTCCGGCGGCTCCACGGACGCGTCGGCGTCGCCCTCCGGCGGACCGGGGGCCTCCTCTCCGTCGTCGGGCGTTCCCACGTCCGACGCACCCACCGCCCCGACCACCGGCGTGTCGCCGACCCCGTCCGCGTCCGACCGCGGCGAGTCGCTGCCGGGCTTCCCCGGCCTCCGGCCGCTGTGGCCCTTCATCACGCTCGCCCAGGCCGAGAGCTGGGAGAGCCGGTACCGCTCCGGCGGCCACCAGCCGTGGCACCTCGACGCGGAACAGACCGCCCTGTCGTTCACCGAGCAGTACCTGGGCTTCCAGGACATCGACCGGGTCACCTCACGGGCCGTCGACGGCAGGGAGGCGCGTATCGGCGTCGGGCTGAGCGGGACCGAGTCCACCGGCACCGCGGCGGTCATCCACCTCGTGCGCTACGGCACCGGACCCGACGCCCCGTGGGAGGTGGTGGGCACCGACGACACCACGTTCTCCCTGACCGAGCCCGCCTATGGGTCGGTCGTACGCTCCCCGGCCACCGTGGGCGGGCGGATCACCGGGGTGGACGAGAGCGTCCGCGTGGAGGTGCGGCAGCCTTCGGCGGCGCGGCCGTTGGGCGAGAACTGCTGTGTCTCGGCGGGCGGCAAGGACCAGCCCTGGCAGTCGTCCGTCTCGTTCTCCGGCGCCACCGACCCGGTGCTGACGATCGTCGCATCCACCGGTGGCCACGTCGCCGAGGTCGAGCGCTTCACGGTCACGGCGGTACGTGCCGGCTGACCGCGAAGCGGGTACCGCACGGGCGGGTTTCGGGCCGTCCGGGGGCCGGGTGCCGGTTGCCGGGCAGGCACTGCGGGGCACCGGCCGTCTCCACCCGGTACCGGCTCAACCGGGTACGGGTGCCCACCCGGTACCCGCTCAACCGGGTACGGGTGCCCACCCGGTACCCGCTCAACCCGGTACGGCCCGCCCACCCGGTACCGCTGCGGCCGTCCGGGCGGTCGGCGAGCGAGGTGCGCGGTGCTCCGGCGCGCTGCGGCCGAGCGCCGCGATGGTGGCCGGCGGGTGCGGTGCGGATCCGAGCGCCAGAGGGGGCGGGCATCGGCCGAGCACTTCCCACGGGTGCCGCGGGCGCGGCAGTACGCGCGGGGTGCGCCGCGCCGGGCAGTGCTACTCCCGCTGCTCTGCCGCGTCGTCGGCGGCCGGCGCCCCGCGGCCGGTGGGGGAGTGGACGTTGTTGCGGACGGTCTCGCCGCAGTGGTGGCAGACCACCACCGGCTGGAGGATCTCGCCGCACGTGTGCCGCCAGCGGACGGGCGGATCGCCGGCGTTCAGATGCCGGTCGCCCCACCGCATGAGTGTGACCAGGACGTCCCTCAACTCCTTGCCTGCCGAGGTCAGGTGGTACTCGTACCTCGGTGGACGATCGCTGTACTGCTCGCGCCGGACGACGCCGAAGGACTCCCACTTTAGGCCAGTGAGTTGCCTTTTCGGACTCCGTGACCCCTCGTCGGCCCCCGCCCGGGACGGGATGCCGGCCGGCGTCGCGGCGGTGGTGACCGGGAGTGGCGGACGGCGGCGTACGGGTTCCCGCCGGGCACCCGGTGGGAGGACATCCCGGATGACTGGGAATGCCCCGACTGCGGCGCGGCCAAGGCCGACTTCGTCATGGAAGAGCTGTGACCGGGAGCGCCCCCGCGCCCGCTGCCGGCCTGTTCCCCCGCTCCGGTTCAGTGCTTTTCCGACGTGCCGTTGGTCACACATCGTGGCTGTGAAGTAACTGACGGGTACCTTCGGAGGAGTCGATGAATCAGCCTCCACAACCCTCAACTCGGAGGAACACATGGCACGTTCGGTGATTCTGGGAGGAGCGCGGACCCCCATGGGAAAGCTGCTCGGTTCTCTGAAGGACTTCTCGGCGGCCGAGCTGGGCGCCGTGGCGATCCGCGCGGCCCTGGAGCGGTCCGGAGTGCGGCCGGAGCAGGTCCAGTACACGATCATGGGCCAGGTGATCACCGCGGGCGCCGGCCAGAACCCGGCCCGGCAGGCGGCGGTGGCAGCGGGCATCCCCATGGGAGTTCCGGCCCTGACCGTCAACAAGGTCTGCCTCTCCGGGCTGGAGGCCGTGGCCCTCGCCGACCAGCTCATCCGCGCCGGTGAGTTCGACCTGGTCGTGGCCGGCGGGCAGGAGTCGATGACGCAGGCCCCGCACGTCCTGCCCAAGGCACGCGCCGGCTTCAAGTTCGGCGAGACGCCGCTGGCCGACAGCATGGAACTGGACGGGCTGTACTGCTCCTTCGACGATGTCGTCATGGGCAGCGCGACCGACCGGTACAACACCCGCTACGGCGTCACCCGCGAGGAGCAGGACGCCTTCGCCGCCGCCTCCCACCGCAAGGCCGCCGCGGCGGTGAGCACGGGCGCCCTGGCCGAGGAGATCGTTCCGGTCTCCGTGCCGCGTCGGAAGGGCGATCCGGTGCTCTTCGAGCAGGACGAGTCGCTGCGTGCCGACACCACGGTGGAGGTCCTCGGCAAGCTGCGCCCCTCCTTCGGTCCCTCCGGCACCATCACCGCCGGCACCTCGTCGCCCCTGTCCGACGGTGCGGCGGCGGTCGTGGTGTGCAGCAGGGACAAGGCCGAAGAGCTCGGCCTGGAGTGGATCGCGGAAGTCGGCGCGCACGGCACGGTCGCCGGCCCCGACCCGAGCCTGCACGAGCAGCCGGCCAACGCCATCGGCGCGGCCCTGGCCAAGGAGGGCATCGGCGTCGGTGACCTCGACCTGGTGGAGATCAACGAGGCGTTCGCCTCGGTCGGCGTGGTCTCCACGGCCAAGCTCGAAATCCCCGAGGACATCGTCAACGCCGACGGCGGGGCGATCGCGCTCGGACACCCGCTGGGCGCCTCCGGAGCCCGGCTGGTGCTCCATCTCGCCCATGCGCTGCGGCGCCGGGGCGGCGGCACCGCGGTCGCCTCCATGTGCGGTGGCGGCGGGCAGGGCAGTGCGCTGGTGATCCACTCGCCCGTTTCCTGAGCCCTTGGTCCGGCGCTCTTCCGCAGGTGCCGGCGGGCGAGCGCTCCACTTCCGTCGCGCCGACGACGTCCTTCTTCGCGGCGCTGCGGCCGATGGAGGCACCGGTGCCGAGTGTCCGCTTGCCAGGTCCTCGACAGCCGCCTGCGCGGGGGGCAAGTTCCGTAGCAAATGGCGTACTTCCACGGATCCCCGCGACAGGTGGCCGGTGCGAGGCTTGACAGCCCCACCACGACGAGGAGCGATCATGCCCGGTCACGACCGGATCAGCCCCTTCCACGGGCGGCCGGTCGTCCCGCGGATGGCTGCGGCGTCCGAGAAGCGGCTGACCACACCGTACGGCGGCGATCTGGTGAACGATCACCTGTCGGCCGGTGGCTGGAAGGGCCCCTTCGCCGTGCGCGCCCTGCTCGACCAGCGCGCGGGCAGGTCGACACTCCGAGCCGGCGCGGGGTTCCCTGCCCCACCCCACCGCGGAGTGCCGCACATGCCGACCGTCGAATCGCCGATGCCGCCGCCCCGAAGGCCGACGGCGACAGGATGCGTCGCGCATGTCCGCAACCACATCGGCCCCTGGGGCCCGGGTTTCGTGCGGGCGACCTCGCGCCGCCGACCCGAGCCGGGCCGGGAGACCCGGCTCCGGTACCGGGATCGCGCCACCTCGTGCTTCCGTCTCCGCGCCGCGCGGCTGGTTCAGGTGGAGCCGGACCCGTGGTGGGTGAACTCGGTGGGCCGGCGCGGTGCCCGGACCTGTGCGGGCAGCAGAACCGAGAGCGGCACCGAGCCCGTCGGCAGCGGCCCGTCCATCCGTCACGAGGCGTTGCGGGAAACCCTCCACGCCGTGGCGGAACGCGCTACGGCTGCACGCCTCGATGCGTGTGCCCCCACATCGGCTGCGGACCGGTTGGAGCGCTGGGCGCCTCGTGGGACCCCTCGTCGCCGACGTGCCGGTCGCCCGGGGCCCGGGTGGGGTCGTTCACGACCGCGGGAACCCGTATCCCGCTCGGCGGGTGTCGTCGCGGAACACCCGTTCCCGCGCAAGCAGCCGGTCGAAGAGCTCGTACCGGTCCAGGCGTGCCTCGCCGTCCCCGCAGCCGACGTCCTCGGTGAAGACCTCGTCCACCAGCAGTGCGCGCAGCCGCTCCCGCAGCTTCCCCCGGTCGTCGCACCGCCCCAGGAGGTAGCTGTCGTAGTCGAGCCGGATGCCCGCCTCCACCGTGCCGCCCTGGAGATCCTCTTCGAGGACCAGCCGCGCTCGTACGGTGCCGGAGGCGGTCGTACGGGAGTCGAGGCCGGCGCACGAGACGACGTCCGCTCGGATGTCGCCCCGGACCAGCAGGTCGCCGGCGCTGAAGACCGCTCCCGCTTCCAGACGGCCGCCGACGACGATCAGCCCGTCCGGCCCGTGGTCGTACAGGCAGCCGCCGACGGTGAGCGCCCCCGTGACCACCACCGCGGTCGCGGTGCCAAGATGGCCGGTGACCACGAGGTCGCCGTGGTGCAGCAGCGGCTCGGACAGCTCCTGGTCCCCGGTCGGGGTCAGTGCAGTGGATCTCCGGCTCCGCCGAGCGCCCCGGCACCGCGCTCCAGCAGAGCCCAGAACGCGTGGGGGCCGCCCTCGTGGTCCCTCAGCGAGGCGAGGACCTGCAATGCCGCTTCGTACCGGTCGGACCGGTCCGCGATGCCCTCCACCCGGTCAACTGCCCTACCGGGCACCGTAACCACCTCTTGGAATCGGAGCTGTGAAATGACCGACATCGTCTCCCGCTGGCGGGAGTTCGAGCATACGCTCCAGGCGAAGGGGTTCGGCTGGGCGCTGGACCACGCACCCGCCGACCTGCGCTGGCCACGGTCGGCGACCCATCCACGCGGAGCCCGGCTGGACCACCTGCTGCCCGCCGACTACCGGGCTTTCGTCAAGGAGGTCGGCTATCCGGTCCTCGGTTTCTCGTACTACGACCGCCAGGGGACGACCTTCCTGCCGCCTGCGGCGATGTCCGTGCTGTCGGTCGAGATCCACGACGAGGAGCACGGTTTCCCGGAGGCGGTCGAGGGCGCGCCCACCCCGTGCCGTCATGCCTTCTTCGCCGGCTACGACCTGTCGGACATCAATGGCTACGCGCTGGCGGAGGACGGGGTGTGGGTGGTCGAGGACTCGGCCGCGATCGAGTACGTGGGCAGCTTCACGGAATGGCTGTCGGGTACACTGATCGATGCCGAGTACCGCATCGCCGAGCCCGGCTTCGGAGCGGACGCGGACCCCGGCGAGGCGGCCGACCCGCATCGGCTGCTCGGCTACTCACTCGAAGCCGTCCTCCCCCGCCCCGCGTACAGCCCGGCGGACCTGGAACTGAGCTGGGTCGAGGACCAGTCCGACGATCCCTACTCCTACGGCCTGATCGACGCGGAGGGGCAGTGGCGCATCCCGATGGGCAGGCGGTACGTCGAGGTCCGGCCGTTCCGCGACGGAGTGGCCGAGGTGAGACTGCCCGCCGAGGACGGGTCCTACGGCGGACCGTGGACGCGGATCGACACCGAGGGTGCGCCCGTCGACCGGCCCTCATAGCAGCCGATCACTCGCAGAAGACGATCAGCCCCTCGCCGACCGCCGCGGCGTCGGCGAGGAGGGCAGTACCCTCCGTCACCCGGCACGGGGCCAGGGGCGAGAAGGCCCACGCCGCCTGAGCGTTCGCGCCCGTCGGCGGGCCGCCGTCGAGCCAGCAGCGGCCCGCCAGAGAGCCGGTCAGTAGTGTCAGGCGCTGCGCCCCTGTCGGACACCATGTGCCCGGGTGGGCGGAGGCCGGAGTCGTGACGGGGACGGCACTGTCACAGCCGTGCTGTAGAACGGCTCCTGGACATCGAACCGGTGCCCGGCCTCGCCGAGGCCAGCGGTGCCGCGCCGCACCGTGGCGGGTCCGTGCCTAGGGAGATCGTGGTGGCCGAGTCGTGTGGGGAGCCGGACGGGCGCCTGGCGAAGGTGCCGTTCGTCAGCAGATCCATGGAGCTCGGCCGGCTCGAAGCGGTCCTGAAGCGCATCGGCGCCGACGGTCCGGCCGTCGTTGACATCGCCGGCGAGGCAGGCATCGGCAAGAGCCGTCTGCTGGCGGAGTTCACCGCGCTCGCCCGCCGCCGGGGCGTGATCGTGCTGCGAGGCCGGGCCACCGAGTACGAGCGGCACGGCCCCTTCCAGCCGTTCGCCGACGCCTTCGCCGACCTTGGCCCGCGGGCGCTCAGGGCGTTCCCGTCGCTGCGGGAGCTTCCGCCGGTGCTGCGGGGGCGGAGCGAGCCCGCCGGTGAGCAGTGGACCCGGGACCGTTTCGGTCTCTACCGGACGACTGCTGACGTGCTGCGCCGACTCAGAGGCGAACGGCTCGTCGTAGTGCTCGACGACCTGCACTGGGCCGACCCCGCCTCCTTGGAGCTCGTCGACCATCTCGTGAGACATCCCGTACCGGCGCCCCTCCTGCTCGTCGTCGCGCGCCGGGCCCGCCAGGCCCCGGCCGCGCTCACCGCGGCGCTTGCTCGTGGAGCCGACACCGGTGCGGTGCAACGCATCGTCCTCGGTCCGCTGGACGAGCAGGACTGCGTCGAGGAACTGGCCCACGACCTGCCACGGCGGCGGGCGGCCGAGCTGTACGCGGCGAGCGAGGGCAATCCCCTGTACTTCCTCGCCCTCCTGCAATCGCAGCGAGGCTCGCGGCGGCCCGGGACCTCGCTCCCCGAGGTGCCGCGCCGATCGGCCACCCACGCGTTCCCCGACGGCTTTCCCGCCGGGCTGGGGGCGCTGCTGCTGGACGAGCTGGCACCGCTGAACCCGCTGGAGCGCGGCACCGTGGAGGCCGCCGCGGTCCTCGGCGACCACGCCACGGCCGGCCTGATCGCCGCCCTCACCGAATCGCCCCTGCCCGACGTCGTCGAGGCCCTGCGCGAGGTGACGCGCCGAGATCTCGTCCGACCGGACCGGGACGGACACCGCCTGGCCCTGCGGCACCCGCTGATCCGGGCCCTCGTCCACGAGAACACCGACCCCTGGCGGCGGCAGGAGTTCCACCGCCGCGCGGCGGACGCACTCGCACGGGCCGGCGCTCCCCTCGCCGAGCAGGCGCACCACGTGGAGCGCTCACTCACCGGATGGGACCCGGATGCCGCCGTCGTACTGACCGAGGCCGCCGAACAGACCGCCGTGACCGCGCCGGCCACCTCCGCCCACTGGCTCCAGGCGGTCCTCCGGATACTGCCCGGCACTCCCGAACACGTGAACAAGCGCCGCGAGTTGATGCTGGCGCGGGCCGGCGCCCTCGGTGCCACCGGAGCCCTGCGGGAAAGCCGGGACCTCTTCCACCAGGTGATCGACATTCCGTGCAGGAACGCGGACGACGACGCCCTGCGGATATCCGCAGTCGTGCAGTGCGCCGTCATGGAACGCCAGCTCGGGCGCTACGCCGAAGCCGACGCGTTGTTGCGCCGCGAACTGGACCGATGCCCGGGGCCGTCGCCGGCCCAGCGGACGGCGCTCGTCATCGAATGGAGCTGTCGCGCGCAGTTCGTCGCCCGCTTTCCGGAGGTGCGCGAAGATCTCGCCCGCGCTCTGGAGAGCGCCCGTGCTCTGGGTGACGGCCTCGGTCAGATGGGCGCCCTCACGCTGGCCGCCATGGGCGAGGCGCACGAGGGGGAGTCCGCCGAGGCCACGAGGCTCGCCCGGACCGCGGCCCACCTGGCGGACGCACTCACCGACACCGACCTCGCCGGGCTGTGCGAACCCCTGGTCCGACTGGGCTGGACGGAGGCGATGCTCGACGCCTTCGCCGACGCCGAACGGCACAGCGACCGCGGCGCCGGCATAGCCCGTCGCACCGGCCGCCTCTACATACTGTCCCAGCTCCTGCTGAGCAAGGGGTACGCCCACTTCCTGACATGCAGGGTCACCACGGCCCTGGAACTCGCCGACGAAGCCGCGACCATCGCCCGGGCCCTGGGCAGCGGCGAACTGCTCGGCTTCACCCTCGCGGTCAGAGCCCTCTTCCTCCAACAGGCCCGCCCGCCGGGCGATCCGACCGTGCTGACCGCCGCCGAGGAGGCCACGGCGGCGGTGGACGGCACCGGGCGGAGCTGGTGGTCCACGTTGTCACGGTCCCTGCTCGCCTTCGCCGCGATGGGCGCCGGTGACCCGCACCGCGCCCGGGACGTGCTGCTGGCCGCCGGCGGCGGCAAGGATCTGTCCCTGCTGCAGCCCTCCCTGCTCCCCGAATACCTGGAACTGCTCGTCGCTTCCTCATTGGCCGTGGGCGAGGTGGAGGAAGCCGAACACTGGGCCGAGCGTGCCCTCAAGGAGGCCGAACGGCTCGACCTGGCGACCCGGCGGGCCGCCGCGCTCCGTGCCCTCGGCCAGGTCGAGGCCCATCGCGGAAACCCGGCCGAGGCGGCACGGGCCTTCGCCGAAGCCGCCCGGGAGAGCGCGCGAGCCGGCGCCACCCTGAGGGAGGCGCAGAGCCTGCTGCTCGGCGCACCCTCGGCGAAGGCCGCCGGTGACGGGGCCCGTGCCGCCGAGATGTGGCGTCGCGGGCGCCGCCTGGCCGAGGAGGGCGGGGCGCTGCTGCTGGTCGCCCTGGCCGATCGGACGGGCCAGGCGGTGCACGGGCACGGGGACGCGACAGCAGCACCGGACCGGCCGGCCGGCAAACTGTCCCTGCTGACCTCGCGCGAGCGGGAGATCGCCGAACTGGTCGCCGAGGGCCTCACCAACCAGGCTGTGGCCTCCCGGCTCTGCCTCAGCCCGCGCACGGTCGAGAGCCACGTCGCCCGCGTGTACCGCAAGACGGGTGTGCCCTCCCGTGCGGCGCTGGCCACGTTGATGGCCCGCCACGGCGGTACGGGGCGCGAGACGCCTCCGTGACCGGTTGTCGTGCGGTGTGCGGGGTGCGGTGTGCGGTGTGCGGGGTGCGGTGTGCGGCGAGGCCCGCGACGCGTACCGCGCCCAGCGCAGCGCGTGCCGCACAGAACGTCGCGGGCCCGCCACACCCAAGGCCCGGGGAAGCATGGGCGAACTGGGACGTCGACACGCGCCGTGGGGCGACGTCACAACCCTGAACTGGTTCCTGTGCCCGGCATACACCCGGCGCACGGGGCTGCGCGTCCCGTGCGCATGAACTCTGTATCGACGGGGGGAAACACGCATGGCCGGTGACGTGGTGTGGATCGAGGAGCAGCGCGGAAGGGTGTATTCCACGCGGGCGCGGGTCAATCCGGCCCATCTGACCGAGGGGCTCGAGCGGGGCCGTGCTGCCTGGACGAGGCGACCCTGCTGAGTATGCCGCCGCCCCTGGACTGTGCGTGTCGACCGGCGCGGGTGGTCAGTAGAACTACGGAAGCGGCCACGGAAACCGCCGGCACCCGCCTGCTGACGGCCTGCGGCCCGGATTGTCTGTTCTACGTTGCGTTTCTGGTTCGGCGTCCAGCCTGCCAGGGTCCGTTGTCAGCGGGCCGCCCCAGAGTTCTCACGGTGAGCGAAGTCATGAGCGAATCCCTTTTCAGCGCTGCCGACCCTGTGCGCGGCGGTGACCCCGCCGCGCGTGCCGAACTGGTTCGCCGCCTGATCGCCGATGGCGCGGACGTCTCGGCGCGCGACGAGAGTGGGGCCACCGCGCTGCACCGGGCGGTGAAGGCCCCGTACAGCGCGGACGACCCGCTGCCGTCCCTTGAGGTGATACGGGCGCTGCTGGAGTGCGACGCGGATGTGCACGCCGTCGACAACAACGGCGTCACCCCTGCCGTGTGGGCCGTGGCCTTGAACGACTCCGATCCGGCGGCGTGGGTGGAACGCTCGTTGCAGGTGCTCGCGCTGCTCGTGGAGCACGGTGCCCGACTGGACGGCCCGAGTGGCAACACCACCAAGAGTTCTCCGGCCCACCACAGCACCGTGGCCGTGCCGCTGTACACGTTCCTGCTCGACCACGGCGCCCCGATCGACGCGGTCGACGCCCGCGGCGACGCCCCGCTGCACGCGACCGTACGCTCCCAGCGGCCGGGCCTGGTACGGCTCCTGCTGGAGCGCGGCGCCGACACAGCCGTCGTCAACCGCCTCGGCCAGACCCCGTGGGCATGCCGGACTCCGCGTCGCCGGGCAGGTCCGCGTCGGAGAGGACGGGGACGCGTTCCGTCCGGGTGTCGGTGACCGCGACGCGCACGGTGTCGGTGGCGTGGGTGAGCCGGACGTGGAACCCGGAGCCGAGGGCGATCACATCTGCCAGGAGCCGCGCGTGCAGCTCGGCATGTCCGTCACGCGGCCGCCCCGGTGTGGGACGCGAGCTGTTTGACGGTCGGGATGTGGTGCGGGCCATGATGGGCGAGCCGGTGGCTGGCGCAAGCAGCGTGGGCCGTGCCGGGTGAGCATGGCTGTGGCAGAGTGTTCTGCCCCGAGCAGAGGCATGGGCTGTCGGTCATGACGCTCCTCTGACGCTCTGGGCGCCCGCACGCGGGGCAGTGAGCCGGGAAAAGGTCCTGACCTGGCCCTTCTCCCGAACTCACTCCGGGCCCACAAGACGACGCCTTCGGCTCCGGCCAAAAGTCCCAGAAGCGCCGCCGTGCCCCTTCCTGCCTCGCGTTCACGCAGGGCAGAAGGGGTATGATGGCGCATTTTCCGAAGACCCTCAGATGTCCCGGAAGATCTCGATCTGCGCCCCCACCGAGTTCAGCCGCTCCGCGAGTTCCTCGTAGCCGCGGTTGATCACGTACACGTTGCGCAGCACCGACGTGCCTTCCGCCGCCATCATCGCCAGCAGGACGACCACCGCCGGGCGCAGGGCCGGCGGGCACATCATCTCGGCGGCGCGCCAGCGGGTCGGGCCCTCGACGAGGACGCGGTGCGGGTCGAGGAGCTGGAGACGGCCGCCGAGGCGATTGAGGTCGGTCAGGTAGATCGCGCGGTTGTCGTAGACCCAGTCGTGGATCAGGGTCTGGCCCTGGGCGACGGCGGCGATCGCCGCGAAGAACGGCACGTTGTCGATGTTCAGGCCGGGGAACGGCATCGGGTGGACCTTGTCGATGGGCGCCTCCAGCTTGGAGGGGCGCACCGTCAGGTCCACCAGCCGGGTCCGACCGTTGTCCGCCGCGTACTCGGAGGTGCGGTCGTGGTCCAGGCCCATCTCCTCGAGCACCGAGAGCTCGATCTCGAGGAACTCGATCGGCACCCGGCGGATCGTCAGTTCCGACTCGGTGACGACGGCGGCGGCCAGCAGGCTCATCGCCTCGACCGGGTCCTCCGAGGGGGAGTAGTCGACGTCGACGTCGATGTCAGGGACGCCGTGCACGGTCAGCGTCGTCGTCCCGACGCCTTCCACCTTGACGCCGAGCGCCTCCAGGAAGAAGCACAGGTCCTGGACCATGTAGTTGGAGGACGCGTTGCGGATGACGGTGACGCCGTCGTACCGGGCGGCGGCCAGCAGCGCGTTCTCCGTCACGGTGTCACCGCGCTCGGTCAGCACGATCGGGCGCCCGGGGGACACCGAACGGTCCACCACGGCGTGGTAGATGCCCTCCGTCGCCGTGATGTCCAGGCCGAAGCGGCGCAGCGCGATCATGTGCGGTTCGATGGTGCGCGTCCCGAGGTCGCATCCTCCGGCGTACGGCAGCCGGAAGTTGTCCATCCGGTGCAGCAGCGGGCCGAGGAACATGATGATGGAACGGGTCCGGCGGGCGGCCTCGACGTCCATCGAATCCATGTCCAGCCCGGCCGGCGGCACGATCTCGAGGTCGCGGCCGTCGTTGATCCAGCGGGTACGGACGCCGATGGAGCCGAGGACCTCCAGCAGTCGGTAGACCTCTTCGATACGGGCGACGCGGCGCAGTACCGTACGCCCCTTGTTGAGGAGCGAGCCGCAGAGCAGCGCCACGCACGCGTTCTTGCTCGTCTTGACGTCGATGGAGCCGGAGAGCCGGCGGCCGCCGACGACCCGCAGATGCATGGGGCCGGAGTAGCCGAGAGAGACGATTTCGCTGTCGAGCGCCTCACCGATCCGAGCGATCATCTCAAGACTGATGTTCTGATTGCCGCGCTCGATGCGGTTGACCGCGCTCTGGCTCGTGCCCAGCGCTTCGGCGAGCTGTGTCTGTGTCCAGCCGCGATGCTGACGGGCGTCACGGATGAGCTTGCCGATACGTACGAGGTAGTCGTCTGCCATGCCCAGGAGGCTATCTCACATATGAGATGTGATCGCATCCAGGTGGTCCATCCGGGTGACGCCTCGTCACGCGCCCGGCGTGCGCCCGGACGTGCGCACACTCTGCTCTCGATGTTCGCCTACCGGCACACACCTCGCAACCTTCATGAGGCCGGACAAGTGGGAGTGAATGCCCCCTATTCGGGTGCACGGTGGGCGTATCGGGTGGCAGGGTTCACGCTACGCCGTGCCTACGCCGGGGCGTTTCAGCGCCGATCGGCTCAGCCGCGCGGGTGAGCCGATCGATCACCGGATCGGGCCGCTCCAGCGGCCGCTCGGCGCGCCGGCGTCGGCGCCGTTGCTCAGCCACGCGTACGGGCCGTCGACTTCACGGCCGTCGATCCCGCCCCCGTCGACCCCGCCCCGTCGACCCTGCTCCCGTCGACCCCGCCCCGTCGACTTCGCGGCCGTCGGTCGTGGTGCCGGACAAGGCACGCGACAGTGCCGTAGGGGTCGGCGACGTCCCGTCTTGCGGTGCCGGTCGAGCCGGTTGGCTTGGGCACCGAGTGCGGTGCGGTGGGGCGGGGCGGGCGGTGGGCGGGCAGGCTCACATGTACTGGAAGTACCGGTCCCACCAGGCCGGCGGCGGATCCTCGGCCTCTTCCTCGGGCTCATCGCCGTCCTGGGCCGCCAGTGTCGCCAGCACCTCCTCGGGGAAGTCCTCCTCCCCGATGGGGCTCGGTCCGTCGTACGGCTCCAGGAGCAGATCGACGGGTACGTAGACGCATCCCAGCTCCGTACAGAGCTCGTCGAGCCAGGTCACGAAGGTGTCGCTCAGGCCCTCTTCACAGCCGGGCAGGCCCCAGTCCCGGCCCGTTCCGACGGTGACGAAGGGGCCGAAGTTGCTCAGCAGCACCCACAGGGGCCTCTCCGTTCCTGCGGCCGGAGCCGGGACCGAGACGTAGCCGTGGAAGCTCGCGTCCTGCACCGTGCCGGCCGTCACGGACGGCCCGAACCGCCGTTCCAGGGCGTCGGCGAGCCGTGCGAAGCGCTGCCGGGCGGCGGGTAGGTCGTGGTGCTCGGGGAGCTCCAGGTGTCCGGGGTCGTCCAGCTCGTGCAGGAGCTCCCGGGCGCGGTCGGGGGAGAGCATGGCGGTGTCCTTCTGCGGAGTCCGTCGTTCGTGGCTGTGGCTGTGGCTGTGGCTGTGGCTGTGGCTGTGGCTGTGGGTGAGGGCCGGCGGCCGGGAAGCCCGGTCCGCCGGCCCTCGGGGTCGTCCTCGTCCCGTCACGCCGTCGGGCAGTCCCTCGACGCGGACGGGTACGCGGTGATGACCCGGTACTTCTTGCTCTTGTACCGGGTGACGATGCACATGAACCTTTCGCCGCCCTCGCCGATGGGGTTCTCGTACTCGACGGGGAAGACCTTGTTGCCCCGGTTGACGATCGGGTCGCTGCCGCGCCTGCTCCAGGCGTCGTCGATCAGTGACAGGAGCTCGCCCTGGTCCTTCTCGTTGAAGACGCCGTGCAGCGGCTTGTCCGGGTTGGGCCTCGTGTGGTCCATGATGTGGTCGATGCGGTGCCTGTTGGCGTTTTCCCTCATGTAGACCAGGCCGCCCGGTGACTGGAAGATGTCGTTGCCCAGGTTCTGGAAGCCCACCGGGCAGCTGACCGAGCTCGCCGCCGCAAGCGACATCGACCGCGCCAGCGACCGTGCGCACAGCGCGAACGCCGGGTTCTTGCCGAACAACTTGCGGAAGAAGTCGTCCGCCTTGGTGCCCCACTTGCCGAACTTGGCGCCCGCGGCGCCCCATCCGGCGAACGGCACCATGCCGGCGCACGACAGTCCCGCGTCGACCACTTCGCCCTCGCCGAAGTACCAGGCGCAGTTGATGCCGTCTGCGGCCTCGCCGAAGCCCGGGATCAGGCCGAGGACATCGAGGGTGAAGTGGCCGCCCTCTGAGAGCACCTTCCCCCAGTCGATCTCCTCCAGCTTGGCCATGTACTCCGCGAACTCCTCGTCCTCCGCCCGCAGGCTGCGCTCCTCGGCCTCGGCGGCGAGATCCGCGAAGTGCTGCCGGATCTCCTCCTGCAGCTTCTGGAACGCCACCAGGCCGGCGGCGGTCGACGCCCGGCTCGCCGCGTCGGCGTCCTTGCCGGCGGCGACCGAAGAGGCGTACGCGGCGTCGGCCGCCGCCCAGGCGTCACTCGCGGAAGCCTGCGCCGCCGCGGCGGACGCCTGGGCCTGGTTCGCCGACAGGTCGGCCCTGCGCACGGCGTTCTTGGCGTCGGCTTCGGCGGCGCGGGCCGTCCGGGCCGAGGCGGCGGCTTCGGCGGCGGACGTCTCCGCGGCGTCGGCGTGGGCGTCGGCCTCCTCGGCATGCTCCCCCGCCTGAACCGCGGACGCCTGCGCCTGCTTGGCGTACTCGGCCGCCTCGGCGGCCGCCTTGCGCGCCTCGGCCGCCACCTTGGCGGCGAGTGCGGCGTTCTGCTGCGCCGTCGCGGCCACCCGGGCTGCCCCGGCGATCAGCCCCTGCATCCGGGACACGTGCGTCGCGGTGAGTTTGTCCTGCCGCGCCGCGCTGTACTGCTCCACCTCGATGAACCTGTGCAGCACCTGAGGCGGTCCGGCCAGCGCCACGTCGGCCGCGGCCTTGAGCTCCGGCCCTCCGAAGCTGCGCAGTTGGACGGCGCGGACGCGCTCGTCACTCGTACGGGCCGTGTAGTACCCGGAATGGACGAACTGGCGCATCGCCTCGGTCGAGCCGGATTCCAGTGCCTCGCGACCCGCCGTCGTCACCGCCCGTCCGCCGTTGTTCATCAACTGGGTGACGCGGACGCGGTAGTCGTTGGCGGCAGCCTCGTGCTGGCCGGTCGCGATGAAGGAGCTGATCCGCGCCGCGTCGCCGGTCAGCGCTGCCTTGGCGGCCGTACGGACGTTCTCGTACTCGGAGTCCCACGCCAGGTTGACCGTGCGTGCGTACTCGTCGCGCCGGGCGGCCTCCTTCAGGCCGGTCCGGATGTATTCGACGACCAGCGCGTCCGAACCCGCCAGGGCGGCCTCGGCCGTGGTGACGCTCCACGGACCGCGGGTCTTGGCGACATGCAGCGCGATCTTGCGGGCCTTGGCGGCGATTTCCTGCAGGTCCGCGTCCGGCTCGTTCACCTCGGCTTCCAGGCGCAGCGCCTCCTCGTCCGCCGCACGGGCCTCCGCGGCGGCCGTCCGCTCGCGCGCTGTGTGCGCGTCGTACTCGGCCTTCAGGGCCTTGGCCTGCTCGACCTCGGTGTAACGGCGGTCGGCGAGTTCCTCGGCCTCGACCTCGCGAGCCAGGTCGTAGGTGCTCTTTGCCTGGACTACGGCCGCGGTCGCGGCGTCGGCGGCCTTCTTGGCCTCGGCCGCGTGCTTGGTGGACTCGGTAGCCGCCAGGGCGGCGTCACCGGCGTGGTCGGCCGCCTTCTCGGCGGCAGCGCCCGCGTTGCGGGCGTGGACCGCCGCGGAGTTGGCGGCGTCCCGGGCCTCGCGAGCGGCCCGGGCGGCCTTGCCCGCCAGGGCGACGGCCTTGTTGGCGGCGCGGGTGGCCTCGGCCGCGTGCCGCCGGGCATCGGCGGCCGCGTCCCGGGCCCGCTGGGCCTGGGCGCTGGAG
>NZ_JBEZKP010000036.1:0-74921 GCF_040706335.1 Streptomyces sp. NPDC048389 | reverse complement strand
CGGGGTATCAACATATCTGGCGTTGATTTTTGGCACACTGTTGAGTTCTCAAGGAACGGACGCTTCCTTTGTACTCACCCTCAGGCTTCCCTGCGAGCTTTCCTCCGGGCGCTTCCCTTCGGTCTTGCGTCTCCGACTCTATCAGATCTTTCCGATCCGATTTCCTCGGCGCTTTCCGGTCTTTCGACCTTCCGGCGTGTCCACAACTTTAGCGGATTTCCCCGGCGACTCATAATCGAGTCATTGCGGCTTGAATTCCGGCATGCCGAAACCGCACCCGATTGAGGTTGTCGTCTAAGTAGTGGATGGCCGCTCCGGATCTGCTGAACAGCAGTGCTCCGTCTCAAGCGGCCCGGGCTACGTTAGGCGTCCGCGATGCCCGAGTCAAGTTCCGTTGCCGCTCCTGCGGCGCGGCACGTGAGCCCGGTAGGGGCTCACCGTCGGGTCGCCGTCGATCCAGAAGCGCCAGGAGTGGAGGGCCCCTCACCGCCCACCCCGGTCCCCGGGCCGTTGCTGACCTGGTCGGGGGTGGGCCGGTGGCCCTGGGATGAGAGAGAGGGGTGCGGTGGGGCCAAGGCAGAAGTCGACGCCGTTCAGCGCGGTCGACGTCGAGCGCGGTGGCCAGCCGGCCTTGGCCTTTGGCCAGTTCCTTGTCGTGCCGGGCCGAGACCCGACGCTTCCGGGAAAGCTCGACGCCCACCCGTACTTCGCCGGCGTGCAGCAGGACCCGCTCACCTTGCCCTTCCGGCCCGCACACCGCATAGAGGCAGTGCCACATCCGTGGGTGAGCAAGGCGCACGGCGGCTCAGGCTCCGGCCGGCGGCCTGGCTCGCGGGCTCAGCCGGTACGCCGAGACCGTCGGATCACCGGCGAGGTAGAAGCGATGCTGCCAGTCGTGGGCTTTGCTCACGCCCACCCGAGGGCCGACCCGGATGAGCGCAGCGGGTCCCGACTCGCCCTCGGACAGCACGACCGAGGCACCCGTCAGCAGGTCTGTGCCGTTGTGCTCCGCCGTGATACCGAGCGCCTGGCAGAAGTTCCCCGGACCCCGCGCAAGGCGTGGGCTCTCGACCTTCGCTCCTCGCCGCCTGCGCGCCAGGTCTTCCCCTTCGACGACCCTGCCTGCCCGGATGAGGACGGCCGAGGCGACACCGTCTGTTCCGGTGACGACGTTGGCGCACCAGTGGAGACCGTGGGACCGGTAGACGTAAAGGTGTCCTGCGGGCCCGAACATGACGGCGTTACGGGGCGTCCGGCCTCGGTAGGCATGGGAGGCCGGGTCGGTCGTGCCGGAGTACGCCTCGGTCTCCGTGATGGCGATGCTCACGGTTCCCTCGGGGGTCTTGCAGGTGAGGACGCTCCCGAGCAGCTTGGGGGGCGACCTCTTCAGCGGGATGGGCGAGGAGGTCGACGTTCACGCTGAGCGCCTTGACGTCTCGTAGGCCAAGTACACGTATGCGTGGCCCGGCGGGCCGAACACGACCTTGTTGCTCGCGGTGCGGCCGCGGAAGGCGTGCGTGCCGGGGACGGCCTCGCCCGCATGCGCCTCCACTTCCGTGATGCGCAGTTCGATGGAGCCGTCGTCGGTCCGTCTGGTCAGGGTGCCGCTGAGGAGATCCGGGGCCACTTCCAGAACCTGGCGGTCGAAGAAGTCCCGGGGCAGCGGCGTACGGTCAGGGTGCTCGATCATCGGGTTCGAGCGTACCGAAGGACCGCGAAGCCGCGGAGAGTACGGAGAGCGCGGAGAGACGCGGGAACCGACTACGGTCATCGGGCGTATGTAGGGGTCAGGACCAGAAGGAGTGGACATGGGCTTCAAGAGGCTGCTTGCAAGCTTGGGCGCCGGCGGCGCCTCCGTCGAGACGGAGCTTGCCGAGGCGAACGTCGTCCCCGGTGGGGTCGTCCAGGGTGAGGTGCGTATCCAGGGCGGTTCGGTGGATCAGCAGATCGAGGGGCTGTCCGTCGGTCTGCAGGCGCGGGTAGAGGTCGAGGGCGGTGATCAGGAGGTCAAGCAGGACATCGAGTTCACCAAGCAGCGGCTGGGCGGCGCCTTCGAGGTCAAGGCCGGCGCGGTGCATGTGGTGCCGTTCGGTCTCGAGATCCCGTGGGAGACCCCGATCACCACGATCGAGGGACAGAACCTGCGTGGGATGAACATCGGTGTGACGACGGAACTGGAGATCGCGCGGGCCGTGGATTCGGGCGACCTCGACCCGATCAATGTGCACCCGCTTCCGGCGCAGCAGGCGATCCTCGACGCGTTCGTCCAGCTCGGCTTCCGCTTCAAGAGCGCGGACATGGAGCGCGGTCACATCCGCGGGACGCGCCAGCGGCTGCCGTTCTACCAGGAGATCGAGTTCCTTCCGCCGCAGCAGTACCGCGGGCTGAACCAGGTGGAGCTGACGTTCGTCGCCGACGACCGGGAGATGGACGTCATCCTCGAGATGGACAAGAAGCCCGGCCTCTTCAGCGAGGGCAGCGACTCGTACAAGGCGTTCCAGGTGGGGCACGAGACCTTCCGGTCGACGGACTGGGCGGCTTACCTCAACCAGTGGCTGGCGGATGTCGGTGGGCGTCGCAACTGGCTCTAGGCTCGGGGTGGAAGAGGCAGGACGGCCGAATCGGAGGGTTTGACGTGACCGAGCTCAAGAGGGCTCCGCTTCCTCACGACTTTCATCCGGCGGTGCCTTCGTTCACGCTGGTGAGCGAAGACATCGAGCCGGGATCGGTGCTGAAGGACGCGCAGGTCCGGGCGGCGGGTGACACCTCGCCGCATATGCGTTGGGAGGGCTTCCCGCCGGAGACCAAGAGCTTCGCCGTGACGTGCTTCGATCCCGACGCGCCGACCGGCAGCGGCTTCTGGCACTGGGTGCTGTTCGACATCCCCGCGTCGGTGACGGAACTCCCGGCGGGTGCGGGGAGCGGGAAGTTCGAGGGCCTGCCCGACGGTGCGGTGCATGTCCGTAACGACTACGGGTCCAAGGACTTCGGCGGGGCCGCTCCGCCGGCCGGTGAGAAGCACCGCTATGTCTTCACCGTGTACGCGGTGGACAGCGAGAAGCTCGGGCCGGACGCCGATGTCTCACCGGCGGTCGTCGGCTTCAATCTGCGCTTCCACACGATCGCCCGTGCCCAGCTGCTCGCCGAGTACGAGGCTCCCGCGCAGAGCTGAGAGTTCGCTTCACGTTTGCCCTGCCCTGGTCCTGGAGAGACCAGGGCAGGGCAGTTTTGTTGCCGGGGTCTTGGTGTCCTGCCCCGGCAATGCACGGATATTGCGTTGTCCATCTCGGCTCGCCCGGCCAGAGTTGATCCCAGGCCGATGCCCGCCGTCGGGGGGCCGGGCCGGTGAACGGAGGTGGGCAGGATGCGGGACACACTGGTGCTCAATGCGAGCTTCGAGCCGCTGTCGACGGTGACACTGAACCGCGCGGTGGTGCTGGTGCTCCAGGACAAGGCAGTGGTCGAGCACTCCCACCCGGCGCTTCGGGTGCGCGCGGCGGCGGTGGATCTTCCTGTTCCCCGGGTGATCAGGCTCTGCCGGTACGTAAGGGTGCCGTTTCGAAGACAGGCGCCGTGGTCGCGGCGAGGTGTGCTGGTCCGTGACCAGTACCGGTGCGCATACTGCGGGCGGCGTGCCACGACGGTGGACCACGTGGTGCCGAAGTCGCGCGGTGGCGCTGACAGCTGGCTGAACACGGTGGCTTCCTGCGCGGAGGACAACCACCGTAAAGCGGACCGTACGCCGGAGCAGGCGGGTATGCCGCTGCTGCGCGAGCCGTTCGTCCCGTCGCCGGCGGAGGCGATGCTGCTGGGGCTCAGGTCGGGCGAGCGCGCCGTGCTGCCCGACTGGCTTGCTGCGCAGCCCGCGGCGTAGTGACGTGAGACGTCATCATGTGACGGCGTACGGCGTGATGCCGAGGCCCGCCCCCTGGAGTGCACCGGTCCCCGGGGGCGGGCCTCGCCGTGTCAGCGCAGCAGGAGTTGGACGATCGCGATGCTGCCGACGACGACGATGAAGGCGCGCAGCACTTCCGGCTTGAGCTTGCGGCCGACCCTGGCGCCGAGTTGTCCGCCGACGGCGGACCCGACGGCGATCAGCAGGACGGCGGTCCAGTCGAAGTCGGCGACGAAGAGGAAGAACACGGCGGCGACGCCGTTGACGACGGCACCGAGGACGTTCTTGACGGCGTTGATGCGCTGGAGGCTGTCGTCGAGCAGCAGTCCCATGAGGGAGAGGTAGAGGATGCCCTGGGCGGCGCCGAAGTAGCCGCCGTACCCGCTGGCGAGGAGCAACCCGGTGTGGAGCGCGGGCCCGCCGTGCGGGTTCGGTTCGGTGCCCCGTGCCGTGTGGCGGCGCTGCACGGCCCTGGCGAGGCGGGGCTGGAGGACGACGAGGATGAGTGCGAGGGCGATCAGTGCGGGGACGATCGTGTTGAACGCCTCCGACGGCAGAGCGAGAAGCAGGGCGGCGCCGGCCAGGCCGCCGAGGAGAGCGGTCGCGCCGAGGCGCAGTACCCGGGCGGTCTGTCCGCGCAGCTCGGCGCGGTAGCCGATGGCTCCGCTGATGGAGCCCGGTACGAGCCCGAGCGCGTTGGAGACGTTTGCCGTGATCGGCGACAGTCCGGTGGCGAGCAGCACCGGGAAGGTGATCAGAGTGCCGGAGCCCACGATGGTGTTGATGGTTCCGGCTCCCACGCCGGCCGCGAATACCGCCAGTGCTTCCCAGATGGACAACGCCATCTCCTTTACCTGTCCGTGAGTCGCCTCCCCGCCGTGAAGGTCGAGGGGCCTCACCGATCATGCATGAAGGGGGTGCGCGGTCAGTCGATGGGGGGCTGCTCGCGACGTTCGGTGCTGTTGCCGTTGCCGCCGGTCTGCTTGGGCACGGTGCCGCCGCCCATGCCGGCCATGGGGTTGAAGTTGCCCATCGCCCCGCTGAGGCCCTTGAGGGCGTCGCCGATCTCGCTGGGGACGATCCAGAGCTTGTTGGCGTCGCCCTCGGCGATCTTCGGGAGCATCTGCAGGTACTGGTAGGCGAGCAGCTTCTGGTCGGCGTCCCCGGCGTGGATGGACTCGAAGACCGTACGGATGGCCTGGGCCTCGCCCTCCGCGCGAAGGGCTGCCGCCTTTGCCTCACCTTCGGCGCGCAGGATCGCCGACTGCTTCTCGCCCTCGGCGGTGAGGATCTGGGACTGCCGGATGCCTTCGGCGGTGAGGATCGTGGCGCGCTTGTCGCGGTCCGCGCGCATCTGCTTCTCCATCGAGTCCTGGATGGAGGTGGGCGGTTCGATGGCCTTGAGTTCGACACGGTTGACGCGGATGCCCCATTTGCCGGTCGCCTCGTCGAGGACGCCGCGGAGGGCCGCGTTGATCTCCTCGCGGGACGTCAGCGTCCGCTCGAGGTCCATGCCTCCGATGATGTTGCGCAGGGTGGTGACGGTGAGCTGCTCGATGGCCTGGATGTAGCTGGCGACCTCGTAGGTCGCGGCGCGGGCGTCGGTCACCTGGTAGTAGATGACGGTGTCGATGTTGACGACCAGGTTGTCCTGGGTGATCACCGGCTGGGGCGGGAAGGGAACGACCTGTTCGCGGAGGTCGATGCGGTTGCGGATGGAGTCGATGAACGGGACGACGATGTTCAGGCCCGCGTTGAGGGTGCGGGTGTAGCGTCCGAAGCGCTCGACGATGGCGGCGCTGGCCTGTGGAATGACCTGGATCGTCTTGATCAGGGCGATGAAGACCAGCACCACCAGAATGATCAGGACGATGATGATCGGTTGCATCGCGTTCCCTGTGCCCTTCGCTGCCGGATGAGTCCGATGATCAGTTTCCCAGAACACGGGCCGCGGTGTTGCCGGTTCGGCCCCTTCAGCCCCTTCGGTCCGGAAGAAACCGGGTGGCGGCGCTTCACATCACCACAGCGGTGGCCCCGTCGATCTCGACGACGTCGACCTGCTGGCCCTCTTCGTAGGCCATGCTCGCGTCGAAGGCGCGGGCGGACCAGATCTCGCCGGCCAGCTTGATACGGCCGCCGCGGCCGTCGACCCGTTCGAGCACGACGGCCTGACGGCCCTTCAGCGCGTCGACGCCGCTGGCGAACCGGGGGTTCTGCGATCTGTGCCGCATCGCGATGGGGCGTACGACGGCGAGGAGCGCCACGGACACCGCGGCGAACACGAGCACTTGGGCCACCGTGCCACCGCCGACCGCCGCGACGACGGCCGCTGCCACCGCCCCCGCGGAGAACATTCCGAACTCCGGCATGGCGGTCAGTACGAGCGGAATGCCCAGTCCGACCGCGCCGATCAGCCACCACACCCATGCGTCGATGTCCACATGGGCATGGTAGGTCCGCCGGAGGGGGTCGGGACAGGGGGCGAGGGAAGGTCACCGTGCCCCGTTCCGGGCGGAGTTCAGCCGAGCGGGAGGCCCTGGGCCGACCAGCGCTCGCCGGTGCGCTCGACGACGAGCGGCAGGCCGAAGCAGAGCGACAGGTTGCGCGACGTCAGCTCGGTCTCCATCGGACCGGCGGCGAGCACCTTGCCCTGGCGGATCATCAGGACGTGTGTGAAGCCGGGCGCGATCTCCTCGACATGGTGCGTCACCATGATCATGGAGGGGGCGTACGGGTCACGGGCGAGCCGGCCGAGGCGGCGGACCAGGTCCTCACGGCCGCCGAGGTCGAGGCCGGCGGCGGGCTCGTCGAGGAGGAGCAGTTCGGGGTCGGTCATCATGGCGCGGGCGATCATGGTGCGCTTGCGCTCGCCCTCCGAGAGGGTGCCGAACCTGCGGTCGAGGTACTCGGTCATCCCGAGGCGGTCGAGGAAGGCGCGGGCGCGCTGCTCGTCCACCTCGTCGTAGTCCTCGTGCCAGGTGGCGGTCATGCCGTAGGCGGCGGTGAGCACCGTCTCCAGCACGGTCTGGCGCTTGGGGAGCTTCTCGGCCATGGCGATACCCGCCATGCCGATGCGGGGCCGCAGCTCGAAGACGTCGACGCCGCCGAGGCGCTCGCCGAGGACCTGGACCGTGCCGGTGGTCGGGAAGAGGTAGCTGGAGGCGAGGTTCAGCAGGGTGGTCTTGCCCGCGCCGTTCGGCCCGAGGATGACCCAGCGCTCACCCTCCTTGACCGACCAGGAGACGTCGTCCACCAGAGCGCGTCCGTCGCGGACCACGGATACGTCCACCAGCTCCAGTACATCGCTCATGAGCGCGTAGTCTCCCCATGCAATCGTCTTGAGGTGTTCGGGTGCGATTCGGGTTCTTTTGTGCACCTGGCGCACCTGTGGGCACACCACCCAGGGAAAACCTACGCCACCGGGTGAGTGCTCCGGTCGCCCGGTCCGGTCCCTAGGCTGGTGCCATGCTTTCGGAACCACGCTCAGGGCGGCTGGCCGCATGGGGAAACGCCCTTCTTGCCGGACTTGTGTCACCGGACGACGCGGTGCACGCCATTGTCGGTGACGACGCGGTGCACCGTGTCGAGGGACTGCCCGGGGAAACGGCACCGGTCGGTCTCACCCTCGCACTCGGCCGTCTGCGGGCGCTCGGCGTCACCGGCTACCGGGTGGCGCTCCCGGCCGCCGGCCACCCCCTGGGACTCAGCGGACCCCCGGAGTTCAACGCCAGGGCCCTCGATGCCGAGGAGGCGGTCGTCGCGACGGGGGCGGCGTACGGGCTGGTGCCCGAGGTGTACGAGGCGGGCCCGGTCGGCGACCTTCATGTGGAGGTCGTATGGCACTGCCTGCCGGTGCGGGAGGCCCCGCCCGCGGACGTGCCGTCGCTCGGCGAGGCGGAGCGGGAGCTCGCGGAGGCGCTGCGGGATGCGACGGCGGCGATGACGCGACTCGACGTCGCGGCGTCGGGCCCGGTCGCGGAGGCGGCCCTCGACGCGTACCGGGCACGGGCGGAACGGGGCGCGGCGGCCCGGACGCTGGCGCCCGGTTATCCGCCCCGTGCGGTACGGGTGTTGGAGCTGGCCCGGCGGATCGGCATGCTGGTCGCGCTCGCGTACGAGAACGGCCACGGCGGTGCGGTGAGCGCGTCCGAGATGGCGGCCCGGGTGGAGGCGCTGCGGCCGGTGGAACGGGTGGCGCGGAGGGCGCAGGTGGCGGCGTACAACGCCTGCGTGGAGGAGCGGGAGCGGGGCTGACGGTCCGCCGCGTGGCGCTGTTGCCCCACCGCCCCTTTCCCGAAGCCGGGGGCTCTGCCCCGGACCACCGCTCCCCCGTCGCCGGCGGGGTTGGATCTCGCCGCGCGAGATCCGCCCGGCCCGGGCGGGTGCTCCCCCTGCGCCTGGCGGCGTGGGAGGCACTCCTGCCCACGGCCGCCCAGGCCGTGGCGGGCGATCGAGGCCACCGCGCGAAGCGTGGTGGCCTCGGCGGGCGGAGCCCTGGCCGCCCGGCGGGCACGGGTCCGGGGCCTGCCCCGGTTCCGGGAAGAGGCGGGCAGGGGCAAGCCTGCCGCAGGCGCCACCACGCACCGCGCGGCGTCCGGGCAGTGCCCGGACGCCGCGGGTGCGGTCGAAGCAGCCGTCAGGCGTTGACGCCGCCGTTGCCGAACGCCGGGTTCAGCAGACCGATCACGTTCACCGTGTTGCCCACGACATTCACCGGCACGTGGACCGGGACCTGAATCACGTTGCCCGACAGGACGCCCGGGGAGCCCACTGCCTCGCCGTGCGCGTGGGCGCCGCCGGTGGTGGCCGAGGCGGCACCCGAGCCCGCGGCAACCAGGCTGCCGGCGATCATGGTGAGGGCTGCGGCCTTCTTCAGGTTCTTCACTTCGTCATTCCTCCTGGGCATTGGCTGCGGCCGGCCGCCGCTGCACGCCATGGAGAACGCCCGAAAGTGGCGCAGGATGCGCCGTGTGGGTGACATCCACCCGACAGTATGAATCTCGGACCGGAGTCTGACGCTCCGCACAACCAACACGGCCGCCGGTCGGTCAGCCTCCGCCCGGTCCCCCCGTCATCCGGCCTCCCGTCACCTGGTCACCCGTCATCCGCTCACCCTGTCATTCCGTGCCGCACGGCCCACAGCGCCGCCTGGGTCCGGTCCGCCAGGTCGAGCTTCATGAGGATGTTCGAGACGTGTGTCTTGACTGTCTTCTCCGACAGCACCAGCGCCCGCGCGATCTCCCGGTTGGAGCGCCCGTCCGCGATCAGGGCGAGCACCTCGCGCTCGCGTTCCGTAAGGTTGCCGCCTCGGCCCGTACCGCTGCCCGGCGCGTCGTCGGCCAGCAGTGCCCCGGCGATCTCCTGCTGCAGCAGGACGTGCCCCGCATGTACGGAGCGGATCGCGCCAGCCAGCGCGTCCGGGTCGACGTCCTTGTACACGTAGCCCGCGGCGCCGGCGCGCAGGGCGGGGACCACCGTGCGCTGCTCGGTGAAGCTGGTCACGATCAGGACCTTGGCCGGGTTGGCCAGCTCCCGCAGCTTGCGCAGGGCGTCGATCCCGTCCATGCCCGGCATCTTGACGTCCATGAGGACGACGTCCGGCAGCAGCTCCGCGATGAGGGCGACGCCCTCCGCGCCGTCGCCCGCCTCGCCGACGACCTCTATGTCGTCCTGGACCTCCAGGAACGTGCGCAGACCGCGCCGCACCACCTGATGGTCGTCGACCAGCAGGACACGGATCCTCTTGTCAGCCACCGGGGACCTCCATCTCGACCGTGGTGCCCTTGCCGGGCTCCGATTCGACGCTCAGCCTGCCGCCCACGCCGCTCGCCCTGTCCCGCATGGAGACCAGCCCCAGATGCCGTCCCGCCCTGCGGACCGCTCTCGGCTCGAAGCCCCTGCCGTTGTCGGTGACGGAGAGCACCGCGCCCTGGCCGCGGCGGACCAGTACCACGTCCACCTCTGTCGCGCCGGAGTGGCGCAGCGCATTGTGCAGGGCTTCCTGGGCGACTCGCAGCAGGGCCTCCTCCTGCGTCGCGGGCAGGGCCCGGATCGCGCAGGTGTCGAAGGTGACGCGGGCGCTGTGGGCGCGGTCGAGGACCTGGATCTGGGTGCGGAGGGTGTTGACCAGGCCGTCCTCGTCGAGCGCGGCGGGGCGCAGTTCGACGACGGCGGCGCGCAGTTCGTCCGCGGCCTCCGCGGCGAGCCGGGCCACCTGCTGGAGCTCGCCCTTGGCCCGGTCCGGGTCGCGGTCCACGAGTGCGGCGGCCGCCTGCGCGGTCAGCCGGAGCGAGAACAGCTTCTGGCTCACCGCGTCGTGCAGTTCGTGGGCGAGGCGGGAGCGCTCCTCCGCGATGGTGAGCTCACGGCTGCGCTCGTAGAGGCGTGCGTTGGTGAGGGCGATCGCGGCGTGCTGGGCGAGGATGCCCAGCAGCTCCTCGTCGTCCTCGGTGAAGCCGCAGCCGCCCTCCGGCCGGGGGCATCTCTTGTTGGCGAGGAACAGCGCGCCCATGACCTCGTCCCCGTCCTTCACCGGCAGGCCGATGAAGTCGGACATGTCCGGGTGGGCGGAGGGCCAGCCCTCGAAGCGCGGGTCCTTGCGGACGTCGGCGAGCCGCTCGGGCTTCGCGTCGCGGAGCATCGAGGCGAGGATGCCGTGCTGGCGGGGCAGCGGGCCGATCGCCTTCCACTGTGCGTCGCTGACGCCGTCGACGACGAACTGGGCGAAGCCCCCGTGGTCGTCCGGCACGCCGAGCGCCGCGTACTCGGCGTCCAGGAGCTCGCGGGCCGAGGCCACGATCGTCTTGAGCACGTCGCGCACCTCGAGATGTCTGCTCATGGCGAGGAGGGCGGTGCTCACAGCGGCGAGGCCGGAGCCGGGTCGGTGACTCATGCCACTCACCGTACCGGCGGGGTGTGACACTCCGTATCGGCCCGGGGACGGTATCCGATCGGGACTGCGGACGTAGGTCGAAGTGCCTTGCGCGGTGGGGCCTCGGGCACGAGGCGGCGGACTGCGATGCGTTCCTACGGTGGCTCCATCCACACAGGCGGCGGACAACGAGCGCCGAACGACAAGGGGATGGGCAACATGCCGGTAGCAGTGATCACTGGGGCGTCGAAGGGGCTGGGCCGGGCGCTGGCGGCGGCTCTGGCCGAGCGGGGCTGGGACCTGGTGCTGGGCGCCAGGGGCGCCGACGCGCTGGAGGAGAGCGCCCAGCACGCCGGACGGCACGGGACGCGTGTGGCGGCGGTGCCGGGGGACGTCACGGACGCCGGGCACCGCACCGCGCTGGTGGCCGCCGCGGGTCGGCTGGGCGGCCTGGACCTGCTGGTGAACAACGCGAGCGCGCTGGGCGCCGAGCCGCTGGTACGGCTCGACGCCCTGCCGTTGGCGGGTCTGCGGGCGGCGCTGGAGACCAATGTGGTCGCGGCGCTCGGCCTCGTACAGGAGGCGCTGCCTCTGTTGAGGCGGTCTCGAGCCGGTGCCGTCGTGGCCGTCAGTTCGGACGCGGCGGCGGAGGCGTACGAGACGTGGGGCGGCTACGGAGCCTCCAAGGCGGCGCTCGACCATCTCGCCGCCGTGCTCGCGGTCGAGGAACCCGGGCTGCGGGTGTGGAGCGTCGATCCGGGTGACATGCAGACGGACCTGTACGCGGCGGCGGTGCCGGACGACACGGATCCACGTCCCTCGCCCGAGTCCGTGGCGCCCGCCTTCCTGCGGCTGGTCGAGGACCGGCCGGCCGGCGGCCGGTACACGGCGCCCGCCCTGCTGGAGATCCGATGAGGCGGGGGCCGCAGGCCGCGACGTCCCTGGAGGCGCTGCGTGTGCCGGACGAGTTGTCCGCCCGGACACCGGCCGAGCAGCGGGGCGCGGGACGCGACGACGTGCGGCTGCTCCTCTCCCGGGGTACGGAGGTGTCGCACCACCGCTTCGGGCGGCTGCCGGGCCTGCTGCGCGCCGGTGACGTGCTGGTCGTGAACACTTCGGCCACCCTCGCGGCCGCCGTCGACGGGCGACTCGGCGGCGAGTCGGTGGTGGTGCACTTCTCGACCCGCGGGGACCAGGGGCATCCCGGGCAGGGACGTGGAGGCGGCCGCTGGGCGGTTGAACTGCGCCGCCCGGACGGCGCCGGCAGCACGGCGCCGCGGGCGGGCGGCCCGGCGGGGGCGGCCGTGCGACTGCCCGACGGCGGCGGGCTGGTGCTCGATGAGCCGCTCACCCCCGGGGCCGACCGGCTGTGGTGGGCATCGGTGTCCGTGGACGTACCGACGCTGCTGCGGAGGTACGGCAGGCCGATCCGGTACGGGTACACGGCGCGGGACCAGCCCCTGTCGGCGTACCAGACGGTCTTCGCGCTCCCCTCCCCCGACGGCTCCGGCTCGGCGGAGATGCCGAGCGCGGCCCGCCCTTTCACCGCGCGGGTGGTGGCGGAGCTGGTGAGCAGGGGGGTCCAGTTCGCCCCGCTCGTCCTGCATACCGGTGTGGCGTCGGCTGAGGCGCACGAGCCGCCGTACCCGGAGCGCTTCGATGTCCCCGCCACGACGGCGTGGCTGGTGAACGCGGCACGTGCCGCGGGTGGCCGGATCGTGGCGGTCGGCACGACGGCCGTGCGGGCCCTGGAGTCTGCGGCGGGCGCCGACGGCGTGGTCCGGCCGGCCTCGGGGTGGACGGACCTGATCGTGACCCCGCGACGCGGAGTGCGGGCGGTGGACGGGCTGCTGACCGGCCTGCACGAGCCGGAGGCGTCACACCTGCTGATGCTGGAGGCGGTCGTCGGCAGGCCCGCGCTGACCTGCGCGTACGCCGAGGCGCTGAGGCACCGCTACCTCTGGCACGAGTTCGGCGACGTCCACCTCCTCCTTCCGGAGGAGGGACCTCACTCTCAGGATTGCTGGAGCAACAGCTGGTGAGGCCGCCGCACGGGCGGTGTGAGCCCGCACATAGGGCCCAGATCACTTACGAGACTCTTTAGTTGACACATAAGGGGCATCCAGCCTCGGACAGCACAGGCGAATCCGGACAATGGGAACATGTGATCCACTACCGCGGATCGTACGTCACACCTTTGCCAGGCGATTTTGCGCCAGCTAAGAATTGCCGACGTCGCTTCCGAACAGCGCAGAGCCGAACCGGCCTGGAGCGACTTTCCGCTATTCGAAGAGGTACGTCTGTATGTCCGCGTTCATCACCCCTGAGATCCGACGACGACTTAAGAGCCGCAAGACCGCGATCGCCGGTGTCGCCGCCGTCGCCGCGACCACTGTGGCTCTCTCCCTCGCCCCCTCGGGCAACGCGGAGGCCGGTGTGCAGACCGAGGCCGCCGCCGCGGCCCCGGTGGCCTTCAAGGCCGACGCCGAGAAGACCGCCGCGCTGCAGGAGAGCATCACCAGCCAGCAGTCCGCCTTCGAGGCCCAGCTGAAGGCCACGCAGGCCAAGGCCAAGGCCGAGGCGAAGGCGAAGGCCGAGAAGGCCGCCGCCGAGAAGAAGGCCGCGGCGAAGGCCGCCGCCGAGAAGAAGGCCGCCGCGAAGGCCGCCGCCGAGAAGCGCGCCAAGGAGCAGGCCGCCAGTCGCGCCGCCGAGCGCAAGCCGGCGAAGGTGACCTACCCGAACAACCTGGACGGGTGGATCCGCGAGGCGATGGCGATCATGAAGAAGCACGACATCCCCGGCAGCTACGACGGCATCCACCGCAACATCATGCGGGAGTCCTCCGGTGACCCGCGGGCCATCAACAACTGGGACATCAACGCCATCAACGGTGTCCCCTCGAAGGGCCTGCTGCAGGTCATCAAGCCGACCTTCGACGCCTACCACGTCCCCGGCACCTCCTGGGACCAGTACGACCCGGTCGCCAACATCGTCGCCGCCTGCAACTACGCGGCCGACCGCTACGGCTCCATGGACAACGTGAACAGCGCCTACTGAGGCGGCTGACACACGAGCCGGCGGCGCGGCCGGCGGACACGCCACAGACGCGAAGGGCGCACCCCGTACGGGGTGCGCCCTTCGGCGTGGTGGTGCGGCCGCGTGAGCCGCGTCTACTTGCGCATGACCTCGGGCTCGTGCCGGCGCAGGAAGCGGGCCACCAGGAACCCGCACAGGGCGCCGAGCGCGAGCAGCGCGCCCATGGCGAGGAACCAGGCGCCCGCCTCGTGGTCCCACAGGGGGTCGGTGCTGGTCGGATCGTCCGTGTTCGGGTTGATCTTGTTGAAGTCCAGCGTCGTTCCGGCGGCGGCGACCGCCCAGCGCGACGGCATCAGATACGAGAACTCGTTGACGCCGACCGTGCCGTGCAGGATGAACAGGCAGCCGGTGAACACGACCTGGATGATCGCGAACATGACCAGCAGCGGCATGGTCTTCTCCGCCGTCTTCACCAGGGCGGAGATGATCAGGCCGAACATCATCGACGTGAAGCCGAGCGCCATGATCGGCAGCGAGAGTTCGAGCATGACCGCCCCGCCGAGGACCAGACCCTCGCTGGGCAGCTCGCGGGTGGCGAAGCCGATGGCCCCGACCAGACCGCCCTGGATCACGGTGATCATGCCGAGGACGATGACCTTGGACATCAGATACGCCGAGCGTGACAGGCCGGTCGCCCGTTCCCGCTCGTAGATGACCCGCTCCTTGATCAGCTCGCGGACGGAGTTGGCGGCGCCCGCGAAGCAGGCGCCCACCGCGAGGATCAGCAGCACCGTGGTGGCCGTGCCGTTCGGAATGATCCTGCCGGTCTGCGCGTTCTGGTTGACGAGCAGGCCCTTGTCCGGGTCGATGAGCAGGCTCACCGCACCGAGCACCGCCGGCAGGATCAGCATCAGGGCCATGAAGCCCTTGTCGGACACGATCACCGAGATGTAGCGCCGCATGAGGGTGAACAGCTGGGAACCCCAGCTCTGCGGCTTCGGCTGGCGCATCTGCTGCCCGGACGGCATGCTCACCGACTGCGCGGCGACGGCGTCGATGTCCGCGGCGTACATCTGGTAGTGCTGCGAACCGCGCCAGCGGCCCGCCCAGTCGTAGTCGCGGTAGTTCTCGAAGGCCGAGAAGACATCGGCCCACGTGCTGTAGCCGAAGAAGTTGAGCGCCTCCTCCGGCGGACCGAAGTACGCAACGGAGCCGCCGGGCGCCATGACCAGCAGCTTGTCGCACAGCCCCAGCTCCGCCACCGAGTGGGTGACGACGAGAACGGTGCGGCCGTCGTCCGCCAGACCGCGCAGCAGCTGCATGACGTCACGGTCCATGCCCGGGTCGAGGCCGGAGGTCGGCTCGTCCAGGAAGATCAGCGACGGCTTGGTCAGCAGCTCCAGGGCGACGGACACACGCTTGCGCTGGCCGCCGGAGAGCGAGGTGACCTTCTTGTCCTTGTGGATGTCGAGCTTGAGCTCGCGCAGCACCTCGTCGATACGGGCCTCACGCTCGGCCTCGGCGGTGTCGCCGGGGAAGCGGAGTTTGGCCGCGTACTTCAGTGCCTTACGGACGGTGAGCTCTTTGTGCAGGATGTCGTCCTGCGGGACCAGGCCGATGCGCTGGCGCAGCTCGGCGAACTGCTTGTAGAGGCTGCGGTTGTCGTAGAGGACGTCGCCCTGGTTGGCGGGCCGGTAGCCGGTGAGCGCCTTCAGCAGGGTGGACTTTCCGGAGCCGGACGGGCCGATGACACCGATCAGCGACTTCTCCGGGACGCCGAAGGAGACGTCCCGCAGGATCTGCTTGCCGCCGTCGACGGTCACCGTGAGGTGACGGGCCGAGAAGGAGACCTCACCGGTGTCGACGAACTCCTCGAGCTGGCCGCCGACGATACGGAAGGTGGAGTGACCGACGCCGACGATGTCGCTCGGCCCGATGAGGATCGTGCCGGACTTGGCGATCGGCTGACCGTTGACATAGGTGCCGTTGTGGGAGCCCAGATCACGGATCTCGAACCGGCCGTCGGGGTGCGCGGTGAACTCGGCGTGGTGACGCGACACCTGCAGGTCGGAGACGACGAGCTCGTTCTCCAGCGCACGACCGATGTGCATCACCCGGCCGAGGGCCAGCTGGTGGAAGGTCGTCGGGCTGCGGTCCCCATGGGCCGGCACAGCGGCCTGGCCCTGCGGCGGGCCCTGCTGGTGCGGGACCTGCGGAGGCTGCTGCTGCCAGCCCTGCTGGGCGGGCGGCTGCTGGGCGGGCGGCTGCTGGGCGGGCGGCTGCTGCCAGCCCTGCTGGGCGGCCGCCTGCTGCGGCTGCTGGACCGGAGCCTGAGCGGCCTGCGGCGCGCCCTGGGCGTAGGCGCCGGCCGCGGCTCCCGCCGGTGCGCCGGCGCCGGTCAGACCGAGACGGGGGCCGTCGGTGGCGTTCCCCAGATGCACCGCCGTTCCGGCACCGATCTCCATCTGATGGATCCGCTGGCCGTGTACATACGTGCCGTTGGTGCTGCCGTGATCCTCGATGACCCAACTGCGCCCGCCCCAGCTGATCGTGGCGTGCCGCCACGAGACCCGGGCGTCGTCGATCACCACATCCCCCTGGGGATCGCGCCCCAGGGTGTACGACCTGGACGGATCGAGCGCCCAGGTCCTTCCGTTCAATTCCAGTACGAGTTCCGGCACTCCATGCCCCACTAGTTGTCCCCCGAGCTTCCCCCGTCGCCGGGAGTCTAGGGAAGGCGAACATCGTGGGAACTATTTCAGGCCCGGCCTCGTATCCGAAAGTCGGGCCGTGTGAGGACCTCGTTCGGTACGGAGTTGGGACGTTCGCCGACGGAGACGGACGTGGCGCGGCGGCGACGGCCCCCACGAGTGCTGACGGATCACGCGTGAACCGAACAATCCAGGCCAATCGCCCGTCCCGGCGCCCCTTCCCGCCGCAGGACGGCTCCGGGCCCGCCCGGGGTGTCCGTCAGGCGGGACAGAACCTCCCGTTCCGGCCGTCGCCCGATACGGTGGTAACACCATGAGCGCATCGCAGCCCCCTCCCAGCACCGACGTCCCCACCCTTCTCGTCAAGATCTTCGGGAAGGACCGCCCGGGGATCACCGCCGGGCTCTTCGACACCCTCGCCGCGTACGCCGTCGACGTCGTCGACATCGAGCAGGTCGTCTCCCGGGGCCGGCTCGTGCTGTGCGCGCTCGTCACCGCGCCGACGGCCGGCGGGGCCACCGAGGGCGAACTGCGCGCCACCGTGCACAGCTGGGCGGAGTCCCTCAAACTGCAGGCCGAGATCATCTCCGGTACGGGCGACAACCGGCCGCGCGGCAGCGGACGTTCCCATGTGACGGTGCTCGGGCACCCGCTCACCGCGGAGTCCACGGCGGCCATAGCGGCCACCATCGCCGGCGCCGGCGGCAACATCGACCGTATCTTCCGACTGGCGAAGTATCCGGTCACGGCCGTCGAGTTCGCGGTCTCCGGCGTCGAGACCGAGCCGCTGCGGACCGCGCTGGCCCTGGAGGCCGCCGAGATCGGCGTCGACGTCGCCGTCGTGTCCGCCGGACTGCACCGGCGGGCACAGCGCCTCGTCGTCATGGACGTGGACTCCACCCTCATCCAGGACGAGGTGATCGAGCTCTTCGCGGCGCACGCCGGCTGCGAGGACAAGGTCGCGGAGGTCACCGCCGCGGCCATGCGCGGCGACCTGGACTTCGAGCAGTCGCTGCACGCACGCGTGGCGCTGCTCGAGGGCCTCGACGCCTCCGTCGTGGACAAGGTCCGCACGGAGGTACGGCTCACTCCGGGCGCCCGCACCCTGATCCGTACCCTGAAGCGGCTCGGCTACCAAGTGGGCGTCGTCTCCGGCGGCTTCACCCAGGTCACGGATGACCTCAAGGAACGGCTCGGGCTCGATTTCGCGTCGGCGAACACCCTGGAGATCAAGGACGGGAAACTCACCGGCCGGGTCGTCGGCGAGATCGTGGACCGGGCGGGCAAGGCCCGGCTGCTGCGCCGCTTCGCGACCGAGGCAGGGGTTCCGCTCACGCAGACGGTCGCGATCGGCGACGGGGCGAACGACCTCGACATGCTGAACGCCGCCGGACTCGGCGTCGCGTTCAACGCCAAGCCCGTCGTACGCAAGGCGGCGCACACGGCGGTCAACGTGCCCTTCCTCGACACCGTGCTGTACCTGCTGGGCATCACCCGCGAAGAGGTCGAGGCGGCCGACGACGGCACCGGCGAGCACTGACGGGCCCCGGTATGTGAGCGGCCCCCGGCACAGTGTGCCGGGGGCCGCTCACATACCGTGACCGGTCACTCGTGCGGGGTCCAGTAGTCGAGCAGCCTTCCCACACCGTGCTCCACGGACTTCCACGGCCCGCTGACGGACACGACGGCGAATGCCGAGGTCGGGAAGCCGTCCCGGGTCATACGGGTCAGTGCGTCACCCTCCGAGCTGCCCGCCAGGGCGTCCGCCAGGGCGTGCATACCGGGGTTGTGGCCGATGACAAGCAGATCGTTCACCTCGTCGGAGGTCTCCGCCAGCAGGGCGAGCAGATCACCGAGAGATGCGTCGTACAGCCGCTCCTCGTACACCGTCTTCGGGCGGTGCGGCAGTTCGTGCACCGCGAGCTTCCATGTCTCGCGGGTCCTGACCGAGGTGGAGCACAGGGCCAGGTCGAAGTCGATACCGGTCTCCGCCAGACGCCGGCCTGCCACCGGAGCGTCCTTGCGGCCGCGCTCTGCGAGCGGGCGCTCGTGGTCGGACACCTCGGGCCAGTCGGCCTTCGCATGCCGGAGGAGAACAATCCTGCGGGATTCGGGAGACCCGGGGGGTGTCCCCCCGGAAGACACAGCGGCGCTCATGCAACCCAGCTTCGCATGAAATGAGCCAGCGGGCGCAGGGTGTTGACGTGCTCCGCCATGAAGAGTGACCCCGTCAACGGACCAGTGCCCGGTGGATGAGCCGGAGGAACTCGGCGGCCCCCGGAGCGTCGCCCGCCGCGGCGTGCGCCTGGCCGGGACCGGCGATCAGCATCAGCAGCGCGCAGAAGGCGATCACCGGGAGCGCAAGTGCCCACCAGGGCAGCAGGGCACCGCCCGGGGCGGAGGCCGAGGACCGGGGGCGCGTATGGGCCGGCATGGCCGCCTCCGTAGGTCTGAGGTCGAGTACCTCAAACGTACGGATCATGGATTCCTCGGCCCATCCGGCGACCCACCCACTTCACCCTGACCCTGGCCCCCTAGGGGTTGGTGGTGCCGGCACCCCTCTCGTTCGGGGCCCGGTTCGCCTCCCGACGGTCCACCGGACCGCTCCGGCGGCCGCGCCACCCGCGTCGCCGCACGGGTGCGGCCGGGCCGGCCCCGTGGCCGCACCTGCGACCGGGCCGCTTTCGAGCGGTGAGTGAGCCGAAAGGGTGCGCGAGTGCCGAAAGGGAGTGGAGCGTCGGAGGGGAGTGGGGTGCCTCCCGCCGAAGGCACGGGGAGTGCGGAGGTCCCGAGAAACGAGGGACCGAGTACGACCGCCGTCGCACGCACGGAGCGCCCCGGTGGGGGTCCTGCCGGCGAGACCGGGAAGAGAACCGAGCCCCCTGAGAATCAGGGCGCGGCGATCGTCGCGATCACGGAGATGACCACGCCGATGAGCAGGATGAGGCCGAAGATCCCGAGGAGCTTCTTCTGGCCGTTCTGGGGGTTCGGGTCGAGCACAGGCATGGAATCAGTTTCGCATCCCGGTCTCGTCCTCGATCGTCCGGTCCCTGCCCGCCAGGAGTCCCATGCCGATCTGCGGCAGGAGCAGGGCCGCCATCAGCGTGAGCGGCAGGTCCCAGCCGCCGCTGTGCTGGTACAGCACGCCCACCAGCAGCGGCCCGGGGATGGAGATCAGATATCCGGTGGACTGGGCGAACGCGGAGAGCCGTACGACGCCCGTTCCCGTCCTCGACCGCATGCCGATCATGGTCAGGGCCAGCGGGAACGAGCAGTTGGAGACGCCCAGCAGCAGGGCCCACGCCCAGGCACCGGCCGCCGGGGCCAGCTGGAGGCCCAGATATCCGGTGAGTCCGCAGAGGCCGAGCGCGACGACGATCGGCCCCTGCTGTTTCATGCGTGTCGCGAGCCTGGGGATCACGAAGGCCAGCGGCACGCCCATGACCATGGTGACGGCCAGCAGCACGCCCGCCGTCCCGGCGGGGACGCCCGCGTCACGGAAGATCTGCGGCATCCACCCCATGGTGATGTACGCGCCGGTCGCCTGGAGCCCGAAGAAGCAGGCCAGCGCCCAGGCGGTCGGGCTGCGGGTGATGCGCGGGGCGGCCGCGGACTCCCCTGCGCCGACGGCCTTACCCGACGCCGGCGAGGCGCTGTCCCGGCTGTCGCGCACGAGTCCCGGCCAGGGCAGTACGGCGACGGCGGCGAGCACCGCCCAGACCGCGAGGCCGCCCCGCCAGCTGCCGCCCAGCGCGCTCGTGAGAGGCACGGTCGCGGCGGCCGCGAGGGACGTGCCGAGTGCGAGCGCCATCGAGTAGAGGCCGGTCATCGAACCGACCCGGTCGGGGAAGTACCGCTTGACGATCACCGGCATCAGCACGTTGCTGACGGCGATGCCCATGAGGGCGAGCGCGCTGGCGGCGAGGAAAGCGGCCGTGCCGCCGGCGAACGGCCGTACGGCCAGGCCCGTCGCGACGGCCGCCATGCCGGCGCAGACGACGGCGCCCGGCCCGAAGCGGCGGGCGAGCCGAGGCGCTGCGACACCGAAGACGGCGAAGCACAGCGGTGGTACGGAGGTGAGCAGCCCGGCGACGCTACCGCTCATGTGCAACCCGGTGCGGGCCTCTTCGAGCAGGGCTCCGAGGCTGGTGATGGCGGGGCGCAGATTGAGCGCGGCCAGCACCATGCCTACGACGACGAGCCCGGTGGCCCGGACCGGGGCCCGCACTGCGGAGTCCTGGGCGGCATGGGGCGTTTCTGCGGTGCTCAGGGTGCGGATCTCCTCGGACATCGAACCATCATAGAATCATGGGATGATTGGTTGTCCAATCCCGTACGGTCCGGCGGCCCGCCGGACGCCGGGCGGACGCCTCACGACAAGGAGCACCATGGCGCTGTCCTCTCCCCGGCGTTCCGCGCTCTCCGACCAGGTGATCGCCCAGCTGCGGAACCAGATCACCTCGGGCGAGTGGCCGGTCGGATCGCGGATCCCGACCGAACCGGCACTGGTCGAGCAGCTCGGTGTCGCCCGCAACACCGTCCGTGAAGCGGTGCGCGCACTCGCCCACAACGGGCTTCTGGACATTCGGCAGGGCTCGGGCACGTACGTGCTGGCCACCAGCGAGCTGGCAGGCGTCATGCACCGCCGGTTCGCCGACGCCGACCCGCGGCACATCGCCGAGCTGCGCTCGACCCTGGAGTCTTCGGCGGCCCGGCTGGCCGCCGAACGGCGCACGGAGCGCGACCTGAAGCAGTTGGACGCGCTGCTGGCCAGACGCGAGAAGGCGTGGGAGTCGGGTGTCGCGGAGGAGTTCGTGGCGGCCGACGCGACGTTCCACCTCGCCGTGGTCGCCGCCTCTCACAACGAGGTCCTGACGGAGCTCTACGCCGACCTGGGGGACGTGCTGCGGGACTGGCTGCGCGAGGACGTCGGCCGGGAGCTGCGCCCCGAGCACCACATGGACCACGCGCGGATGGTCGAGGCGATCCGCGCGGGCGACGGCGACGCGGCGGCCGCGGAGGCGGCCGGCTATCCCTTCATGTGCCTGCGTCGGCCCGCATCGGCTGGTGACTGACCCAGGCGGAGCGGATCTCCTTCCAGCACCGGCCGGTGAGCTCCCGGTACTCGGCGGCGCGGAGCAGCACGGGTGCCGTGTCCGCGTCCACGTCCCACCAGCGGTCGCACTCGATGTGCAGGCGCACCCGGTCGGCGGAGGGATACGGATTGTGGCAGTAGGCGGTGACCCGTGAGCCCTCGATGACGGTGGTGCACTGAGCCCGGTAGTCCGGCGTCGGCGCCGGCCGGGGGTCCTGCGTTTCCTGACGGAACTGGAGGGTGGCGAGGGGGACGGCCCCCAGCAGAACCGTCGCGGCGGCCAGTACGGAGGCGTTGCGCCATGTCGTACGCACGAGCAGGACCTCCTCGGCCGGGCTGCGACGCACGCGCCGCAACAGCACCACAAGGAAGATTTGCTCCTCCAGCATCGCCGCCGCCGGGTCCGGCCGCCCACGCACTGGGCCGAACGGGCGACGCCCCGCCCACCGCACGAAGCGGTCGACGGAGCGTCCCCGGTGTGCGTTCGTGCTGGTCAGGCGCCCATGATGTGGACGCCGCCGTCGACGTGGACGATCTCGCCGGTGGTCTTCGGGAAGAAGTCCGACAGCAGCGCGACGACGCCGCGGCCGGCCGGCTCCGGGTCCGCCATGTCCCACTCGAGCGGGGAACGCTCGTCCCACACCTTGGCGAGATCGGAGAAGCCGGGGATGGACTTGGCGGCCATCGAGCCGAGCGGACCGGCCGAGATCAGGTTGCAGCGGACGTTCTGCTTGCCGAGGTCACGGGCGAGGTAGCGGCTGGTGGCCTCGAGCGCGGCCTTCGCCGGGCCCATCCAGTCGTACTGCGGCCAGGCGAACTGCGCGTCGAACGTCAGACCCACCACCGAGCCGCCGTTCTGCATCAGCGGCAGGCACGCCGTGGTCAGCGACTTCAGCGAGAACGCCGAGACGTGCATCGCGGTCGCCACCGACTCGAAGGGCGTGTGGAGGAAGTTGCCGCCGAGGGCGTCCTGCGGGGCGAAGCCGATGGAGTGGACGACGCCGTCCAGACCGCCGAGCTCCGCGCGCACCAGCTCCTCGACGCGGGCGAGGTGCTCGTCGTTGGTGACGTCGAGTTCGATGACCTTCGCGGGCCTGGGGAGCTTTCTGGCGATGCGCTCGGTCAGGGTGGGCCGCGGGAAGGCGGTCAGGATGATCTCCGCGCCCTGCTCCTGGGCCACCTTCGCGGTGTGGAAGGCGATGGAGGACTCCATCAGCACACCGGTGATCAGGACGCGCTTGCCCTCGAGGATTCCACTCATGTCGTTCAGTGACCCATGCCCAATCCGCCGTCAACGGGGATGACGGCTCCAGTGATGTACGAGGCGTCGTCGGAGGCGAGGAAGCGCACGGCGGCGGCGATCTCCTCCGGCTTCGCGTACCGGCCGAGCGGCACCTGCGAGACGATGCCCGCCCGCTGCTCGTCGGTGAGTGTCTGCGTCATGTCGGTGTCGACGAAACCGGGTGCGACGACGTTGAAGGTGATGTTCCGCGAGCCGAGTTCACGCGCCAGGGAGCGGGCGAAGCCCACGAGGCCGGCCTTGGAGGCGGCGTAGTTGGCCTGCCCCGCCGAGCCCAGCAGCCCGACGACGGAGGAGATCAGTACGACGCGGCCCTTCTTGGCGCGCAGCATGCCGCGGTTGGCGCGCTTGACGACACGGAAGGTGCCGGTGAGGTTGGTGTCGAGGACGGAGGTGAAGTCGTCCTCCGACATCCGCATCAGCAGCTGGTCCTTGGTGATGCCGGCGTTGGCGACCAGCACCTCCACGTTGCCGTGCTTCTCCTCGATCTCTTTGTATGCCTGCTCCACCTGCTCGGTGTCGGTGATGTCGCACCGGACGGGCAGGCAGCCGGCCTCGACGAGCTCGGCGGGCGGCTCGCCGGAGCGGTAGGTGATGGCGACCTTGTCGCCGTTCTCGGCGAAAGCGCGGGCGATGCCGAGGCCGATGCCCCGGTTTCCTCCGGTGACGAGAACCGAGCGGCTCAACGGATCACCCTTTCACTAGCTGTTCCGCAGCGCCTGAAGGCCAGGCGGCTACCCGGAAAACCTATCGGTCCGTCCGACCGCACGAGGAATCGGTCCCTGACAGCCCCGCGATGCGGTCCCTGTCGGGTCCCTACAGAAACCAGCGCTGTGATCCGGCCCTCAGCCGGCCGTGCCGGCGCGAACGCGCGATCCCGGCCTCCCGTGCGGCGTCGAGCATCCGCTCGTCGTGGGTGACCAGGCAGTCGAGGGCGTCCCCCGCGGTCGGCGCCCCGGCCGCGTGAACGGCGTCCAGCGAGCGCAGCGAGGCCGGTACCGGGTGACCGGGTCCCGACCTCCTCGTGAGCAGGATGTCGTCACCATGTCGAGAACACTGCGGCCGATCTCCGCCACGTGTCGTGAGCGACCGGCGAACGGAACAGCCGAACGCCCCGAACCGTGCCGCTTTCCGGGAATGGCCGGCACGCGTGACCACGCCGTCAGCAATCGCCGGACACGGTGCCCCCGCTCCGTGATTCACTGCGTGCCGTAACGATTCCGGTCAGTGCCTGGAGGAACATCAGCCGTGCCCCACGACATCGATCAGACGTTCACCGCGCTGCCGCTGCGGGCACTCGCCGACGCGGCACTCGCCCGGGCCCGCGCGCTCGGCGCCGAGCATGCCGACTTCCGGCTGGAGCGGGTGCGCAGCGCGGCCTGGCGGCTGCGGGACGCCAGGCCCGCCGGTTCCTCCGACACGACCGCCCTCGGGTATGCGGTGCGCGTCGTGCACGGCGGCGCGTGGGGATTCGCGTCCGGGGTGGATCTGACCATGGACGCCGCGGCCCGCGTCGCGGGCCAGGCGGTCGCCATGGCGAAGCTGTCGGCGAAGGTGATCGCGGCGGCGGGCAGCGACGAGCGGGTCGAACTCGCGGACGAGCCGGTGCACTCCGAGAAGACCTGGGTCTCGTCGTACGGGATCGACCCCTTCGAGGTGTCCGACGAGGACAAGACCGCGCTGCTCGCCGACTTCAGCGACCGGCTGCTCCGGGCGGACGGCGTGGCACACGTGGACGCGTCGCTGCTCACCGTTCACGAGAACAAGTTCTACGCGGACACCGCGGGCACGGTCACGACGCAGCAGCGCGTACGACTGCATCCGCAGCTCACCGCGGTCGCCGTGGACGACACGAGCGGCGAGTTCGACTCGATGCGCACGATCGCGCCGCCGGTCGGCCGCGGTTGGGAGTATCTGACCGGCACGGGCTGGGACTGGGACTCGGAGCTGGAGCAGATCCCCGCGCTGCTCGCGGAGAAGATGCGCGCCCCGAGCGTGGAGGCGGGCAGGTACGACCTGGTGGTCGACCCGTCGAACCTGTGGCTGACGATCCACGAGTCGATCGGCCACGCCACCGAACTCGACCGGGCCCTCGGCTACGAGGCGGCGTACGCGGGGACGTCGTTCGCGACCTTCGACCAGCTGGGGAAGCTGGCGTACGGATCGTCGGTGATGAACGTGACCGGTGACCGCACGGCCGAGCACGGGCTGGCGACGATCGGCTACGACGACGAGGGAGTCGAGGCGCAGAGCTGGGACCTGGTCAAGGACGGCACGCTGGTCGGGTACCAGCTGGACCGGCGAACCGCGAAACTGACGGGCCTCGGCCGCTCCAACGGCTGCGCCTACGCCGACTCCCCCGCGCATGTGCCGGTGCAGCGGATGGCGAACGTGTCGCTGCGGCCGGATCCGGGCGGGCTGTCGACGGAGGACCTGATCGGCGGCGTCGAGCGCGGGATCTACGTGGTCGGCGACCGCTCCTGGTCGATCGACATGCAGCGGTACAACTTCCAGTTCACCGGACAGCGGTTCTTCCGTATCGAGAACGGCCGGCTGGCGGGTCAGTTGCGGGACGTGGCGTACCAGGCGACGACGACCGAGTTCTGGGGCTCGATGGAGCAGGTCGGCGGCCCGCAGACCTATGTGCTCGGCGGCGCCTTCAACTGCGGTAAGGCCCAGCCGGGCCAGGTCGCCGCGGTCTCGCACGGCTGCCCTGCCGCCCTCTTCCGGGGCGTCGGCATTCTCAACACCACTCAGGAGGCCGGTCGATGAGCCCTCGGACCAGCAAGCCGCACGAGATCGTCGAGCGGGCGCTCGAACTGTCCACCGCCGACGGCTGTGTCGTCATCGCCGACGAGGAGTCCTCCGTCAATCTGCGCTGGGCGGGCAACGCGCTGACGACCAACGGCGTCACCCGGGGCCGCACGCTGACCGTGATCGCCACCGTCGACGGCGCCGAGGGCACCTCTTCGGGTGTGGTGTCCCGTTCCGCGGTGACCGCGGGCGATCTCGAACCGCTGGTGCGGGCCGCGGAGGCCGCCGCCCGCGGCGCCGGGCCCGCGGAGGACGCCATGCCGCTGGTCACGGGGGGCGAGGCGTCGGCCGGCTTCACGGACGCGCCCGCCGAGACGACCTCCGCCGTGTTCGCGGACTTCGCCCCGGCGCTCGGCGAGGCGTTCGCCCGGGCCCGGGCGGGCGGCCGTGAGCTGTACGGCTTCGCCAACCACGAGATGACCTCCACGTACATCGGCACCTCCACGGGCCTGCGGCTGCGGCACGACCAGCCGAACGGCACCCTCGAGGTGAACGCCAAGTCGCCGGACCGTGCGCGCTCCGCGTGGGCGGGCCGTTCTACGCGGGACTTCACGGACGTGGACCCGGCCGCGATGGACGCCGAGCTGGCGCAGCGCCTGGGCTGGGCGGAGCGCCGGATCGAGCTGCCCGCCGGCCGGTACGAGACGCTGCTGCCGCCGACCGCGGTGGCCGACCTGCTGGTGTACCAGATGTGGTCGTCGGCGGCCCGGGACGCGGCGGAGGGCCGTACGGTCTTCTCCCGGCCGGGCGGCGGGACCCGCATCGGCGAGAAGCTGTCCCCGCTGCCGCTGACGCTGCGCAGCGACCCGCACGAGCCGGGCCTCGAGTCGGCACCGTTCGTGATCGCGCACTCCTCCGGCGACGACGCCTCGGTCTTCGACAACGGCCTGCCGATCACGGCGACGGAGTGGGTGCGCGACGGAAGGCTCGAGCATCTGGTCACCACCCGGCACACCGCGGGTCTGACCGGCCTGCCGGTGGCACCGGGAGCGGGGAACCTGATCCTGGACGGCGGTGGTGAGCGCTCGCTGGAGGAGATGGTGTCCACGACGGGCCGCGGGCTGCTGCTGACCTGTCTCTGGTACATCCGCGAGGTCGACCCGGCGACGCTGCTGCTGACCGGTCTGACCAGGGACGGCGTCTATCTCGTGGAGAACGGCGAGGTGGTCGGCGAGGTGAACAACTTCCGCTTCAACGAGTCGCCCGTCGATCTGCTGTCCCGGGCGTCGGAGGCGGGGCGCACTGAGAGGACGCTGCCGCGTGAGTGGGGGGACTGGTTCACCAGGGCCGCGATGCCCGCGGTGCGGGTCCCGGATTTCAACATGAGTTCGGTCAGCCGGGGCGTATAACCTCGTAGACGTTCAACGGCACGTGCGATGGCACGTGCCACGACCCGTTCAGTGGCACTTTCCCAAGGAGACGCGAGACCCGTGACGGACATCGTCGACGAGCTGAAGTGGCGTGGGCTGATCGCCCAGTCCACTGACGAGGACGCATTGCGCAAGGCGCTCGCGGACGGTCCCGTCACCTTCTATTGCGGCTTCGACCCGACGGCGGCCAGCCTGCACGTGGGGCATCTGGTGCAGGTGCTGACCGTCCGCCGCCTCCAGCTGGCCGGGCACCGGCCGCTGGCGCTGGTGGGCGGGGCGACGGGCCAGATCGGTGACCCGCGGCCGACGGCCGAGCGGACGCTGAACGACCCGGAGACGATCGCGCTGTGGGTGGCCCGGCTGCGTTCGCAGATCGAGCCGTACCTGTCCTTCGAGGGCGGCAACGCGGCGGTCATGGTCAACAACCTGGACTGGACCGCGGGCATGTCCGCGATCGAGTTCTTGCGGGACATCGGCAAGCACTTCCGCGTGAACAAGATGCTCACCAAGGACTCGGTCGCCCGGCGCCTGGAGTCGGAGCAGGGCATCAGCTACACGGAATTCAGCTACCAGCTGCTGCAGGGCATGGACTTCCTGGAGCTGTACCGGCGGTACGGCTGCACCTTGCAGCAGGGCGGCAGCGACCAGTGGGGCAACCTGACCGCGGGCCTGGACCTGATCCACCGCCTGGAGCCCGACGCGGAGGTGCACGCGCTGGCCACGCCGCTGATGACCAAGGCGGACGGCACCAAGTTCGGCAAGTCGGAGACGGGCACGCTGTGGCTTGACCCGGAGATGACCACGCCGTACGCGTTCTACCAGTTCTGGCTGAACACGGACGACCGGGACATCTCGCGCTACCTGCGCATCCTCAGCTTCAGGAGCCGTGAGGAGCTCGAGGAGCTGGAGAAGCAGACCGCGGAGCGTCCGCAGGCCCGCGCCGCCCAGCGTGCGCTGGCCGAGGAGCTGACGACGCTGGTCCACGGCGCCGACCAGTGCGCCGCGGTGATCAACGCGTCGAAGGCCCTGTTCGGCCAGGGCGAGCTGGGCGACCTGGACGAGGCGACACTGCGCGCGGCCCTGTCCGAGCTGCCGCACGCCCGGGTCGGCGAGCTGCTGCCGGTGGTCGACCTGCTCGCCGAGGTCGGTCTGGCACCGAGCAAGTCCGCCGCCCGCCGCACGGTGAAGGAGGGCGGCGCCTACGTGAACAACGTGAAGGTGACCGCCGAGGACGCCGTGGTGACCGGTGACGAGTTGCTGCACGGCCGCTGGCTGGTGCTGCGCCGGGGCAAGAAGAACCTGGCGGCGGTCGAGGTCGCGGCCGGCTGATCGGGACGGCGGGGAGGCCGGGCGGGGCGATCCCGCCCCACCCGGCCTCCCCGTCTGTCAGGCGGTGCGGCGTTTCTTTCCGCGCATGGAGGTGTACGCCATGTCGCCCAGGAAGACGATGACGATGGCCGCCCCCAGCTGCAGCGCGTGCCTGCCCCAGTCGATACCGGGTGTCGCCGCGATGCCGAATCCACGCGCCACGGCGTTGCCGATGACGGCGCCGATGATGCCGAAGATGGTGGTCAGCCAGAGGGGGCTGTGCTGTTTGCCCGGAATGATCGCTTTCGCGAGCAGGCCCAGCACGAACCCCACGATGATCGCCCACAACCAGCCCATGGCTGCCTCCTTGTACGGCCTCTGCGTGAGCAGTTACGCCGCCAGTCTCGGCCCACCCGCCGTACAGCGCATGTCGGGGAGGACCATACGCATCACGGCGCAGACCGAGCACGCACACGTGGGGGCGCCCCGCTCTCGAAGGCGGCGCAGGGCGGGCGTACCGTGGAGACGACCGGTACAGGGAATGCCCGGGTTCGTCCCGCGCGGGAATCGGGTGGTGGAGACGCGATGCGGAAGCACGGCGGAGCAGAGGTCTTCCGGATCACGGGGGCACGGCAGAGCCTCGCCGACGACGTCCGCGGCAGACAGCGCCGCTATGTGATCTCGATGTCGGTACGGACCCTTTCCGTGGTCCTCGCGGCGGTCCTGTGGAACGTGGAGCGCCATGTGGCCGTGGTGGCGCTGGTCCTCGGCGTACTGCTCCCCTACATCTCCGTCGTCATCGCCAACGCGGGACGGGAGAACGCCCCTTCGCTGCCGTCGACGTTCGTCCCGGCGCCGGTGCGACCGGCACTCGATGCGGCTCCGAAACCGGACGCAGCGGAATCCGGGCCGGGGGCGTTCGGCCCGACGACGGAGGCCGCCTCGGGCGACCGTCCGGCGTCCGGGCCGAGCTGACGGCGGCGCCGCCGGCGGCGGTTCGAAGCTCAGGAAAACCTCAGATCAATCATGAAGTTCCGGTGCACCGCACCCTGTTGCCCGTGACATACTGCCTACGCGCTCCGCATCCCCCGTCGGAGCGACGGACCGACGCCGGGCAGCTCCCCCCGTGGCTGCTCGGCGTCGCCATGCTGGGACAATGATCCCGTGAATCATCCGGTGAGTGACGAGACCCCCATCTGCTCGGCCAAGGGCTGCCGTACCGGCGCCGTGTGGGTCCTCGCCTGGAACAATCCGAAGCTGCACACACCCGACCGCCGCAAGACGTGGCTGGCGTGTGACGAACACCGTGAGCACCTGTCCCGGTTCCTCGGGGTGCGCGGTTTCCTCAAGGACGTCGTGACGCTGGAGCAGTGGGAGCGCGGCACGGGAGCCGGGTCAGCCGCCGATGGCTGACATGGGCCTCTCCGGCTGAAGGAACGACGGGTCGTCGAGACCGGATCCGGCCTTCTTCCCCCACATCGCCAGCCGCCAGACGCGCGCGATCTCCTCGTCGGGCGCCCCGGAGCGCAGGGCGGCCCGAAGATCCGTCTCCTCGGTGGCGAAGAGGCAGGTGCGCACCTGGCCGTCGGCGGTGAGCCGGGTGCGGTCGCAGGCACGGCAGAACGGCCGGGTCACGGAGGCGATGACGCCGACCCGGTGCGGCCCGCCGTCGACGACCCACCGCTCCGCGGGCGCGGAGCCTCGTGCGGCGTCGCCCTCCGGAGTGAGGTCGAAGCGGGTGCGCAGCGACGCCAGGATGTCACCTGCGGTGATCATGCCGTCGCGCTTCCAGCCGTGCTGGGCGTCGAGCGGCATCTGTTCGATGAAGCGGAGCTCGTAGTCGTGCTCCACGGCCCAGGCGAGCAGGTCGGGGGCCTCGTCGTCGTTGAGCCCGGGCATCAGGACGGTGTTGACCTTGACGGGGGCGAGGCCGGCGGCACGGGCCGCTTCGAGGCCGTGCAGCACGTCGTGGTGGCGGTCGCGGCGGGTGAGGGTCTTGAAGACGTCGGGCCGCAGGGTGTCCAGCGACACGTTGACCCGGTCGAGGCCGGCGGCCTTCAGGGCCTCTGCGGTGCGCCCCAGGCCGATGCCGTTGGTGGTGAGGGACATCTTCGGGCGCGGTTCGAGGGCGGCGCAGCGCTCGACGACACCGACGAGGCCGGGCCGCAGCAGCGGCTCTCCGCCGGTGAAGCGGACCTCTTCGATGCCGAGGTCGGTGACGGCGATACGGATCAGGCGGACTATTTCGTCGTCGGTGAGCAGATCGGGCTTGGCCAGCCACTGCAGGCCCTCTTCCGGCATGCAGTACGTGCACCGCAGATTGCACCGATCGGTCAGTGAAACGCGCAGGTCAGTGGCCACTCGGCCGTATGTGTCGATGAGCACTGTGGGCCCCCTCCCTTTTCGCGGATCCGACGCGTTCGAGCCTACGCGAGTGCACCGACAACACCAGGGGCCGTTTGCCACGAGCTACGGCGCGGCCGCGTCGTAGGACCCTACGACGCGGCCGCTGACGTGCGTGTGTCGTTTTCCTCTCAGTGGGCGCCGATGCCGGTGAGGGACTTGACCTCAAGCTCGGCGTACTTGCCCTCGTCGGGCTTCTCCTTGGTGAGGACCGAGCCGAGCCAGCCGAGCAGGAATCCCAGCGGGATGGAGATCAGGCCCGGGTTGGACAGCGGGAACCAGGCGAAGTCGACGCCCGGGAACATCGACGACGGCTTGCCGGAGACCACCGGCGAGAAGAGCACCAGCACGACGGAAGAGGCGAGACCTCCGTAGATGGACCACAGGGCGCCCTGAGTGGTGAACTTCTTCCAGAACAGGCTGTAGAGGATCGTGGGCAGGTTGGCGGAGGCGGCGACCGCGAAGGCGAGGGCGACGAGGCCGGCCACGTTCAGGTCGCGGGCGAGTGCGCCGAGGGCGATGGAGACGATGCCGATGAAGACGGTCGCCCAGCGGGCGGCGCGGACCTCCTCCTTCTCCGTGGCCTGTCCCCTGCGGATCACGTTGGCGTAGATGTCGTGCGCGAACGACGACGAGGAGGCCAGCGTGAGCCCGGCGACGACGGCGAGGATGGTGGCGAAGGCGACGGCCGAGATCACGGACAGCAGGATCGCGCCCCAGGTGGAGTCGACGCCTCCGATGTGCAGGGCGAGGAGCGGGGCGGCGGTGTTGCCGGCCGGGTTGGACGCCTTGATCTCGGCGGGCCCGACGATGGCGGCGGCGCCGAAGCCGAGCGCGATCGTCATGAGGTAGAAGCCGCCGATGATGCCGATGGCCCAGTTGACCGACTTACGGGCTGCCTGGGCGGTGGGCACGGTGTAGAAGCGGATCAGGATGTGCGGGAGCCCGGCGGTGCCGAGGACGAGCGCGATGCCGAGCGAGATGAAGTCCAGCTTGGTCATGCCGTCGACGCCGTACCTGAGGCCGGGCTCCAGGAAGGCGTCGGGGTTGCCCTGCTGTCCCGTCTCGCTCTTCGCGGCGGCCTCGCCGAGGAGGTCGGAGAGGTTGAAGTTGAACTTCCACAGCACCAGGAAGGTGATCAGCAGCGTGCCCGCGATGAGCAGCACGGCCTTGATCATCTGCACCCATGTGGTGCCCTTCATGCCGCCGATGGTCACATAGACGATCATCAGCAGGCCGACGAGGGCGACGATCGCGATCTTGCCGCCGTCGCTGGTGATGCCGAGCAGCAGCGAGACGAGGATGCCCGCGCCCGCCATCTGCGCGAGCAGGTAGAAGATCGACACGACGATGGTCGAGGCGCCCGCGGCGGTACGCACCGGGCGCTGGCGCATCCGGTAGGCGAGGACGTCGCCCATCGTGTAGCGGCCGGAGTTGCGCAGCGGCTCGGCGACGAGCAGCAGGGCGACGAGCCAGGCGACCAGGAAGCCGATCGAGTAGAGGAAGCCGTCGTATCCGTAGAGGGCGATGGCACCGGCGATACCGAGGAACGAAGCTGCCGACATGTAGTCGCCGGAGATGGCGAGGCCGTTCTGGAAGCCGGTGAACTGGCGGCCGCCGGCGTAGAAGTCGGCGGCGTCCTTGGTCTGCCGGCCGGCCCGGACGGTGATGAACAGCGTCGCGATGACGAACGCCGCGAAGAGCGAGATGATCAGCGGCCGGTGCTCGGACGTCGCGTTCGAGGCCGCGAGGTGCAGGACGGGGCTCATGCGTCGGCCTCCATACGGGACTTGATCGCCTCGGCCTTGGGGTCGAGCTTCGCTGCGGCGTGCCGTGAGTAGAACCAGGCGATGAGGAAGGTGGTCGCGAACTGGGCGAGGCCGAAGACGAGGGCCACGTTGATGTTGCCGAAGAGCTTCGTGCCCATGAAGCCGCCGGCGTAGCTGGAGAGCAGCACGTACAGCAGGTACCAGGCGATGAAGGCGACGGTCAGCGGAAAGGCGAAGGAACGGTAAGTGCGGCGCAGTTCGCCGAATTCCGTACTCTGCTGCATCCGCGTGAACGACTCGGTGGTGGGCTGGGCCGGACCGGTGGTCCTGGCGGACTCGGGGGGCGGCGGTGCATCGGTGGTCACGGAATCTCCTCGCGACGCGGGTGCGGTGGGGACGGACTGGGGGATGTCGCTGGCAGGGGCGGTGCGATGTTGCTCCACTCCCTGACAACGTCACGGCGCCCGCCGCGAACCGGTTCACCGTCGGCCATTTTCTTCCGTGCTTCCAGGCTTCCTTTCGGCGAACTCATTGAAGACGGACCTTGATCAGCGATAGCTTCGCTCGTCATGTACCCGCCCATTCGCACAGGGGTGTCTGGGCGGTCGTCACGGATGATGTGGAGAACCCATGGCTCATCTGGGATCCAGACGGCGCCGCGCACTCGCGCTGCCCGCCGGTCTGGCGCTCACGGCCTCGCTCGGCTTCCTGCCCGCGGGGGCCGCTACGGCGGCGCCGGTCGACGACGTACCCGCGGCGGTCCAGGCGGACGGACCGAAGCTCAGCTACGTCGTGAACGTGAAGGGCGGACACGGCACCGCCAAGTCGGTCAAGAAGGCCATAGCCAAGGCCGGCGGAACGGTGGTGATCGCCTACGACCGGATAGGTGTCATCGTCGTCCACTCGCAGAACCCGGACTTCGCCACCACGATCCGCGGTGTGCGGGGTGTGCAGTCGGCCGGTGCCACGCGCACGGCGCCGCTGGCGCCGTCGGCCGACCTGGCCATCGACTCGGAGCGTCCGCTCACGGCCGCGGAGGCGAAGTCCGCCGCCGCCGTCGCGGACTTCGACCAGGACCCGCTGGAGCCTCTTCAGTGGTCCCTGCCGGCCATCAAGGCCGACAGGGCTCATGAGAAGACCCTCGGCAGCGACAAGGTCACCGTCGCGGTCATCGACACGGGTGTCGACGACACCCACCCGGACCTCGCGCCGAACTTCGACCGTGCCGCGTCCGTCAGCTGCGTGGGCGGCGTGCCGAACACGGCGGACGGCGCCTGGCGTCCGGGCCCGCAGGAGTCCGACCACGGCACCCACGTCGCGGGCACGATCGCCGCTGCCAAGAACGGTGTCGGTGTCACCGGTGTCGCGCCCGGCGTGAAGGTCTCCGGCATCAAGGTCTCGCAGCCCGACGGCTTCTTCTACACCGAGGCCGTCGTGTGCGGCTTCGTGTGGGCCGCGGAACACGGCGTGGATGTGACCAACAACAGCTACTACACCGACCCGTGGCTGTTCAACTGCAAGAACGACGCGGACCAGAAGGCACTCGTCGAGGCCGTCTCCCGCGCCACCCGCTACGCGGAGCGCAAGGGCGCGGTCAACGTCGCCGCGGCCGGCAACTCCCGTATGGACCTTGCCGCCGACGAGCTGACCGACACGTCGAGCCCGAACGACAGCACGCCGGGTGAGCGCGTCATCAACCCGCGCGAGTGCCTCGACATACCCACCCAGATCCCGGGTGTCGTCACGGTGTCCGCGCTGGGTGCGAAGAACCTCAAAGCCTCGTACTCCAACTACGGTCACGGTGTGGTCGACATCTCCGCGCCGGGTGGTGACGCGACGCGCTACCAGGCTCCGGAGGGCCCGGCCATCGACGGCCGGATCCTGTCGACGGTGCCCGGCGGGTACGGCTACAAGGCCGGCACGTCGATGGCCTCCCCGCATGTCGCGGGTGTGGCCGCGCTGATCAAGTCGAAGCACCCGTACGCCCCGCCGGCCATGGTCAAGGGCCTGCTGTACGCGGAGGCGGACGACACCGCGTGCACCAACCCGTACGACATCAACGGTGACGGCACCGTCGACGCGGTGTGCGAGGGCAGCACGTGGAAGAACGGCTTCTACGGCACGGGCGTCGCGGACGCCCTGGACGCGGTCCGCTGGTAACGGCCGCCGGCCGGCAGCAGTCCCCGGCGTGAAACGGGCCCGGTGCGCGATCCGCACCGGGCCCGTCCTCGTCGTGGCACCCGGTGCCATAGTGACCGTATGACCTACTCCTCCTCGGACTCCCCCGCGAGCGGTACCGCTCAGGCGTGGGCGGCGCTGGGTGGCGACCCCGCGCTGCTCGACCGAGTCGCCCACCGGGGCGGCGGCTCGCTGCCGGCCCGGCTGCCCGTCATGGAACTGGCGCGTGCCACGGTCGCGGTCTGCTCACTCGCCGCCGCCGAACTCACCGCTCGCCGGGGCGACGGCGTCGTCCCGGCCGTACGGGTCGACGACGGGGCGGTCACGACGGCGTTCAGGAGCGACCGGCTGGTGCGGGTGGACGGCGTGGCGCCGACCACGTTCGCACCGCTCTCCCGGTTCTGGCGCACCGCGGACGGCTGGGTGCGTACGCACGCCAACTACCCCCACCACCGTGCCCGGTTGCTGAACGCGCTGTCCCTGCCGCCGGACGCCGGGGTCGAGGCCGCCGCCGAGACGATCGGGGCGTGCCGCGCGCTGGACGTGGAGGAGAACGTGTACGCGGCGGGCGGCCTGGCCGTCGCCGTACGCGACCGGGACACCTGGGCGCGGCACCCGCAGGGCGCGGCCGCCGCCGGACGTCCGCTGCTGAGCGTGGAACGGCTCGGCGACGACGGACCGGCCCGTACGGCGCACGGCCCGGCGTCGCCACCCTGCGCGGGACTGCGGGTGCTCGATCTGACACGGGTACTGGCCGGCCCGATCGCCACGCGGACGCTCGCGCTGCTGGGGGCCGATGTACTGCGGGTCGACGCACCGCACCTGCCGGAGAGTCAGGACGTTCACAGCGACACCGGTTCGGGCAAGCGGTCCACGCTGCTCGACCTGACGACGGCCGGGGACCGGAAGACGTTCGAGGAACTCCTGGCCCTGGCCGACGTGGTGGTCACCGGCTACCGTCCGGGCGCCCTCGACCGTTTCGGTCTTTCCCCCGAGGCACTGGCCGAGCGCCGTCCCGGCCTGGTCGTGGCACGGCTCTCGGCATGGGGCCGGTACGGGCCCTGGGCCGCTCGTCGCGGCTTCGACAGCCTGGTCCAGGCGGCGACGGGCATCGCCGTGACCGAGGGCGAGGACGACGGCCCGGGCGCACTGCCCACCCAGGCCCTCGACCACGGCACCGGATACCTGCTCGCCGCCGGCGTACTGCGCGCGCTGACCGGACAGCACGACGCAGGCGGGACACGGCTGGTGGAGACGGCTCTCACACAGACGGCGTCCTGGCTGACCGGAAGCCTGGTGAAGCAACCGGACACCCGGTCCCCGGCGTACGACGCCGAACGGTGGCTCACCGAGTGCGACAGCCCCGTGGGCCGCCTGCGCCATGCCCTGCCCGCGGTCGGCTACGAGGGCGGGCCTGCCGACTGGGCGCGCCCGGCGGGGATGTGGGGTACGGACACACCGAGCTGGCCGGGCGCCACGGCGTGAGATCACCCTGCGCCCGGCGCGCTCCGCCCGCGGCGTGAAAGCACCTCTTCGCGCGGCGCGCTCCGCCCGCGGTATGAGAGCGACGTGCGCCCGGCGCGCCCGGTCCACGGCCCGCAGTGGCCGTCCGGGGTGGCGCGATACGCCTGACGGCGCCACGGGCACAGGCCCATGACCGGCGGGGAGTCGATCGCGGACCGTACGATCCGGCGGCCGGGGGTCGTTCACGGGGAGGAGCCGCATTGCGGGGCCGGAAGCCGTCGTCTCACGGCGGGCCGGCACAGTGGCCGTGTCCGCCGTCAAGTCACTGATCGCCGCCCGTCCGTGAACGGGCCGCGTGCCGGGCCGCAGGGCCGCGCCGCTGCCCCGGCCGAACCCGGTCCCCCTGACGCGGCCTCACACCCCCGCCGCGCCCAGAGCCGAACCCACCGCGTACGTCACCGCCATGGCGAGCGCCCCGCCGGCCACGTTGCGCAGCACCGCGGGCCGCGCCGCGGCCGCGCCGAGCCGGGCGCTCCACCAGCCGGTGAGCGCGAGCGCGAGAAGCACCGAGACGACGGTGACGTAGAGACGGGCCGGGGCCGGGGGCAGCACGATCGCCAGCAGCGGCAGGAGCGCGCCGGTTGTGAACGCGAGGAAGCTGGCACCCGCCGCCTGCCAGGGGGAGGTCAGTTCGTCGGGGTCGATACCCAGCTCCACGCCCGCGTGGGCGCGCAGTGCGTCCCGTGCGGTGAGCTGGAGGGCGGCCTCCCTGGCCACCTCCTCCGACAGACCCCGGCCCGCCAGCATCCGGGTCAGCTCTTCCAGCTCGGCCTCCGGCTGTTCCCTCAGCTCGCGCCTCTCCACCGCCAGGGCTGCCATCTCGGAGTCGCGCTGGGTGGAGACGGAGACGTACTCGCCGACCGCCATCGACATCGAACCGGCGAGCAGCCCGGCGAGCCCGGCGGTGAGCAGCACGCCTCGCGAGTCCGTCGCACCGGCCACCCCCACCACGATGCCCGCGGTGGAGACGATGCCGTCGTTCGCTCCGAGGACGGCGGCGCGCAGCCAGTTGAGACGGGCGCTCAGGCCACCGCCCGCGTGGGGTTCGTCGTGTCTACCGCCGCCGGTCGTTTCACTCATCCGGGGAGCCTTTCACGCAAGGGAGTTGGGGACGGCGTGCCACGCCCCGTCCTTCGGTGGACCGGGGGTGGGCAAGGGCTGTCGGTCCCGGCCCGTATTCTCTGTGACCATGCTCGACGACCGTACGACCGTAAGCCCGACGTGGCCGGCCGCATACCCGCAGAGGTACGCGGCCGTCGACGTGGAGACGACCGGACTCGCCAGGGACGACCGGATAGTGTCGGCTGCCGTCTACCACCTCGACATGCACGGCGACGTCGAGGACCACTGGTACACGCTCGTCAATCCGGAGCGGGACCCCGGACCGGTGCGGATCCACGGGCTGACGAGCGATGTGCTGGAGGGCGCGCCGCTGTTCGGCGACATCGCCGGTGAGCTGTCCGCGCGGCTCGCCGGCCGGGTCCTGGTCGCGCACAACGCCGCGTTCGACTGGTCCATGATCGCCAGGGAGTACGCGCGTACGCGCGGCGCGGCGCCGACCCGGCAGCGGCTGTGCACCATCGCGCTCGCCAAGGAGCTGCGGCTGCCGCTGCCCAACCACAAGCTCGAGTCGCTCGCCGCGCACTACGGGGTGGTCCAGCAGCGGGCGCACCATGCGCTGGACGACGCCCGCGTGCTCGCGGAGGCGTTCCGGCCGAGCCTGCACACCGCGGCCCGCGACGGTGTGCGGCTGCCGCTGCTCGAGTGCCGGCCGCTGACGGAGTGGTCGGACGCCCCCGCCACCCCACGCGTCGGCTACCAGTCGTCGTACGGGCACAGCGGCTGGCGCCCGTCGCGCAAGCGGCCGCCGTGCCCGTTCCCCAACCCGGGCCGGTACGAGCCGGGCGGGCAGCTCGTGCAGGGCATGCGGGTCGCCTTCTCCGGGGACACGTCGGTGGAGCGCGAACTGCTCGAGGACCGGGCGGTCGAGGCGGGGCTGCATGTCGCGACGAGCGTGTCCCGGCTGACGAGTCTGCTGGTGACCAACGACCCCGGAGCGTCGACGTCCAAGACCGTGAAGGCGGCGTCGTACGGCACACCCGTCGTCGACGAGGGCGCCTTCACCCAACTGCTGCGGGACGTGGCCCCCGCGGCGGGACCGCCGGCCGGAGGGGCACCCGCATCGGAGTGAACCCGGCGCGACTCGCCCGCCGGCCGCTCGCCCGGGGCGGCGAAGCGTTTCACCCTGTGGCGCATGGCACGTTGCGAGGTTTGCGGAAACGACTACGGCATGTCCTTCGAGGTGCACGCGCAGGGCGCGGTGCACGTCTTCGACTGCTTCTCCTGCGCCATCCACCGCATGGCGCCCATCTGTGAGCACTGCCGGGTGCAGATCATCGGCCAGGGCGTCGAGGTCGAGGGCCACTGGTACTGCGGCGCCCACTGCGCCCGCGCCGAGGGGAGGGCCGGGATCGTGGACCGGGTGTGACCTGCGTCCCGGGCCCGTCGTCCGGCGGACCTGGGCGGGGACCCACCGTCCGGGACCCTGCGCGGAGCAGGTACGGTCGAAGCCGTGTACCGCTTCCTGTTGTCCCGTCAGTGGGTGATCCTCACCCTCATCGGCCTCGTGCTCGTTCCCGCGATGATCGAGCTGGGCTTCTGGCAGCTGCACCGACACGAGCGCAGGGTCGCGCAGAACGCCGTCATCGAGCGGAACCTCGACGCGAAGCCGGTGCCGATGAGCGAGCTCACCTCACCCGGCCACACGGTCCCGCGCTCCGACTACTGGCGGCAGACCACCGCGACCGGCACCTTCGACACCGCTCATGAAGTGGTCGTCCGCCGCCGCACCAACGCCGACGACCGCGTCGGCTTCCACGTACTGACCCCGCTGGTGCTCGCCGACGGTCGCGCCGTCCTCGTCAACCGCGGCTGGGTCCCGGCAGCGGCGGACCAGAAGGCGTTCCCCGAGGTGCCGCCCGCACCCGGGGGCACCGTGACGGTCACCGGCAGGCTCAAGGCCGACGAGACGACCGACGCCAGCGGCATCAAGGACCTGAAGGGGCTGCCGCCCCGCCAGGTGATGCTGATCAACAGCGCGCAGCAGAGCCGGCTGCTGGACCGGCAGGTGCTCGGCGGCTACCTCGAGCAGTCGGGCCCGGAGCCCGCGAGCGGCAGCCCCGAGCTGATCCCGGAGCCGGACCACGACTCCATCGGCGCCCATATGGCTTACGCCGTCCAGTGGTGGCTGTTCGCCGCGGCGGTGCCCGTCGGGTGGGTGATTCTGGTACGCCGCGAGAAGCACGACCGCGCGGCGGCGCAGAGCGGCTCGCCCGAGCCTGCCCCGACGGCTGCTTAGCCTGCCCCGACGGCTGCTTAGCCCTCGCCCGTCGCGGGAACACGCCTGGGCGTGACCCAACACACCCAGCGTATCGAGGACTACGCCCTCATCGGCGATCTGCAGACGGCCGCCCTGGTCGGCAGGGACGGCTCCATCGACTGGTTGTGCCTGCCCCGGTTCGACTCCGCGGCCTGTTTCGCCGCCCTCCTCGGCGACGAGGAGAACGGCCACTGGCGGATCGCGCCCGAGGGCGCGGGCACCTGTACCCGCCGGCGCTATGTCGGCGCGTCACTGGTGCTGGAGTCGGTGTGGGAGACACGCACCGGGACGGTCAGGGTCCTCGACTTCATGCCGCAACGGGACGATGCGCCCGACGTCGTGCGCATCGTGGAGGGCCTCAGTGGCAGTGTCGACATGCGGGGCACTCTCCGGCTGCGATTCGACTACGGCTCCGTCGTGCCTTGGGTGCGGCGCACCGACGGACACCGGATCGCGATCGCGGGACCCGACTCGGTGTGGCTGCGCAGCGAACCGCCGGTCAAAACGTGGGGGCAGCAGTACAGCACCCGCTCGTCGTTCACCGTCGGCGAGGGCGACTCGGTGGCGTTCGTCCTCACCTGGCATCCCTCGCACAAGCCGCGGCCCGATCTCGTCGACCCCCACGAGTCGCTGAAGCACTGCCTGCAGGACTGGGAGACATGGTCGTCGAAGTGCCGGTACCAGGGCCCCTACCGGGACGCCGTCCTGCGGTCCCTGATCACCCTCAAGGCACTGACGTACGCCCCCACCGGCGGTATCGTCGCCGCGCCCACCACCTCGCTGCCCGAGGACATCGGCGGCGTCCGGAACTGGGACTACCGCTTCTGTTGGCTGCGCGACTCCACCCTGACGCTGAGCGCGCTGGTCTCCGCCGGATATCTCGACGAGGCCGCGGCCTGGCGGGACTGGCTGCTGCGCGCGGTCGCCGGCGACCCCGCCGACCTCCAGATCATGTACGGGCTCGGCGGTGAGCGGCGCCTGGCCGAACTGGAACTGAGCTGGCTCGCCGGCTATGCCGGTTCGGTACCGGTCCGCGTCGGCAACGAAGCCGCGTCCCAGCTCCAGCTCGACGTGTACGGGGAGGTCATCGACTCCCTCTTCCTCGCACGGCAGGCGGGGCTCGCGCCGGAGCACCACGCCTGGAACATCCAGCTGACCCTCTTGGGCTTCCTCGAGGCCAAGTGGCGCGAACCGGACGAGGGCCTGTGGGAGGTCCGCGGCCCGCGCCGGCACTTCGTGCACTCCAAGGTCATGGCCTGGGTCGCGGCGGACCGTGCCGTACGCACCCTCGAGTCCGATCCGTCGCTGCACGGCGACGCGGCACGCTGGCGGGCGATGCGGGACGAGGTGCACCGCGACGTGTGCGAGAAGGGCTTCGACCCGGTGCGCGGCACCTTCACCCAGTCGTACGGCTCCAGGGAGCTCGACGCCGCCGTCCTGCTCATCCCCCGCGTCGGATTCCTGCCGCCCGACGACCCCCGGGTGGTCGGCACCGTCGACGCGATCTGGCGCGAACTCGGCAGCGGCCCCCTCGTGCGCCGCTACACCGCGGACGCCACCCACGTCGACGGGCTGCCGGGCCACGAGGGCGCGTTCCTCGTCTGCTCCTTCTGGCTGGCCGACGCACTGCGGATGACCGGCCGCGAGAACGAGGCCCGCGAACTGTTCGAACGGCTGCTGGGCCTGTGCAACGACGTGGGCCTCCTCTCCGAGGAGTACGACCCCTCGTCCGGCCGATACCTCGGCAACTTCCCCCAGGCGTTCAGCCACATCGGCCTGGTCACCACGGCCCTCGCGCTCACCGGGCAGGAAACGGCAGGATAGGGCCATGGATCTTGGACTGAAGGACCGTGTCCACATCGTCACCGGCGCCTCGCGCGGCCTGGGCAACGCCGCGGCGCGATGGCTCGTCGCGGACGGCGCGAAGGTCGTCATCACGGGGCGGGACGAGAAGACCGTCAAGGACGCGGCAGCCGAACTCGGCGCGGGTGCGGTGGGCGTGGCCGTCGACAACGCCGACCCGTCGGGCGCGGAGCGCCTCGTCGCCGCCGCCCGTGCCCACTTCGGGCGCCTCGACGGCATCCTCATCAGCGTCGGCGGGCCGGCGCCCGGCTTCGTCGCGGACAACTCGGACGAGCAGTGGGCCGCCGCCTTCCAGTCGGTCTTCCTCGGCGCGGTACGACTCGCCCGCACGGCCGCGGCGGAGCTGGGCGACGGCGGCGTCATCGGCTTCGTCCTCTCCGGGTCCGTCCACGAGCCCATCCCCGGCCTGACCATCTCCAACGGCCTGCGCCCCGGCCTCGCCGGCTTCGCCAAGTCCCTCGCGAACGAGCTGGGGCCGCGGGGCATCCGGGTGGTCGGCCTGCTGCCCTCTCGTATCGACACGGACCGCGTCCGCGAGCTCGACGCCCTCTCGGGCGACGCGGAGGCGGCACGCACGGCGAACGAGGCGGGCATCCCGCTGCGGCGTTACGGCACGCCCGACGAGTTCGGCCGGGCAGCGGCGTTCCTGCTGTCGCCGGCGGCGTCCTATCTGACGGGCATCATGCTCCCGGTCGACGGCGGCGCGCGCCACGGCTTCTGACGGCGGGCGGGTGTCGTGCCGTCACGACACCCGCCGCTCCCGATGCCTCGCCACCCCCATCCGCACCTCCGTCGGCAGCACCTCCAGCCCGGCCGAGTCCCGCGCGTGCGCCACCGCCTCGTCGGCCAGACGCTCCAGCGTCCCGGCCGGTTCCGCGTCGGGTTCCAGCTGGAGCACCACCCGCGCCCGCGGCGCGTTGCGCCGACCCGTCAGTACGACGGACGCGCGGGACACGCCCTCCAAGGACGCCGCCTCGTCCTCCAGGGCGCCTTCCAGTGCCCGCCCACGCAGCAACGCGCCTTCGCCGTCGCCGCTCTCCACGAGTACCTCCGCCAGCCGTGCGCGCCGGAACTGGGCGAGGAACCACCACAGAGCGAGGAGCACGAGCAGGGCGAGGAACGCGATGACGACCGGCCACCACCAGCCCTCGTCCCGCCAGCGCGTCCGGTCGGCGTCGCTCAGCAGCACGTCGTGCCGTCCGTCGTAGGGCCACCAGGAGGGGACGGAGAGACCGGCGCCCGCCGCGAGGACCGCGCCTCCGGCGCAGAACAGCACCAGCCCGGCGAGGCCGAGGAGCACACGGTTGACGGCTCGAAGCTTCTCGTGCACGGTCATCACCTCTTTCTCGCCGGCGGCCTGCCCACATGCACGGCCAGGGCCGGTGCGTGCGCGAGGCCGAGTTCCTTCAGCCCCGCACCGAGCGCCGCGTCCAGGTCTGCGCGTACGGCGTCGAGGTCGCGGAAGTGGGCCCGTGCCCGGACCGACGCCCTGGAACGGCCCATCCTCACGCGGACGGTCTGGACCCCGGGGACCTCCATGGCCCTGTCGCGCAGCACGAGGGCCGCGGCGTCCCGGTGGAGACCGGCCCGCAGATGGGCGCGGTCCCGCCGCATCGGCAGCAGCGACCGCAGGCCCGGTGTCACGGCCAGGACGACGAGCCAGAGGCCGATGAGCATCACGGCGCCGGCCGCGGCGAGAACCGCGATCTCGTTGAGCCGCCATTCGGCGAGGTGGTCGGCCGCGGCCCGCCGCCAGGCCATCGCCGGCCGGTCGGCCCGCACGGAGGCGACGTCGTACAGCAGCAGTCCGGCGCCGCCGAGGACGACCAGGGCCAGCAGCGCGGCGGGCACACGGCGCAGCGACCAGAAGCGCCCCGTGCCACCGTCCCCGCCCTCCTCGGCCACCGGGTCGTACCCGGGCGCAGAGGCGGACTGGTCCATTTCGAGCACAGGGTGTCCGGAACCAGTGGGCCCCGCGGCCGGTTCGGCCTCCGCGGGCCGGTCAGGGCCGGGGCCCGCGGCGGCGGGCTTCTCCGGTTCGGTCATCGAATCCTCCCCTGCGCCGCACCGCGCGAGTGGGCGGAGTGCAGCCGTTCGACGTGGACCGCCACCTCAGGGACCTCCATCCCCGCCAACGCCTTCACCCGCTGGACGACTTGCCGACGCACGGCGCCGCAACGGCCTCCGATGTCGGAGGGGTAGTCGAGTTCGAGGGTGACCCGTACCCGGGCCGTGTCGTGGTGCACGACGACCGTGGCGTGCGGCGGCGCGCAGCCTTCCGGCACGCCGTGCAGCGCTTCTCGTGCCGCCTGGGCGGCGATCTTGGCGACGACACGGTCGGCAACCGTGGTCGCCCCCCGGCCGGCCGGTGCCGGCCGCCCGAGGGGCATACCTCCGAACGTGCCTGTCGCCCCCACCGGGTCCACGGCCACGGTCCGTCACCGCCGCCCGTCGCCGCGCCCGCGGCCCCGGAAGAAGTCGCCGACCTCGAGATCGCCCTCGAGGAACCGGCCGACCACGAAGCCGACCGCTCCCAGTGCCGCCACCAGCAAAAACGCACCGAACCCGCCGAAGTATCCGGCGAACCCGAGCGCCATGCCAGCCATCAGTCCGACCACCGCCATGCTCATGTTGGGCTCCTCTACTGGAGTCGCGGCTCCGGCTCTTCTTCTTCCTCATCGGGCAGTTTCACGTCTCCGACGGCGATGTTCACCTCGACGACCTCCAGTCCGGTCATCCGCTCGACGGCGGAGACGACGTTCTCGCGGACCGCACGGGCGACATCGGAGATGGAGACGCCGTAGTCGATGACGATTTCCAGGTCGAGCGCCGTCTGTACCTCGCCGACCTCGGCCTTCACTCCGCGCGTGGCATTGGACTTGCTGCTGCCGGGGCCCACCCGGTCTCGCACGGCGCCGAACGTGCGGGACAGGCCCCCGCCCATCGCGTGGACGCCGTCCACATCCCGGGCGGCGAGCCCGGCGATCTTCTCCACCACTCCGTCCGCGATGGTCGTACGGCCGCGGGAGCCTGGCTCGGGAAGCCGCTTACCGCCGGCGGGCCTCCGATTCGCGTCGCCGGAACCCGACTGCTCGCTTCCGGACGTCGCGGGGTCGCCGCGTCCAGGTGTTTCCGTCATCGCCGTAGTCCTTTCCGAGCGGTTGGTTACACCGTTGCCCACATTAGGTGCGCTTGCCCACATCCGCGCCGGGGATGCGGCAGGCTGGTGGAATGACCACTCCCGATGCGGTGCGACGGCGGTTGCGCAGGATGACGGAGCTCGGCAGGCTCCTCCCTCTGGGCGGTCCGGCGGACGGCGCCTGGCTGGCCGAGTCGGCGGCCGCCGCGGTACTCCGCGGTGCGGCGGCCTCGGTGCCCGGAGCCGCGCTGGACGAGGTGCGGCTCGCTCTGGCCGACCCCGCGGCGGCCGAGGACCCGACGACGCCTGTTCCGCCGACGGCACTGCCGCCGGGGCCGCTCCGTGTCGAGGCCGACGTGGCGGTGTGGGACCTCGACGAGCCGCTGCCGGTACTCACGGCGGCGCTGCGGACCGTGTTGTTCGACGCGGCAGTCGAGAAACTGGGTCTCCGGGTCGCGGTCGTCGATCTGCGGGTGGCCCGGCTGCTGGACGCGGTCCCGCCGGAGCACTCGGCCCCGGAGCCGCCTGCGGCCGAGTCCCCGTCGGACCAGGCGGGCACGGCCGCGGCCTCGACCCCGGGTGTGGCGCACCTGACGGCGGCGCTGGGCACGGCGGTGCACTGGGCGCCGGACCATGTCCGGGTCGAACTGGCGACGGCGGCGGGGCACCGGGCGCCGGACGTGGCGAGGGCGGTGCGGGCCGCGGTGGGTTCGGCGCTGCACGACGAGCGGGCCGTGACGGTCGTGATCACCGCAACGCACTGACCACAGCGCGGGCCTGCTCCCTCCCAGCCCTCTCCCGCAGCCGGGCTCCGCCCGGACCCGCTCACGCGGTCTGCGCCCCCACTCCCTCGCCTCGGACCTCTCCTACGGCCCCGTGTCGGCGTGAGGTGCCGGCGCCGGCGGCTGCGCATGCAACCCGTCGGCGATTGAGAATTCCGCGTGAAGCGCGGTGGCAGGGCCCGGGGCTTCGAAGCGGGGCACCGCCGCGGAGCCGGTACACCGGCAGGGAGCGAACACGGTGCCCGGGGTGAAGCCCCGGACACAGCGGCGTGCGGCGCGCAGTGAACGGACCGCGGCGGAGAGCCCCGGGAGCCGCCCCCGGCGGGCGGTAGGGCTCCCGTCCTTGCCCGGTTCCGGGAAAGGACGGGAGGGGAGAGAGTCAGTCCCCGAGGCCGGCCAGGGCCCGCAGGCGGCGTCCCTGGGCCGCCCGCTCCGCCGCCCGCTGCTCGTCGTACGAGCGGTCCGCCACCCCTCGCAGCAGCGCCTTCGTCTCGATGACCGCATCACGCGGCGCGGCGAGGAGCGCCGCCGCCAGGTCCCGTACCGCGGCGTCGAGTTCCTCCCCGGGGACGACGAGGTTGGCCAGGCCGGTGCGCTCGGCCTCCTCCGCGTGCACGAAGCGACCGGTGGCGCAGATTTCGAGCGCGCGGGCGTAGCCGACGAGTGACACCAGCGGGTGCGTGCCGGTGAGGTCGGGAACGAGGCCCAGGGCGGTCTCGCGCATGGCGAACTGCACGTCCTGCGCGACGACCCGCAGATCGCAGGCGAGGGCGAGCTGGAAGCCGGCTCCGATCGCGTGCCCTTGTACCGCCGCGATGGTGATGATGTCGTTGCGGCGCCACCAGGTGAACGCCTCCTGGAACTCGGAGATCGACGCGTCGATCTCCGAGTCGGTGCCGCGTGCCAGGTCGATGAAGGACGGCTCGCCGTCGAAGCCCTCGGGCGTGAACGCCTGCCGGTCGAGGCCGGCGGAGAAGGACTTGCCCTCACCGCGCAGCACGACGACCCGCACGCTGCCGGGCAGTGACCGTCCGGCCTGCGCCAACGCCCGCCACAGCGCGAAGTTCTGGGCGTTGCGCTTGTCCGGGTTGGTCAGGGTCACCGTGGCGACCGTGTCTTCGACGGTGAGCCGTACGCCGTCCTTGTCGAATACGGGGTCGAGCGAAGTCATGAGGCGCCTCCGGTTCGGTGCAGTCTGGCTTACCCTTCGTGTCACGAAGGGTAAGCTACTGCACAGTAACCGCCTGATCGGCCCTGGAGACCGACCAGGCGCCCACCGTGGAACCGACGGGCCGGAGAAGCAGCCTCGCAGTCGACGGGGCCGTCAGGCCGAAGCGGCCTTCTTGCCTCGCGTCGCTCCGCCGCGTCCTCGCAGGACGACTCCGGATTCACTGAGCATCCGGTGGACGAATCCGTAGGAGCGGCCGGTCTCTTCGGCCAGCGCCCGGATGCTCGCACCGGAGTCGTATTTCTTCTTCAGGTCTGCCGCGAGCTTGTCGCGCGCGGCGCCGGTAACCCGGCTGCCCTTCTTCAGAGTCTCGGCCACCCGTGCCTCCTCATGGGAAGTGCGCTCTGGAATTCCCATGATCACCCCTCCCGGGCATCCTGGCCACCCATTCGACAAGGTCAGTACGGAGCGTTTTGCCCTGCGACAGGAGACCACCACGAACGGAATGCTGCGTTCCGGTCGGGCGTATGCCCGCGCCGCGACCTGCCGACGACGGAAAGACCAGGTCAGAGCCGCCATGGAAGAGGCACCGCCGCAGCGGTCCTGGCTGCTGCGGTTCACCAGCCGCCACGCCGCGATACGAGACGCTCTCACACAGATGATGGATCACTTGTAGGCCGAATGATCCATACGGAGATCCATACGGGGGCCGCGAAGAGCGTCCGGGCGGTCGCGCACCGGTGCGGGACCGCCCTGAAGGCCGTCAGGCCAGGGCCACCAGGTCCGCGTAGTCCGCTCCCCACAGATCCTCGACACCGTCCGGGAGCAGGATGATCCGCTCCGGCTCGAGCGCCTCGACCGCTCCCTCGTCGTGCGTGACGAGAATGACCGCGCCCTTGTAGGTGCGCAGCGCCCCGAGGATCTCCTCGCGGCTGGCCGGGTCGAGGTTGTTGGTGGGCTCGTCGAGCAGCAGGACGTTGGCGGAGGAGACGACGAGGGTGGCCAGGGCGAGCCGGGTCTTCTCGCCGCCGGAGAGCACACCGGCGGGCTTGTCGACGTCGTCGCCGGAGAAGAGGAACGAACCCAGCGTCTTGCGCACCTCGACGAGATCGAGGTCCGGCGCGGAGGAGCGCATGTTCTCCAGGACCGTGCGGTCGGGGTCCAGGGTCTCGTGCTCCTGGGCGTAGTAGCCGAGCTTGAGGCCGTGCCCGGGGGCGACCCTGCCGGTGTCCGGCGTCTCCACACCCGCGAGCAGGCGCAGCAGCGTGGTCTTTCCCGCGCCGTTGAGGCCGAGGATGACGACGCGGGACCCCTTGTCGATGGCGAGGTCCACGTCGGTGAAGATCTCGAGCGACCCGTACGACTTGGACAGGCCCTCCGCGCTGAGTGGCGTCTTGCCGCAGGGCGCGGGCTCGGGGAAGCGGAGCTTGGCGACCTTGTCGGCCATGCGTACCTCCTCGAGACCGGCCAGCAGGCGCTCGGCGCGACGGGCCATGTTCTGCGCGGCGACGGTCTTGGTGGCCTTGGCGCGCATCTTGTCGGCCTGCGAGTTGAGCGCGGCGGCCTTCTTCTCGGCGTTCTGCCGTTCGCGCTTGCGCCGCTTCTCGTCCGCCTCGCGCTGCGCCTGGTAGAGCTTCCAGCCCATGTTGTAGACGTCGATCTGTGCGCGGTTGGCGTCAAGGTAGAAGACCTTGTTGACGACGGTCTCCACCAGGTCGACGTCGTGGGAGATCACGATGAAACCGCCGCGGTAGGTCTTCAGGTAGTCGCGCAGCCAGACGATGGAGTCGGCGTCGAGGTGGTTGGTGGGCTCGTCGAGCAGCAGGGTGTCGGCGTCCGAGAAGAGGATGCGGGCGAGCTCGACGCGGCGGCGCTGGCCGCCGGAGAGCGTATGGAGCGGCTGGCCGAGCACCCGGTCGGGGAGGCCGAGCGCCGCCGCGATGGTGGCGGCCTCCGCCTCCGCGGCATACCCGCCCTTGGTGAGGAACTCGGTCTCCTGGCGCTCGTACTGGCGCAGCGCCTTCTCACGGGTGGTGCCCTGGCCGGTGGCGATGCGCTCCTCGTTCTGCCGCATCTTGCGGATCAGGGTGTCGAGGCCGCGGGCGGAGAGGATCCGGTCACGCGCGAGGACGTCGAGGTCACCGGTGCGCGGGTCCTGCGGGAGGTAACCGACCTCGCCGGACCGGGTGATGGTGCCGCCGGCGGGCACGCCCTCGCCCGCGAGGCACTTGGTGAGCGTGGTCTTGCCCGCTCCGTTGCGGCCGACGAGGCCGATGCGGTCGCCCTTGGCGATGCGGAAGGAAGCGGATTCGATGAGGACGCGCGCGCCGGCGCGCAGCTCGATACCGGATGCGGTGATCACGGGGAAGACTCCAGGGCGGTATGGACGGCGGAAGGGACGGGCTGCAGACGCTTCTACGCCGTCTAATGCACAAGGAGAATTGCCATGCGGCCCAGTCTAACGGGACGGTGCAAGTGCTTTCCCCCGGCCGAGGGAAGCCCGGGCAGCACCCCGCCGGGCGACGACGCGGAACGTCGACACGTGCGGCAAAGCCGCGTTGTCAGTGGCGGGTGCCAGACTGAGACGCAGATCACATCTGTGTTGTCGAGCAAGTTGAGGAGTGGTCGGAATGACTCAGTCGCCGAGCATCTGCCCGACGCTGTTGTACGCGGACGCCAAGGCCGCGATCAGACAGCTCACCGAGACCTTCGGTTTCTCCGAACACGCGGTGTACGAAGGCGAGGACGGCGGCGTGCTCCACGCCGAGCTGACGCAGGGAAACGGCATGGTGATGCTGGGCACCAAGGGCACCGGCAGCGAGTTCGACAAGCTGATGGAAGGCGGCGGCCCGGTCGGTCTGTTCGTCCATGTCGACGACGTCGACGCGCACCACGGCAGAGCGGTGGAGCACGGCGCGGAGATCGTCATGCCGCCCACCGACCAGGATTACGGATCACGGGACTACATGGCCCGCGACCTCGAGGGCAATGTCTGGAGCTTCGGTACGTACGCGCCGGGGCCGGCGGGGGCCGCGTAGACCGTGCCGTGGCCCCGCCGGACCGTGGTGGGCACCGGCCGCCGCCCGTTGCCGCCGCACCGCAGTCAGACGCCGCCGGTGTGCACCTGGAAGGCGGCCCTGCGCACCGCCTTGGCCAGCGCCGGGTCCGGGTGCGCGGCCGCGAGGGCGACCAGGACCTGGACCGTACGGGGATGACCGCCGGCGCGGACTTCGTCGAGCAGGGCCGGGACCGTGCCCTGCACCGCCGAATCGAGGTGCCGCAGCAGCAGCTGCGGCTCCCCGTGGTCGGCGACGGCGGCCGCGGTGTCCACCCACAGCCAGGTCGCTTCCTCACGGGTGAGGACATCGGCCGCGTCGTCCGGGTCCGCCCCCTCGTACTCGGCCAGCCACAGCAAGGCATACGGGCGCAGGGACGGTTCGGCCACGGCCGCTCGGACCTCGGTCTCGGCGGGCGCGCCGACCACGCGCAGCGCTTCGAAGGCCAGCCCGCGCAGCAGGGCGTCCTCGCCCCGGGCGACGGCCAGCAGCTCTGCGACGGCGCTGGAGACGGTGCGTGCCGCCAGCCAGGCGCGGTACTCGGCGCGGGCCGGGCCGGGGGTGAGGCGTGCGCAGCCGCGGAGCATGTCCTCCGCGGACTGCTCGATGTTGCCGGCGGGGCTCTGCGCGGCGACGCAGATCTGCTCCAGTTTGACCCACACCGCCCAGTTGCCGAGCGGGGTGAGGGTGGCCTGGCCGCGCTCGAGGGTCAGGGCACCGACGGCCGAGAGCCCTTCGAGGGCCCAGTCCAGGAGGGCGGCGACGGGAGCCTCTTCGGCACTCGGCGCGGCCCCCGGTTCGGGCCGGGTGCCGCAGGGCACCTCACAGCGTTCCCCACGGAGTTCGGCGACGCGCTGCTGGAGCAGGTCGGCCAGGGCGGGCTTGAGTACGGGCCCTGCCGACAGCTGGAGGAGGGAGAGCACCTGGGGCACGGCTTCGACCACCTCGGCGACCGTCGCGGGAGCCACGTCCCCGGGCACCGGGTGGACCAGTGACCAGGCGTCGAAAAGCGCGACCCAGCCGCGCAGTACGGCCATGTCGTCCCGGTCCCAGGCACGCAGCCGCCAGCCGGGGCGTGCGGTTTCGCCGTGAAGTTCGATGAGGCCGGCGAGGCGGGCACGGTCCCAGCCCGCGCGTACCTCGTCCGCGGACATGTCCAGCGCGGCCGCGGCCCGCTCCCGTGCCTCCGCGATCGAACTGGCCGCGCCGGGGCCGCGCTCCACGGCCGCCCAGCGGGCCACCCGCACGGCATCGGCGAGCACCGCCCTCGCCTGGCGCGCGAGCTCGGCAGGGGCGGGCGTGCCCTCCGGGGGCCGGGGCGCCGGACGCGTGCGCCCGGTCGTCACGGCCCTTCGTGCGGTGGCCAGGGACCGCGGGCGGACAAGACGGAGTCTGGAGTTGCGCGCCAATTGCTCATCAGGCTTTCGGGACGTCACAGGGTGCAGTCTTCCCGTTGACGGGCCGAAAGCCCAAACGGAACCTCGCGGACCGGGCCACGCGGCCGCCCGGCCTGCACTTACATGAGGGGAGTGAGGAAGCGGCGGAGGACTTCGTGATACGCCTTCGGGTCCGCGTTCCACATGGCGGCGTGCGGAGCCGCGGGGACCGTGTGGAGGGTGACCAGATCGGGACGCCGGTCGGCGAGTTCGCGCGAGCGGTGCCAGGGGGCCAGGGAGTCGTCGGGGCCGTGGAAGATCAGCGTCGGCACTTCCAGCGACCGCGGGTCGACGGCTTCGGCGAGCCGGCCGCCGTGCCCGATCCCGGTGCGGCCCTGCGCCGCCCGCACCGCCAGCGGCAGCAGGGGGGCGGGGGTCCTGCGGGCAGCGGCCAGGCCGCGCACGGTCGCCTCCCAGTCGAGGACCGGCGAGTCCAGCACCACACCGCTGATCCGGTCCCGCAGGCCGGAGTCGGCGGCGGCGTGCAGGGCCATCGAGGCGCCGACGGACCAGCCGTGGACGATGACACGCTCGGCGCCGTGGCGGACCGCGTGCCGTACGGCCGCGTCGAGGTCGCGCCATTCGGAGTCGCCGAGGTGGCCCAGACCGTCCGGAGGCCGGGGGGCGCCCTCGTCGCCCCGGTAGGCGAGGGACAGGACGGGGAACTGCTGGCCGCGCAGGAAGTCCAGCACGTTCATGGTGTGCTCCCGGGTGGTGCCGAGGCCGTGCACGGCGATGACCCAGGTGGCACGTGCGCCCGGTACGAACCAGGCGGGGAGCGCGCCGAGTTCACCGGGGACGAGGATGTCGGAGTGCTCTATGCCGAGCGCTGCGGACGGGTCGCCCTTGTGCACCTGCGGGGTGAGCCGGACCCGGGTACCGGGCTCCAGCCGGCCCTCCGTGACACGCACGAGCCGGCGCACGACCGTGTCCGCGTCGTGCGCGACGCCGTCGAGCACGGGGCCCACGACCGCATGGACGCCGGGCCCCTCGATTCCGTAGGTCCCCGGTCGCAGCGAGGCCGGACTGCGGGTCAGGACGACCCGGCCGGGGGCCGTGGCGTGGACGGTGAGCCGGGGATCGCCCGGCAGGGGCCTTCGGGCCCCGCGCAGCGCGGCGTGGCTCGCGTAGCGGCCGGCCGCGACTGCGGCCGCACCGACGCCGATCAGTGTGGTGACGGCCGCTGCCGTCGCTGTAGCGGGGCGCACGGGTCCAGTGTCGGGGCGGGCGGGGCCGGGGGCCAGTGGGAGGAGCCGCGCGTGTCGCTGCGTGGGCGGTGGGCGGGGCGGGGGCGGCCGCGTGTCGCCCCCGCGGGGGCGGGCCACTGCGCGGAGTTCCCCCACCCGCCCCTTCCCGAGCCGGGGTCCGCCCGGACGCGCGCCTCAACCGCCGGCGGGGCTGGATGTCGCTGCGCGACATGAGCCCGACCGGGGGCACCTCCTGCGGCCGCCAGGCCGCAGGAGGAGATTGCGGACCCCGCGCGAAGCATGGCACCGGAGTCCGGGCCTGCCCGGTTCGGGAAGGGGCCGGGTGGGGAAGAAGCGCCGCAGGCGTCAGGCGTCAGGCGTCAGGCGTCAGGCGTCAGGCGTCAGGCGGGTGGCGTCAGGCCGGTGGCGGGTGGGTCAGGCGGGTGGCTGGCCGTAGCCGGAGAGGCGGGCGGCGGCCGCCTGGAGCTGGGGCGGTGTCAGGAGGTTCGGGGTGCGGCCCGGGACGGAGGACGCCGTCAGCCAGACGCGGCACATCCACTCCAGTTGCGCCGTGCGGTCGTACGCCTGGGACAGGGTGTCCCCGTAGGCCACGGTCCCGTGGTTCTGGAGGAGGCAGGCCGTACGGTCGCGCAGGGCGTGGAGCATGTTCCGGGCGAGTTCCTCTGTGCCGTAGAGGGCGTAGGGGGCGACGCGGACCGGGCCGCCGAGCGCGGCGGTCATGTAGTGGATCGACGGGAGTTCGGGGACGAGCGTGGAGACGGCGGTCGCGTGCACGGCGTGCGTGTGCACGACTGCGCGCGCGCCGGTCTCGCGATGAACCGCCAGGTGCAACGGCAGCTCGCTCGTGGGCAACAGGTCGCCGAGGATCTGTGTGCCGTCGAGGTCGACGGCGACGGTGTCCCGGTCCGTGAGCCGGTCGTACGGCACTCCGGTCGGTGTGACAAGGACCACGTCGCCGACGCGGACCGAGACGTTGCCCGACGTGCCGACGACGAGTCCTTCGGCAGCCGTTCTGCGGGCGGTGTCCACAAGCTCCCGCCATGCCTGCCCGATCCCGTTCCACCGCGCCCGGCCGGGCGCCCCACCACTTGCCTCACCGGTCGCCTCATCAGTCATACCGGGGATCCTGCCAGCCGTATACGACGGCATGGAGACACGGAGGGTGTTCGAGTGGCTGCCGTGAGCGGCGCGGGGGCGGAGAATCAGACAAGCGGAATCAGCCGACCCCACTTGGGGTCACCGCGAAGTCCGACCCAGTTCACCTTCCGTTCATCCAGGTTGCCTACGGTCCTCGCGTCAATGACGTCAAACGATTGCCTGGGTAAATGGAACACATCACACTGCTGCTCGCGATCGTGATCGTGACAGCTCTCGTGTTCGATTTCACGAACGGTTTCCACGACACCGCCAACGCGATGGCGACGACCATCTCGACCGGCGCCATGAAGCCCAAGAGCGCGGTGGCCATGTCCGCCGTTCTGAACCTCGTCGGCGCTTTCCTCTCCGTGGAGGTCGCCAAGACCATCTCCAGCGGACTGGTCGACGAATCAGGCATCACACCTGAAGTCATCTTCGCGGCGCTCGTCGGCGCCATCCTGTGGAACCTGGTCACCTGGCTGGTCGGCCTGCCGTCCAGTTCCTCGCACGCCCTCATGGGCGGTCTGATCGGCGCCACGGTCGCCTCGGTCGGCTTCGCCGGGGTCAACGGCGGCGTCGTCGTCACCAAGGTGCTCATCCCGGCCATCGCCGCGCCGGTCGTGGCCGGCCTCGCCGCCATGCTGGCGGCACGGCTGACGTACCGGGTCGACAGGAACACCGACGCGAAGGCCACCGCCAAGGGGTACCGCGCGGGGCAGATCGCCTCCGCCGGCCTCGTCTCCCTGGCGCACGGCACCAACGACGCCCAGAAGACCATGGGCATCATCACGCTGGCGCTGGTGGCCGGCAACGTCCTCGCCCCCGGGTCCAACCCTCCGATGTGGGTCATCGTCTCGGCCGGTCTGGCGATCGCACTCGGCACCTACCTCGGCGGCTGGCGCATCATCCGCACCATGGGCAAGGGGCTCACCGACCTCCAGCCGCAGCAGGGCTTCGCCGCCCAGACCAGCGCTGCCAGCGTGATCCTCGCCTCCTCGAACCTCGGCTTCTCGCTGTCGACGACGCACTCCTGCTCGGGCGCCGTCATGGGCGCGGGCCTCGGCCGCAAGGGCGGCGTGGTCCGCTGGTCCACCGCCACCCGGATGTTCGTGGCCTGGGGTCTGACCCTGCCGGCCGCCGGACTCGTCGCGGCGATGTCCGAGTTCGTCACCAAGCAGGGCGGCTGGGGTGTCGCGGCCGTCGCCGTCTTCCTCGTCGCCTCCTGCATCGCGATCTGGGTCATCTCGCGCCGCCAGATCGTCAACCACACCAACGTCAACGACGTCGACACCGAGGAGCCCGCGGACGTCGTCACGGACGCCGTCGCGGCCGTCATCCCGCCGCCCGCCGGCGAACTGAAGACCACTCTCCCGGCCCCCGCCGACTCCGAGCCGGTCCGTCCGGCCGCGGTGTAAGGAAGCAGCAGTATGAAGATCGACTGGGTAGCTCTCGGCTCCGTGTTCGGCGTCAGCCTCGTCGCCACCGTCGCCCTGGTGGGCCTGTTCACCCTGGGCATCGTGAGCCTGTCCAAGCAGCAGTCCGGCACGCAGACCGCAGGCTCCGGCGTGCTGGCCCGCACCGGCGCGTACGCCTGCTTCGCGCTCTGCGCGGCGGCGGTGTCCTACGGGATCTATCTGATCGTCACCTGACGTCGGACAGCCGCCCGGAGGCCGGGCCGTACGCACCGCGGGTGGGTACGGCCCGGCCTTCGCGCGTCCGCCGGTGTGGGACTCCGCACACTGTCCCGTCGCAGGTCAAGGGCGAGTTGACGGGCGTTCGCGCACATGGTGGACTGCCGGGGCCATCAACGGCGGCAGAAGAGGAAGTCCGGTGCGAATCCGGCGCGGTCCCGCCACTGTCACCCGGGAACACCCGGGGAGCCAGGAACTCTCGCCGCCGGTCACGTCGAACCAGGGCGCGGACCCTGAGTGAGGACTCCTGCCATGCCCGGTCGCGGTACTGCCCTGTCCGTCGGACACCGTCCCTCCGGACATCTCCCCTCGGAACGCTGATCCGGTGCGCGCGGACCGCGTCTTCCTGTACGGCGCCGCAGCCGGCCTCCTCGGCGACCGACTCCTGGGCGATCCCCGCCGGGGGCATCCGGTCGCCGTGTTCGGGCGGGCAGCGGGCGCCGTCGAGCGTGCCCTGTGGCGCGACCACCGAGGCCGGGGCGCCCTGCACACCGCGGTGTGCGCCGGCGGAGCCGTGGCCGCGGCGGCCCTGACCGCCCGCGCCGTACGCCGCTCACCCGTCGCCTCGGTCGCCCTGACCGCCGCCGCGACCTGGGCCGTCGTCGGCGGTACGACGCTCGGGCGCGAGGCCGCGGCCGTCGGCGAGGCGCTGGCGGCCGGGGACGTCGAGGCGGCGCGCGAGCGGCTGCCCCATCTGTGCGGGCGCGACCCGCAGGCCCTGGACGAGCAGCAGATCGCCCGCGCCGTCGTGGAGTCCGTCGCGGAGAACACCTCCGACGCGGTCGTCGGCGCCCTCGTGTGGGGCGCCGTGGCGGGCGTGCCCGGGCTGGTGGGCTTCAGGGCGGTGAACACCCTGGACGCGATGGTCGGCCACAAGTCGCCGCGCTACCGGCGCTACGGCTGGGCGTCGGCCCGCCTCGACGATGTGGCCGGCTGGCCGGGCGCCCGGCTGACCGCCGTGCTGGCGGCCGTCTGCGGTCCGGACCCGCGGGGCGCCGTACGGGCCTGGCGGGCCGACGCCGCCAAGCACCCGAGCCCCAACGCGGGCCCCGTGGAGGCGTCCTTCGCGGGTGCCCTGGGCGTACGGCTGGGTGGGACCCTCTCCTACGGCGGTCGGGTCGAACACCGGCCGGTGCTGGGCGCGCAGGGCCGCGCGGTGGAGTTCGGCGACATCACACGGGCGGTGCGGCTGTCGCACCGGGTGGGCCTGCTGGCCCTGGCGGTCTGCGCGGGCGCACGGCTCGGCGTGGGGGCACTGAAACGGAGACGGGCATGAGCGGTGGGCTGTTGGTCGCGGGGACCACCTCGGACGCGGGCAAGAGCGTCGTCACCGCCGGGATCTGCCGGTGGCTGGTGCGGCAGGGTGTGAAGGTCGCGCCGTTCAAGGGGCAGAACATGTCCCTCAATTCGTTCGTGACCCGTGAGGGCGCCGAGATCGGGCGGGCACAGGCCATGCAGGCGCAGGCCGCCCGCGTGGAGCCCACCGCGCTGATGAATCCCGTACTGCTCAAGCCGGGCGGCGATCGCTCCAGCCAGGTGGTACTGATGGGCAGGCCCGTCGGGGAGATGAGCGCCAAGGGCTACCACGGGAACCGGCAACGAGAACTCTTCGAGCCGGTCATGGCGTGCCTGGAGGAGCTGCGGGGCACGTACGACGCTGTGATCTGCGAAGGGGCGGGCAGCCCGGCCGAGATCAATCTGCGGCGCACGGACATCGTGAACATGGGCATCGCGCGGGCGGCACGGCTACCGGTCCTGGTGGTCGGCGACATCGACCGGGGAGGCGTGTTCGCGCAGTTCTTCGGTACGACGGCGCTGCTGAGCCCCGAGGACCAGTCGCTCGTGGCGGGCTATCTGGTCAACAAGTTCCGCGGTGACGTGTCGCTTCTGGAGCCGGGGCTCGAGATGCTGCGCGGCCTGACCGGGCGGCCGACCTACGGTGTGCTGCCGTACGCCCACGGACTCGGCATCGACGAGGAGGACGGCCTCAGGGTGTCCCTGCGCGGCGCGGTACGGGAGTCGGTGGTCGCCGCGCCCGTCGGTGAGGACGTGCTGAGGGTCGCGGTGTGCGCGGTGCCGCTGATGTCGAACTTCACCGATGTGGACGCGCTGGCGGCCGAACCGGGCGTCGTGGTGCGGTTCGTGGACCGCGCGGAGGAACTCGTGGACGCCGACCTGGTGGTGGTCCCGGGCACCCGGGGAACGGTCCGGGCACTGGCGTGGCTGCGGGAACGCGGGCTGGCGGACGCCCTGGCGCGGCGGGCGGCCGAGGGCCGGCCGGTGCTGGGCATCTGCGGCGGCTTCCAGGCGCTCGGCCGGCACATCGAGGACGAGGTCGAGTCGAGGGCGGGCGAGGTCGCGGCGCTCGGACTGCTGCCGGTACGGGTGCGGTTCGCGCGTGAGAAGACCCTCGCGCGGCCCGTCGGCGAAGCACTCGGGGAACGGGTCGAGGGCTACGAGATCCATCACGGTGTCGCCGAGGTCCTCGGTGGAGAGCCCTTCCTGGACGGCTGCCGGGTGGGCGCGGTGTGGGGGACGCACTGGCACGGGTCACTGGAGAGCGACGGCTTCCGGCGGGCCTTCCTGCGGGAGGTCGCGGCGCAGTCCGGGCGGCGGTTCGTGCCCGCGTCCGGCACGAGCTTCGGTGCACTGCGGGAGGAGCAGCTGGACCGACTGGGGGATCTGATCGAAGAGCACGCTGACACGTCGGCGTTGATGCGGCTGATCGAGGCCGGGGCGCCGGCGGGACTGCCGTTCGTACCGCCGGGGGCGCCGTGAGCCTCCTGCGGGCGGGGGGCGGCGCCGGCGGCACGACCCGCGCCTGCGGCAGACCCTCGCCGCGCTCCGCCCCTGCCCCCGCCGTCCGCCGCTCTCGGCGGAAAACAAGTGAGTCGCGCCGTCGGTGCGACTCCCGCGAAGGAGTGATCAAAGGATGAGCACCCCCTACCCGTTCACCGCGGTCGTCGGGATGGACGATCTGCGGCTGGCCCTGCTGCTCAACGCGGTCAGTCCGGCGGTCGGCGGAGTGCTCGTGCGAGGTGAGAAGGGCACCGCGAAGAGCACCGCGGTGCGTGCGCTCGCCTCGCTCGTCCCCGATGTCCAGGTCGTCGCCGGGTGCCGTTTCTCCTGCGCGCCCGCCGCGCCGGACCCGACGTGCCCGGACGGCCCGCACGCGGGCGGTGCGGCGACGGCGCGGCCGGCGCGCATGGTCGAGCTGCCCGTCGGCGCCTCCGAGGACCGGCTCGTGGGCGCGCTCGACATCGAGCGGGCGCTCGCGGAGGGTGTCAAGGCATTCGAGCCCGGCCTGCTCGCGGACGCGCACCGCGGGATCCTCTACGTCGACGAGGTGAATCTGCTCCACGATCATCTGGTGGACGTCCTGCTGGACGCCGCCGCCATGGGCGCCTCGTACGTCGAGCGTGAGGGCGTCTCCGTGCGGCACGCCTCCCGCTTCCTGCTCGTCGGGACCATGAACCCCGAAGAGGGCGAGCTGCGTCCCCAGTTGCTGGACCGGTTCGGGCTCACCGTCGAGGTCGCGGCGTCCCGCGATCCCGATCTGCGGGTGGAGGTCGTACGCCGCAGGCTCGCGTACGACGACGACCCGGCCGGCTTCGCGGCGCGCTGGGCCGCCGAGGAGGAGGCGCTGCGCGAGCGGATCGTGGCGGCGCGGGCTCTGTTGCCGCGCGTGGTGCTCGGGGATGTGGCCCTGCGCCAGATCGCGGCGACGTGCGCGGCGTTCGAGGTCGACGGCATGCGTGCGGACATCGTGATGGCCCGTACGGCGACCGCGCTGGCAGCCTGGGCGGGACGGGACGAGGTCACTGAGGAGGACGTACGGCAGGCCGCGCTGCTGGCCCTGCCGCACCGCAGGCGGCGCAACCCGTTCGACGCGCCCGGTCTGGACGAGTCGAAGCTCGACGAGACGCTGGACGAGTTCAACGGGGACGACGAGCGGGGTCCCGACCCGGATTCGGGCCCGGGCCCGGGCCCGGATTCCGACCCGGATTCCGACCCGGACCCGGATCCCGGCCCGGAGGGCGGGCCCGGAGGCGGTGGCGGTGTGCCGCCGCAGGGCGGTGGACATGACGCGGATGAGGCAGCCGGGTCCGAGGCGCAACCGGCAGCGGCCGGAGGGGGCGGCTCCGAGCAGCAGCCCGTACGGGCCGCGGAGCCGTTCCGCACGAAGATGCTGAGCGTGCCCGGTCTCGGCGAGGGCGCGGCGGGGCGCAGGTCCCGGGCGCGTACCGAGCAGGGCCGTACCACCGGCGCTCAACGGCCGCGGGGAGCCCTCACGAAGCTGCATCTGACGGCCACCGTGCAGGCCGCCGCCCCGCACCAGCGCGCCCGTGGGCGCCGCGGCCGGGGACTGGTGGTGCGCAGGGACGATCTGCGGCAGGCGACCCGGGAGGGGCGTGAGGGGAACCTCGTGCTCTTCGTGGTGGACGCCTCGGGTTCGATGGCGGCCAGGAAGCGGATGGGCGCGGTCAAGGGCGCGGTGCTGTCGCTGCTGCTGGACGCCTACCAGCGCCGGGACAAGGTCGGGCTGATCACCTTCCGCGGCAAGGGCGCGGAGCTGGCGCTGCCGCCCACCTCGTCGGTCGACGCGGCGGCGGTGCGGCTGGAGTCGCTGCCGACGGGCGGCCGCACCCCGCTCGCGGAGGGGCTGCTGAAGGCCCGGGACGTGCTGCGTATCGAGCGGCTGCGTGACCCTTCGCGCAGGCCGCTGCTGGTCGTCGTGACCGACGGCCGGGCCACCGGCACGGGAAGCGGGGACGCGTTCGCGTCCGCTCTGCGCGCGGCACGGCTGCACGCCGCGGAGGGAACCGCGGCCGTCGTCGTGGACTGTGAGGCCGGGCCGGTACGGCTCGGCCTGGCCGGCACGCTCGCCGGGTCGCTCGGCGGCAGCGCCGTGACGCTCGACGAGCTGCGGGCCGAATCGATCGCCGGGCTCGTCAAGGACGTCCGGGACGTATCCGCCACCAGGAGGGCCGCGTAATGCCGCAGGGACAACCGTCCGTCGTACCGAACGACGGGCTCACCACCCGGCAGCGCCGGAACCGGCCGCTGGTGTTCGTGCACACGGGCATCGGCAAGGGCAAGTCGACGGCCGCTTTCGGTCTCGCGCTGCGGGCGTGGAACCAGGGCTGGCCGGTCGGGGTGTTCCAGTTCGTGAAGTCGGCGAAGTGGAAGGTCGGCGAGGAGAACGCGCTCAAGGTGCTGGGCGCCAGCGGCGAGGGCGGCACGGTCGCCTGGCACAAGATGGGCGAGGGCTGGTCGTGGATCCAGCGCGAGCCCGCGGAGGGCGAGCAGTCCAACGAGGACAAGGCCCGTGAGGGCTGGGAGCAGGTCAAGCGGGACCTGGCCGCCGAGACGCACAGGTTGTACGTGCTCGACGAGTTCGCGTATCCGCTGCACTGGGGCTGGATCGACACCGACGAGGTGATCGAGGTGCTGCGCGAGCGGCCGGGCACCCAGCATGTGGTGATCACCGGCCGGAACGCGCCGCAGAAGCTGATCGACTTCGCCGACCTGGTCACCGACATGTCGAAGGTCAAGCACCCCATGGACGCGGGGCAGAAGGGCCAGCGGGGCATCGAGTGGTAGCACGTCTCGTCATCGCGGCGCCGTCCTCGGGCGCGGGCAAGACCACGGTGGCGACCGGCCTGATGGCCGCGTTCGCCGAGCGGGGTTACGCCGTGTCCCCGCACAAGGTCGGCCCCGACTACATCGACCCCGGCTACCACGCGCTGGCCACGGGGCGGCCCGGCCGCAACCTCGACGCGTACCTGTGCGGCACGGACCTGATCGCCCCGCTGTTCCTGCACGGGGCGCTCGGCTGCGAACTCGCCGTCGTCGAAGGCGTGATGGGGCTGTACGACGGCGCCGCCGACCAGGGAGAACTGGCATCGACGGCGCAGGTCGCGAAGCTGCTGCGGGCGCCGGTGGTGCTGGTCGTGGACGCGTCGTCGCAGTCGCGTTCGGTGGCGGCGCTGGTGCACGGGTTCGCGTCGTGGGACCCGGAGGTACGGATCGGCGGGGTGATCCTCAACAAGGTCGCCACGGACCGGCACGAGCATCTGCTGCGGGAGGCGCTCGGCGAGTCGGGGGTGCCGGTGCTGGGCGTGCTGCGGCGGGCGGCCGAGGTGGCGACGCCGTCACGGCACCTCGGGCTCGTGCCGGTGGCCGAGCGCCACGCCGACGCGGTGGACGCGGTGGCGTCGATGGCGGAGCAGGTCCGGCAGGGGTGCGACCTGGAGGCGCTGCTGGCGCTGGCGCGCAGCGCGCCCGAACCGCACGAGGCGCCGTGGGTGGCGGGCGTCGACGAGCGGCTGCCCGCCGGCCGGACGCGGCCGCCGGTGGTGGCGGTCGCCGGCGGGGCGGCGTTCACGTTCTCGTACGCGGAGCACGTGGAGTTGCTGCGCGCCGCCGGGGCCGAGGTCGTGGGGTTCGATCCACTGCGGGACGAGCGGCTGCCGGAGGGGACCCGTGGCGTCGTGATCGGCGGCGGCTTCCCGGAGGTGTACGCGCCCGAGCTGTCCGCGAACGAGCCGTTGCGCAAGGAGGTCGCCGAGCTGGCACGCTCCGGGGCGCCCATCGCCGCCGAGTGCGCCGGGCTGCTGTATCTGGCCCGGTCCCTGGACGGCAAGCCGATGTGCGGCGTGCTGGACGCCGACGCTCGGATGTCGGGCCGGCTGACGCTCGGCTACCGCGAGGCCGTCGCGGTGGGCGACAGCCCGCTCGCCGCCGCCGGAACACGGCTGCGGGGACACGAGTTCCACCGCACGGTGATCGACCCGGGCGCCGGGCCGACGCCCGCGTGGGGCATGGTGCGGCCGGAGCGCCGGGTCGAAGGGTTCGTGCAGCGGGGCGTGCACGCCAGCTATCTGCACACGCACTGGGCGTCCCGGCCCGAGGTGGCGGCGCGGTTCGTGGGGGCGTGCCGCGGATGAGGGGGCCGCGATCGCTGCGGGCCACCGGCCCCGGGGGCGTCGTGCACGTCCCGGTAGCCGACGATTCCCCTGGTTGACCCGCCGCCGAACACCGCCCGAAGGAGCCACCGTTGACGGAGACCATGAGCCTGGTCGTCGGCATCGGTGCGTCGCGGGGGGTGCCCGTCGACGAGGTGCACGCGCTGGTCGTCGGGGCGCTGCGCGACGCCGGGCTGTCCCCGGCCGACGTGGTGGCGCTGGCGACCGTCGACGCCAAGGCGGCGGAGCCCGGAGTGGTGGGCGCCGCCGAGCGGCTGGGCGTTCCGCTGCTGGCGTACGGCGCCGGGCGGCTGGCGCGGGTGCCGGTGGAGAACCCGTCACCGGCCGCCCTGCGCGCGGTGGGGACGCCGTCGGTCGCGGAAGCCGCGGCGCTGGCGGGCGGCGGCGAACTGCTCGTACCCAAGCGGCGGTCGGCCCCGGTGGGCCGGCCGCCCGGGGCGACGTGTGCGGTCGCCCGCCGGAGGTGACGCGTGCGACCGCCTCCCGGAAACACGACGTGCGCGGACGCCCCCGGTTGTCACACAGCCCCCGGCCACTGCCACGATCCGGCCACAGGCGCCATGATGACCGTCGTGCGTGTGTTCACCCTCCGTTCGAACCTCTACACCGTTCGCCCTCCCATCCTTCCCCCCACACCGAGGAGACATCCGTGACCAGCTCTCCCCCACCACGGCACGGCCGCCATGTACGCGCGCGCTGAGCACCCCGGTCCCCCCGAGGAGCCGGGGCCGTGCTCCGGCGGGCACGACCTGCGGCACCACGGTGACGCGGAAGTGCGGGACGGGGCCGCGGGACTGACCGATCTCGCCGTGAACGTCCGTGCCGGGACGCCCCCGGACTGGCTGCGTGAGCGCATAGCCGCCTCGCTCGGCTCGCTCGCCGCGTACCCGGACGGCCGGGCGGCCCGTGGCGCCGTCGCCCGCCGCCACGGGTTGCCACCGGAGCGGGTGCTGCTGACGGCGGGCGCGGCGGAGGCGTTCGTCCTGCTGGCGCGTGCCCTTCCGGTGCGGCGGCCGCTTGTCGTGCACCCGCAGTTCACGGAGCCGGAGGCGGCGCTGCGGGACGCCGGGCACACGGTGGAGCGGCTGCTGCTGCGCGAGGACGACGGTTTCCGGTTCGACCCGAAGGCCGTACCGGACGAAGCGGACATGGTCGTGATCGGCAATCCCACCAACCCGACATCGGTGCTGCACGCGGCGGAGGACATCGCCCTGCTCGCCCGGCCGGGACGGCTGCTGGTCGTGGACGAGGCGTTCATGGACGCGGTGCCGGGCGAGCGCGAGTCACTGGCCGGGCGCTGTGACCTGCCCGGTCTGGTGGTGCTGCGCAGCCTCACCAAGACGTGGGGGCTCGCGGGTCTGCGCGTCGGGTATGTGCTCGCGGAGCCGGAGACGACGGCGGCGCTCCAGCGGGCGCAGCCGCTGTGGCCGGTGTCCACGCCTGCGCTGGTCGCGGCCGAGGCGTGCATGGGCCCGGCGGCGCTGGCGGAGGCGGAGGCGGCCGCGTGCCGGATCGCGGCGGACCGGGCGCATCTGCTGGCGGGGCTGGCCGAGTTCGACGAGGTGCGGGCGGTGGAAGCGGCCGAGGGCTCGTTCGTCCTCGTCCATGTGCGGCGTGCGGCGCAGGTACGGGAGCGGCTGCGGCTGCTGGGCTTCGCGGTCCGGCGCGGGGACACCTTCCCCGGGCTCGACGACGACTGGCTGCGGCTGGCGGTCCGCGATCGGATCACGACCAACCGGTTCCTGCAGGCACTCGACCAGGCACTGGCGATGGTCGGTCACTGACGGGTCCCCCACCCGGTGCGCGGTCGGGCCCCTCCCCCTCCTGAGGGGCCCGACCGGCGGGACGGGCCGTCAGCCCCTGGACCTGCGACGGCCCAGGTACGTCGCCGCGGCGCCGGCGGCGAGCAGGACGGCGGCGCCGCCCGCGAGGTACGGAGTCGTGGAACTGCCGCCGGTCTCCGCGAGGTTCCCCTCCGCGGGCTCCGCACCGGACTGGGCGGAGATGCCCTCCGCGGGCTTGCCCTCCGACGGCTTGTCCTCCGCGGGCGGTGCGGGCTCGGCGGGCGGTGCGGGCTCGGTGGGCGGTGCGGGCGTCTTCGACGCGTCCGGCGATTCGCAGGTCGCCTCCACGAGCGTGACCCTGCCCCGGACCTCCGCGACGTTCAGGTTCAGCGGGTCGACGGCGACGTCGAGCCGCAGCGCCGTCGCGGCGGCCGTGCGTGACGTGGTGTGCGTCTTCGACAGCTCGAGGCTCACCTCCCCCACGCCCGGCACCGCGACGCGGGTAGGCCCTCCTGCGGTGAGCCTGACCTTCTTGCCGAGGATCTTCACCTTGCCCAGGACGTTCGACTCGGCGACGGGCTGTTCCCCGGCCGCGCAGACGGCCCTGGACGTGACCTTCTCGACCTCGATCAGCGACAGCAGCGGCAGACCGGGCACATGGACCCGGGCGTTCACCAGGTTGCTGTGCGCCTCGGCCCTGCCGCCGTGCACCGTGGCCTCGGAGGTGGCCACGTCGGCACGCAGCAGTCGGACCGGCCTGCCCTCCGCGACACCGTCCAACTCGACGCTCAGCGCGGTCTTCTCGGCGCTCGCGGGCGCCTTGACCTCGTTGAGCGTCGTCTTCAGGGGCACCTGCACGGTCTTGTCGAGCAGGGAGACGTCCAGACCGGCGCGGAGGACGACCGCGGTGGCGCGGCCCTCGCCGCCGCCGGTGGCGTGGGCCGGGGTGGCGGCCGCCACGGGTACGGCGGCCAGCGCGACCGCTGCCGTCGCGGCGGCGGCCCTGCGTGCGGGCATGCGGAAGGTGTTGCTGTTCAAGGTGGTGGAACCCCCACAGAGACATGGCGTCGCAGGCCGTCCCACGGGGACACGCGGGCGGCGGCGACCAGACACCGGAATCTTTACGCACACCGAGTGAACCGGCAGACACCTGAGGTGAGTTCACTCCAAAGTGGGATTTCCGAGATAGTTTTCGAAACTTGAGGAACATGCGTTCCCGTATGGACGTGCTATGCACGGTCCAGGGGTGGTGCGCCGGGCACGCGGCGGGGGCGCGCGTGAAGTGCTCCCATCGCGGCTGAAGTGCTTCAACGACATGCGCGGGCGAGAGGTCACGCCCGGTCAACCCCGCGCCCCTTGGCCCCGTCAGTCGATGATCCGCCCGTTCAGGACCACCCGGCGCGGCGCGGCGAGCACCCGGACATCGGCGCGCGGGTCCTCGTCGTAGACCACCAGGTCCGCCGGAGCACCCTCCTCGATCGCCGGGCGCCCCAGCCAGCTCCTGGCTCCCCAGGCGGTCGCGGACAGGGCCTGGAGCGGCGGGATGCCGGCCTTGACCAACTCGGCGACCTCCGCGGCCACGAGGCCGTGCGCCAGGGAGCCGCCCGCGTCCGTGCCGACGAAGACCGGGATACCGGCGTCGTAGGCCGCGCGCACGGTGTCGTAGCGACGCTCGTGCAGCCGGCGCATATGAGCGGACCACGCGGGGTACTTGGACTCCCCGCCCGCGGCGAGAGAGGGGAAGGTGGCGATGTTGACCAGGGTCGGGACGATGGCGACGCCGCGCTCCGCGAAGAGCGGGATCGTGTCCTCGGTGAGCCCGGTCGCGTGCTCGATGCAGTCGATCCCCGCCTCGACGAGGTCGCGCAGCGAGTCCTCGGCGAAGCAGTGCGCCGTCACCCGGGCCCCCAGGCGGTGTGCCTCCGCGATGGCCGCCTCCACCGCGCCGCGCGGCCAGCAGGCGGTCAGGTCGCCCGCGTCCCGGTCGATCCAGTCGCCGACGAGCTTGACCCAGCCGTCGCCCCGCCGGGCCTCCTGCGCCACGTACGCCACAAGGTCCTCGGGCTCGATCTCATGGGCGTAGTTCCGGATGTAGCGGCGCGTGCGGGCGATGTGCCGCCCGGCACGGATGATCTTGGGCAGGTCCTCGCGGTCGTCGATCCAGCGGGTGTCGGAGGGTGAGCCGGCGTCGCGGATCAGCAGCGTGCCCGCCTCGCGGTCCGTAAGGGCCTGCTTCTCGCTGGTCACGGCGTCGACCGGGCCGTGCCGGTCGAGGCCGACATGGCAGTGGGCGTCGACCAGCCCGGGCAGCGCCCAGCCGTGCACTTTGACCGCCTCTGCGCGCGGGCGCTCGAAGGTGATCCGGCCGTCCACCGCCCACACCTCGTCCCGCACCTCCTCGGGCCCGACGAGCACCCGCCCCTTCACATGCAGCACCGTGTGATCGCTCATGTCAGGAACTCTACGAGGCCGTCGGTAGTCTCGGGCGAGAGCCCGAACACCGTCCGAACACCGTCCGGACGCCACTGAACAACGCTTCGGCATCGAGAGAAACAGAGCACCGCCGTGACACACCCGTTGCTGGACCTGGCCCCGCTGACCGCCGAGCACTTCGCCTCCATCGAGCGCCGGGTCGCGGAGCTGCTCGGCACCGAGCAGGACCTGATCATCATGCAGGGCGAGGCGCTGCTGGCGCTTGCCGCGGAGCTGATCCGGGTCAACCACTACGGTGTGGACGCGAGCCGTGACGTGGTGCAGTCCTCGCTCGCGGCGCTCGGCGGCGCACTGACCGAGCACGGCACGACGGTGGACCTCGAGGCCGGGCGCCGGGCGGCGGACGAAAGCTGGAAGTAACCGGTCCGGGCTACTTTTCGAAAACTTGCATTCATTCCGGACCACAACGCAAGGATAAATACGGGGAGCGAATTCCCGCAAGCAGCTCCCCGCATTCTGCTGCCCCCGATTTTGGCGCCTAAACGTGGAGATTCATATCGGTTCAGGAGCCGATTCAATCACGTGTCAACGGGGTTACCAACATGTGACCGACCCCACATCGAGGACAGTATGCCCGGAAAAATCCCCATAAATGCGTGCGCTCGCTCGTTGATCGGCTTCGGGCTCGCGCCCGCGCGATAACACAACGGCTCTCGCCACCCAACCCCCTGAGCCGATGCAATCTCGAAATTTGCTCGGTAAATTGAATCGACATGACCGCCGCACAAGAAGACCTTGTACGAGCCCGAGACGAATTCCTGGAGATCGACACCCCACGAGTGGAGGACGGAGCCGCGATCTGGCGCATCGCCCGCGACTCCGAGGTCCTGGACCTCAACTCCTCGTACAGCTACCTGCTGTGGTGTCGCGACTTCGCGGCCACCTCCGTCGTGGCCCGCGGCCGCGACGGCGAGCCCATCGCCTTCGTCACCGGATACGTACGCCCGGACCGCCCCGAGGCGCTCGTCGTCTGGCAGGTGGCCGTCGACCGGGCCCACCGTGGCCGGGGACTGGCCGGCGTCCTGCTGGACGCGCTGACCGCCAAGGTCAGCGGCGGACGCGGGGTACGCGAGATCGAGACCACCATCACCCCGGACAACACCGCATCCGACGCCCTGTTCACCTCCTACGCCAAGCGCCACGGAGCATCCCTCAGCCGCGAGGTCCTCTTCGACGGCGGGCTGTTCCCCGAGGGGACGCACGAGCCGGAAGTGCTGTACCGCATCGGCCCGGTCACTGCCTGACACGTGCCGGAAGCCGCGTGCCGGCACGGGATGCCGCACGCGCCGTGTGATCCCAGACCTCTCGCGCCCACCCCCACCCCCTGGAGTTCGCTGTGACCATCACCCCGCCCGCCCTGAGCGTCTTCGAGACCCTCGAGTCCGAGGTGCGCAGCTACTGCCGCGGCTGGCCCGCCGTGTTCGACCGCGCGCAGGGCAGCCACCTCCACGACGAGGACGGCCACACCTACCTCGACTTCTTCGCCGGTGCCGGATCGCTCAACTACGGGCACAACAACCCCGTGCTGAAACGCGCTCTGATCGACTACATCGAGCGTGACGGCATCACCCACGGCCTGGACATGGCCACCACCGCCAAGCGCGCGTTCCTGGAGTCGTTCCAGAACGTGATCCTGCGGCCGCGTGACCTGCCCTACAAGGTCATGTTCCCCGGCCCGACGGGCACCAACGCCGTCGAGGCCGCGCTGAAGCTGGCCCGCAAGGTCAAGGGGCGCGAGGCGATCGTCTCGTTCACCAACGCCTTCCACGGCATGTCGCTCGGCTCACTCGCCGTCACCGGCAACGCCTTCAAGAGGGCCGGCGCCGGCATCCCGCTGGTGCACGGCACGCCGATGCCGTTCGACAACTACTTCGACGGCCAGATCCCGGACTTCCTGTGGTTCGAGCGGCTGCTCGAGGACCAGGGCTCGGGTCTCAACAAGCCCGCCGCCGTGATCGTCGAGACGGTCCAGGGCGAGGGCGGCATCAACGTGGCCCGCGCCGAGTGGCTGCGCGCGCTGCAGGACCTGTGCCACCGCCAGGACATGCTGCTGATCGTCGACGACATCCAGATGGGCTGCGGCCGCACCGGCGGCTTCTTCTCCTTCGAGGAGGCCGGCATCGTGCCGGACATCGTCACCGTCTCCAAGTCCATCAGCGGTTACGGGCTTCCCTTCGCCCTCACGCTGTTCAAGCCGGAGCTGGACGTCTGGGAGCCGGGCGAGCACAACGGCACGTTCCGTGGCAACAACCCGGCCTTCGTGACGGCCGCCGCCGCACTCAACACCTACTGGGCCGACGGCCAGATGGAGAAGCAGACCCTCGCCCGCGGCGAGCAGGTCGAGCGGGCGCTGCTCGCGATCGTCGACGAGATGGGCGGCGAAGGCGTCAGCTTCCGCGGACGCGGCCTGGTCTGGGGCCTGGAGTTCGAGGACAAGCCGCGGGCGTCCGCCGTCTGCGCCCGCGCCTTCGAGCTGGGACTGCTGCTGGAGACCTCGGGACCGGAGAGCGAGGTCGTGAAGCTGCTGCCCCCGCTGACCATCTCCGCCGACGAGCTGGACGAGGGCCTGCGCATTCTGGCGCGCTGTATCCGAGAGACCGCCTGACCACCTGCGACCGAGAGGTAAAGAACCACCGTGATCGTCCGATCGTTGAAGGACATCGAGAACACCGAGCGCCATGTGAAGTCCGCTTCCGGCACCTGGGAGAGCAAGCGCATCGTGCTCGCCAAGGAGAAGGCCGGCTTCTCGCTCCACGAGACCGTGCTGTACGCGGGTACGGAGACGTCGATGTGGTACGCGAACCACGTCGAGGCCGTGCTCTGCGTCGAGGGCGAGGCCGAACTCACCAACGACGAGACGGGCGAGACGCACTGGATCGAGCCCGGCACGATGTATCTGCTGGACGGGCACGAGAAGCACACCATGCGTCCCAAGACCGACTTCCGCTGCGTATGCGTCTTCAATCCGCCCGTCACAGGACGGGAGGACCACGACGAGAACGGCGTCTACCCGCTGCTGACCGAGGAGGGCTGAGCAATGACCACCGCACCTGCACGCACCGATCTGTACCCGACCCGTGGCGCCGGCGAGGTGCTGACCCCGCGCAAGGACCCGGTCGTCTGGTCGGCACCGGGAGCCCCCGGCCCGATCACCACGAACGACCTCATGGGCTTCGAGCGGGACGGCTTCCTCGCCGTCGACCAGCTGATCGGGGACGACGAAGTCGCTCTCTACCGCTCCGAGCTGGAGCGCCTGATCAGCGACCCCCGGGTGCGGGCCGACGAGCGCTCGATCATCGAGCCGAAGTCCCAGGACGTGCGGTCGGTCTTCGAGGTCCACAAGATCAGCGAGGTCTTCGCCTCGCTGGTGCGCGACGAGCGGGTGGTGGGCAGAGCCCGCCAGATCCTCGGTTCCGACGTGTACGTCCACCAGTCCCGTATCAATGTGAAGCCGGGCTTCGGCGCCTCCGGCTTCTACTGGCACTCGGACTTCGAGACGTGGCACGCGGAGGACGGCCTGCCGAACATGCGCACCGTCTCCGTCTCGATCGCGCTGACCGAGAACTTCGACACCAACGGCGGTCTGATGATCATGCCGGGGTCGCACAAGACGTTCCTGGGCTGCGCGGGCGAGACGCCGAAGGACAACTACAAGAAGTCACTGCAGATGCAGGACGCCGGCACCCCGTCCGACGAGGCGCTGACCCGCTTCGCCGACGACCACGGCATCCGGCTCTTCACCGGCAGGGCCGGGTCGGCGACCTGGTTCGACTGCAACTGCATGCACGGCTCGGGTGACAACATCACGCCGTACCCGCGCAGCAACGTCTTCATCGTCTTCAACAGCGTGGAGAACACCGCGGTCGAGCCCTTCGCGGCGCCGGTGCCGCGGCCCGAGTTCATCGGGGCGCGGGACTTCACGCCGGTGCGGTAGGACGTCCTCACAGCCATCCGCGGAAGGCCGGTCTCCACGAGGAGACCGGCCTTCCGCGTGCCCGCCGAGCGGCAGGGCCGGTCTTCGGCGACTCGTCGGCACCCCGGCGGACGCGGCGCCGGCCACCGCGTGGCCGCGTTGACCAGGCCGGCTGGGGGCCGGGGCGAGGGGTACGGCGCGTCATGCGTCCGGACCAGCACCGTCACTCAGCAGCACGCCAGACATCCGGAACAGCACCGTCACTCAGCAGCGCGCCAGGCTTCCGGAACAGCACCGTCACTCAGCGGCCCACCAGGACGTCCAGCGCCCGGTCCACGTCCGCGGACGAGTTGTAGAGGTGGAAGGCGGCACGCAGGTTCCCCGCCCGCCCGGAGAGCAGGATCCCGGCACGGCCCAGCTCGGGGGCTCGGCCGCCGAGACCGGGGACGGCCACGGTCGCCGAGTCGCCCGGCACCGGCTCGTGACCGTACTCCCGCAGGCCGGCCCGGAACCGGGCGGCCAGCGCGGTGCCATGGGCGTGCACGGCCTCGATGCCGACCTCCTCCAGCAGCGCCAGCGACTTTTGGGCCGCGTGATACGGCAGATAGGCCGGCGTCTCGTCGTACCGGCGGGCGGAACGGGCGAGTTCGGTGATCGGGCCGTACATGGTGTCGTCCTGCCACGGCCGTTCGGCGGAGACGGTGCCCGCGTAGAGGGCGGGCAGCGATTCCTGCGCCTCCTCGGTCACCGTCAGGAACGACACCCCGCGCGGGCAGAGCAGGAACTTGTAGCCGGCCGTGACGGTGAAGTCCCAGTCTCCCGCCTCCAGCGGCAGCCAGCCGGCCGACTGGCTGGCGTCGAGAAGGGTACGCGCCCCGTGAGCCGCCGCGGCTGCCCGTACGGCCGCCAGGTCGGCGACCCTGCCGTCCGCGGACTGCACGGCGGAGAAGGCGACGAGCGCCGTGCCGGGGCGCACCGCCTCCGCGAGCCCGTCCAGCGGGACGTACCGCGGCTTGAGGTCACCACGGACGGAGAACGGTGTCACGAGGGAGGTGAACTCCCCCTCGGGAGCCAGCACTTCCGCACCCGGCGGGAGCGAGGCCGCGACCAGCGCCACGTGCGCGGAGACGGAGCCGCCGACGGCCACCCGCCCCTCGTCCACCCCGGCGAGACGGGCGAAGGACTGCCGGGCGGCGGTCACCGCGGAGAAATCCCCGGGACCCCCGGCCCTGCCCTCGCCGAGCTCTTCCGCGAGGGCCGTGACGGCGCGGACCGACCGGCGGGGCAGCAGCCCGTTCACGGCGGTGTTCAGATACGTGGTGCGCGGTGCGAACTCGGCTTCGATCAACGACTTCGAGATCTCCATGGAACCACCCTGCGGTGGCCCGGCCACCGGGTCAATCACGCCTTACTGCACGGAACCGTTCAGCGGCACTGATCAGTGGACCGCGGAATCGGCGGCAGCAGCGGGGACGTCGGGGTCGAAGATCGACCGCTCCTCGGCGAAGTTCAGCCGGTAGGCCCGGGTGAGCAGTTCGTCCTGGAGGCCGCGGGCCTTCGCCAGGTGCAGCAACCGGTGGATGTCGAAGGTGTTGCCGTGCTCACGGCCCTCGGTGCGGTGCTCGAGCCCCTCGGCGTGCGCGGTGGAGGCCACATGCTCCTCCATGGCCTGCGCCTCCTCCCGGGTGCGGCCGTACTTCTTCGCGATCATGTCGATGACCGGAGTGGTTTCACGCGGGGTGCGGTTCGGGTCCAGTTCGAAGGAACGGTGCACGACCTCGATCCCGTCGCGGTGCGCGAAGGCCGCGAGGCCCTTCTCGAAGCGGGCCTCGCCCACGTAGCACCGTGGAACGGCGAGCCGGGCGCGCACTTGCGCACGCCCAGAAGCCAAGGCGGCACCTATTGTGCCAAGCGAGCCCGCCAATGCACCGCAAACGGCCGCTAGACCTGCATCCATACCTGATTGCCTTCCTAGGCTGCCGAGTCCAGAACGGCCCGTACTTCGGGTACATCGGCGTACTCAGCAAGCCGGGCCAGGACCACGCACACCCTTTCCGCTGTCCGCTCGCTAGCTACGTCTGCCGACAGAGAGAGCACCCGTTCCGCCGCGGCCGCTGCTTCCTCGGGTTCGTTCGCGTCGGCGTAGGCAACGGCCAGCCACGAGAGATAGAGCGCCATTGCGCCCACGAGAAATGCGCCATCGGTCCGACCGGCGATGTGTGGCCGTGCGTCCTCGGTCGATTCCTGACTCTCGGCAACGTGCTGGAAAAGCCGATCTCTGATATCTGGGGCGGCGCGCAGATGACCGGCGTTGCGGCCGATATCGCGGCCGTCCACGGGGACGGTGTCCAGTCGTGCACCCCGCCTCAGTTCCTTCCGATGTGCGGCCCATGTGGTCCGTGCGTTCCCTCGGTCGGGCACTGCGACCCCAGGGAAGCGGAGAGCGCCGCTACCATCGCCGCACCGGCCTGATCCGCTGATCATGAGGGAGCACACACACGGACGATCACGGGGACGACTTCGGCCCGTGGGGGTGGGAGGGCGACGGAAACGCCATTCAGCGGACCGAGGACGAATGGCTGACCATCGCGCGGTACGTACGGCACGCCGCGAACAAGCTCGGGCCGGAACTCCCGCTGTGCCTCCCTGGTGAACCGCAACAGTGCGGGCGGACGGTTCAACAGCACGTGATCGCTTGGGCCGCGCACCTTCGGGCGGTGTCCCATCACCTAATCGAACAGGCCACTCCGAGTGAGGCCAGGGGCGCACATGCTGTCGGCCCGCTGTACCAACGTCGTCTCGCTGAACTGCGTTCTCAGACGGCCTCGGTACGTGCCCCCGGCTGACCGGCTGTACCCCCTTGACGGCCCCGCTTGTGCGCTTCACCCCGTGGCGCATGGGCGGGGCCTCTTCGTGCATCTATGCAGGTCAGACTGGACTCGCTAACCTATGGCTCTGTTGGTCCAAGGGCAGACGACGTCCGACCAGATCTCGACGCGCATGCTCGTTCATCACTCCAGGGTCGTGCCGTGGCGGTGGACGCCGGGGCGTGAGTCGCGGAGGGCACCTCCGCACAGGGCTCAACGGGAATCGCCCCCGGCTCCTTCCGAACGGGCGCCGCCGATCACCCCTGCCACGGGCTACGCGGCGCGCGAGACCGTGAGGCGGAGGATCAGGTGGTTGCCGACGAGGGGCTCCTCCGGGTCCGGGTACCAGCCGTGGTGGCTGTAGAAGGCCCGGGCGCGGGTGTTCTTCTCGAAGACCTCGAGGCGGGCGGTCGTCACGCCCGCGCGCTGCCAGGCTTCGACGACCGCCGTGTGGAGTTCACTGCCGACGCCCGAGCGCCAGTACCCCGGGGCGACGTGGAGCTGCGTCAGGGTCATGGCGCCCTCCCGCTCACCGAACGCGGCCACACCCGCCACGGTTCCGTGGCGTATCGCGCACAGCACCGCGGCGCGGCCGATCGCGCTCTCCCAGCCGGCCCTGGTGCGGGCGTGCTCGGCCGGGCTGTCGAAGGCGTCGTCGGGGATGTGGCCCCGGTAGTACGTGGCGCGGGCCTCCGCGTGGAGGGCGGCGACGGCGTCGAGGTCGGCGGGGGTGGCGGTCCTGATCATGTGGGAGGAGACGTACCCCGGGCGGTACCGGTTGCGGCCGCGGTCCAGCCGGATGCCGGTCGAGGCCGTCCGGACGACGGGCGCGCAGCGGTCGGGCCGTCCCGACGACGGGACGACGGGCGCGCAGCGGTCGGGCCGTCCCGACGACGCGCCCAGCGGGACGGCCGTCCGGACGACGGGCGCACTTCGGTCCTGCCGTCCGGACAACGCGCCCAGCGGTCCTGCCGTCGACCTGAGCCGGGCGGCCGGACGGCGCCGCCCGGCCGGTGGCCTCGTCAGGAGCCGTCGCGCAGACCTTCCGGCCAGCTGTCGCGGTACTCGATCCGATCGAAGGAGACCACGCAGCCCTCGCCCACCGGCGACTGGGCCATGAAGCCGACGAGTGCCGCGCCGGCCCGGTCCTCGTCGCCGAGGGTGAAGATGCGGACGAAGGTCCAGTGCTCGCCGTCCGTGGACGCGTGGAACGCGAACGCCTTCCCCGTGCGGCTGATGCGCAGCCAGACGCTGTCGCCGTCCACGGTGAAGGAGTTGGCGTCGTCGGAGTGGCCGCGGGTGACCACCGTGCAGACCGTGGGCTTGTCCGGGGACAGCTCCAGGCAGAGCTTGGCCCACTCCTGCTCGGTGACGTGCAGGTAGAGCACGCCCGCGTCGAAGGCCGCGGCGAAGCCTGCCTTGACACGGGCGATCAGCTGGAAGTCGCCTTCCGGCGCGCCGAGCAGACGGGGCGCGTCGGAGGCCGGTTCGAGGGCGTGGCCGGTCGGCGGCACGAAACGGTCGTGCCGGGGGCCGGCCCAGGCGGTCAGCACACCGTCCTCGTACGACCAGTCGGCCTCGGGACCGTACGCCCGCAGGGGGAAGGGAAGATCGGGCAGCTTCAATTCCATGCGGGTCAGTGTTGCAGTCGGCCGTTCACTCGCCGTGGAAGGGCGTGCGGGTTGTCGTCGTGGAGCTCCGGTGGGAGCAGGGGGTGGGGGGTGTTCTGGTAGGTGACGGGG
>NZ_JBEZKP010000035.1:0-75697 GCF_040706335.1 Streptomyces sp. NPDC048389 | reverse complement strand
TCTTGCCGGGAGTCATACGCCCCCGACCAGCACGAGCACCCCGAAGCCCATGCACACCAGCCCCGTGACCTGCAACTTCACGATGCACACAACTCACTGGCAAGGGCCGGGCCCGCTGGGCCATACGCTGGAAGGCCGCCCTGGGCGCCTTCGGCATCACCTTCGACCGCTGAGTCTCCGCGGCCCGCGAGCAGCCCCAACGCCCTGGTTGCACCGGTCGTTTGGCAGACCCGGGTCTCTTCTCGCCACGAGGGGAGGCGCAGGGTTCGCTGTCGCCGCAAAGTCATGAGGGCGAGGTGGCAGGGCCAGGATCGGCTCAGGCCCAGCACAGGCCGAGGAAACGCTACCCTCACGTTAGGGTAGATTTACTTCGAGGCGGCACCGCACACGCCCTTGGTCCTGTTCCGCCGTTTGGTTGAACCGTAGCGGCGCCGACCGCACGAACACCACGGCCCCAGACATCGCTCCTCCGAGCGGCGGCCCTCGTTCCCTACCCGGAGGTCGGCACCGAACCATGAGTGAACACTCACGCAGAGCAGGAACCACCGACCTCTTGCGCCGCTCCCCCTCACCGGTACGAGCCCTGCCCGAAGGGCGGCTGCCGCAGTTACTGGAAGGAGCGCGAACGCCGGCATCTGCGCGGCGTCCCCGCCGCCCTCCGAATCAAGAAGTTCCCCGAGGACCTGCGCGTGATCGAGCACCTGCTGTGGCTCTCTCGTACTCAGGTGGTCATCGAGCTCGGAACCCGCCTGGGCGGCTCCGCACCGTGGTTCCGGGACCGCCTGCGCACCCTCACCGCTTACGCCGTACACCGCAGGCTTCCGAGTCATCAGTGGATCTTGCGCTGGGGCGGGAGCGCGATCTCCTGCGGGACGCCGACCCGCGCTACGCCGAGCACATCACCCTCCTTGAGGGAGTCACAGACTCTGGCATCTCCGATCTCGTGTCCCCGCACATTCCCGCCGGCGCCCAGTGCCTGGTCGTCGAGGACGGCACTGTCGACGTACCGCAGCCGTGCCCTCCGGGCATGGACCCCGAGGTCGTACCGGCCATCCGCGACTGGCTCACCACCCACTCCGGACGGCGCTTTCCCGTACGCCGCGACCTGGAGCGATACGGGACCACTCGCCACCCCCACGGCTGGCTCGAACGCGCCCATCCCCTGACTGCCCGTTCGTCTGACGTCCCTGCACAAGCCAGGTGTCTGTGCGGCGCGCCGACGCCCTCCCCGCTCATCCACAACCCCAACTGACTGGAGAAACCTCCGTGCCACGGACCCTGGTCGTCACCAACGACTTCCCCCCACGCCAAGGTGGCATTGAGACGTTCGTGTACGAACTCGTACGCCGCTTTCCGCCCGACTCGGTGGTCGTCTACACCTCCTCTTCTCCCGACAGCGAGAGTTTTGACGCCGCCGTGCCCTTCCCCGTCGTCCGTGACCGCTCTCGGGTCCTGCTGCCCCTGCCCCGAGTCGCCACTCGTGCCCGTGCACTGATCGACCGGTACGACTGCGACCGGGTCTGGTTCGGTGCGGCAGCGCCACTGGGGCTGCTCGCCGGCAGACTCGGGCTTCCCGCGGTAGCCACCACGCACGGGCACGAAGTGTGGTGGGCGGCCCTTCCCGGCACCCGCCAAGCCCTGCGTCGTATCGGTGACCAGGTCCATACCATCACCTACCTCACCGCCTTCACCCGCGACCGTCTGGCCGGCGCCCTCGGTCCCCGGGCCCGCCTGACCCGCCTCACACCGGCCGTCGACCCCGACCACTTCCACCCGCACGCGGACGGCGCGGCGATCCGGCGCGTGTACCGCCTCGGCGGCAAGCCCGTGATCCTGACCGTCTCCCGACTGGTCCCCCGGAAAGGGCAGGACTCCCTCATCCGGGCCCTCCCCGAGGTCCGACGCGTCGTCCCCGACGCCACCCTGCTCATCGTCGGCTCCGGACCGTACGAAGGCACCCTGCGCCGCCTCGCCCGCGAGCTCCCCGAGGACGCCGTGGTCTTCGCCGGCGGCCACGGGCACAGCGCGATGCCCGACTTCTACGCCGCAGCCGATGTCTTTGCGATGCCCTGTCGAACCCGTCGCGGGGGCCTGGAACCCGAAGGGCTGGGAATCGTGTTCCTGGAAGCCGCCGCGGCCGGCCTCCCCGTTCTCGCGGGGGACTCGGGCGGGGCTCCGGACGCCGTCCTCCACGGGCACAACGGGTACCTCACTCGGGGCAAGGACACCGCCGAGATCGCCGAACGGTTGGTCGAACTACTCACCGACCCGGCGGGCATGGGAAGCACAGGGCGCGCGTGGGTGCAGGAAAGGTGGAGTTGGGAGACCTCGTACCACAAGCTGCAACAGCTTCTGGACCGCGCCGAGGCGCCCACGCCCTGACAGCCACCCGGGCCGCCTCGCGGGCCTGCGGACCTGGGCCCAGGCGGCCGCCGGTACGTGAAACGACCGCCTCGGACGTGCTGGCCACCACCCGGACCGGCTGTTCACGTCCCGTTGATGCCGGGCGGGTGCGGGGCCGGCAACCGGTTTGTCGGGGGGCCGGGCGAACGAGCTTCGGGCCGTCGCCTTGTCGGTGCCGGTACGCCTGCCGCAGCGTCTTACGGGGCCGCCACGAACCCGCCTCGGCGCGCGGCCTCTACGGCGTGCCAGCCGAAGCGGGTGGCGAGGGCACGGTCGTACGCGGTGGGGGTGCCGCCGCGCTGGACGGGGCCGAGGATCACGGGCCGGGCCTCCTAGCCCAGGCGGTCCGCCAGCTCGACGGAGAGCTGGAGGGCGATGCCGGCGAACCGCTCATGGCGGTAGACGTCCACCGCTCCCGGCTGGCCAAGGGCGAGGCCCTGACCGGGATCCGTGACCAGCGGTGGCAACCTGTGCCTCAGGACCGGCCAAATCTCACCCCCGGGTAGGGTCGGCGGACGTTGCCCTCGGTCTGCCAGGGGGCGGTTCGGCGAACGTGCCGACCACGGGACCTTGACCGGCCAGGATGACGTGGGGGGCGGCCCATATCCATACTCTGCGTAAAGTGGAAGTAAAGCTGCTGGTACAGTGCCTGGGCCTCCTTCGCCGCCGCTCCAGTGACGGGCGAAGCGCCCCTGCCGCGGAGTCCCGCTTCCTCGCAGCGCTCGCCAGGGCCTCGTGCCTGGTGTCGTCGGCGTCGGTTCCTCTGCTGGGTCCCTACTGTCACGCGAAAGTAGAGTGTTGTGAACGACCCTTCCGGCGCCGGCGGCTTCGGCACCAGGCTCGGCAAGGCAGCGGGTGCCGTCGAGTCGGAAGTGTCCTGGTCGTCGTCGCCCGCCGCTGTCGTGGAGCAGCCACAGCCGCAGCCGCAGCCGCAGCGAAGCCGGGCTTCCGCGCCCGGCCGGCGCGACGCGTTCCTGGACAACGCCAAGTACCTGCTGATCGTGCTGGTGGCGGTGGCTCACTCCTGGGAGGCTGTGGAGACCAGCCGCGCCACCAAGGCGCTCTACATGTTCATCTACACGTTCCACATGCCGGCCTTCATCGTCATCTGCGGCTACCTCTCGCGCAGCTTCACCGGCCGCCCCCACCAGATCAAGCGCCTGCTGACCGGCATCGCCGTGCCGTACATCGTCTTCGAGGTTGCCTACTCGCTCTTCAGGCGATACGCCGACGACGCCCCCGATCATGCGATCAGCCTGCTGGACCCGTTCTTCCTCACCTGGTTCCTGGCCGCGCTGTTCATCTGGCGGCTGACGACTCCGCTGTGGCGCCTCCTGCGCCATCCGGTGCCGGTCGCACTCGGCATCGCTGCCCTCGCGTCACTCACCCCGAACATCGGCGACGACCTCAATCTCCAGCGTGTGCTGCAGTTCCTCCCGTTCTTCGTCCTGGGCCTGTGCCTCAAGCCCGAATACCTCGAGATCGTGCGACGGCGTGAGGTCCGGTTGCCGGCCCTGCTGCTCATGGCCGGTGCGCTGCCGTTCGCGTACTGGGTGGCGCCGCGCATGAAGACCGGCTGGCTCTTCCGCACGAACAGTGCCCAGCAGTTGGACGCCGCGTGGTGGGCCGGCCCCGTCATGACGTTCGTGCTCTTCGGCGTCTCCCTGCTGCTGACAGCCGCCTTCCTGTCCTGGGTGCCGAGCCGTCGCATGTGGTTCACCGTGCTCGGCGCGGGGACCATCTGCGGCTATCTGCTGCACGGCTTCGCGATCAAGTGGCCCGAGTACGCGGGTGTCTTCGACACGTACAACTGGCTGAATGAACCCGCCGGGAAGGTCGCCGTCTCACTGATGGCCGCGACAGCCGTCACCCTGATGTGCACCCCACCGGTGCGCCGCATCCTCCGCGGCGTGACCGAACCTGACATGGCCTGGGCATTCCGCAAGGGGCCGGCCGAGTAGACCTCTACGAGTCCCGCTGACGTCGCCGGTAGCCGCAGCTGAGCGCGACCCAGCGGCGCGATCACCGCATCGATCTCGACGAGGATGTATTTTCCGCCCCACGCGTGCCGTTTCCGGAACGGTGCCGGCGAAGGTGGGGCTCGGATCGGCAAACGTTGGATTCGGCTCGACGAGCGGCCGGCCCAGGTCCATCCGCCTTCCCGGTCGACGGTTCGGCGTGGCGACCCCCGCGGAGCATCGATCAGGTCCGCCGCCCCGCCCTTCGTGACAGCAGGCTTGTGGCGGAGGCGAGGAAGTCAGCTGCCGGTGGGGAATGGGCGGCACAGAGCGGAGGCGAAGTCTTCGGCCGTTTCCAGACGGGCGCGCAGCGTCTCACACCGGGCATCGACGACTCGGCGGTAGGACTCCAGACGTTCCCGCAGGCTCTCGCGCTCCTTGCCGGTCGTGTCGGTCGCCTTGAGCTTGTCGGTGATGTCGAGCAGTTCCCGGGTCTCCTCCAGAAAGAAGCCCAGAGGCTTCATCCGGCCGATCGCCGTCAGGCGTTCGGTATGGGCTTCCGTGTAGAGACGGAAGCCGCCTTTGCTGCGGGCGGAAGGGGCTGCGAGGCCGACTTGCTCGTCATGGCGGATCGTGCGCAGCGACAGGCCGGTCCGCTCGGCCACCTCGCCGATCTGCATCTGCCGCTCAGTCATCGCTGCACCTTCGCCTTCAGTTCCACCGCCGCATTTCGAACATGTGAAGCGCTCAAGCGTACGCGGGCCACATCACATGATCCCAAAGGTGGTTCACCTGCATTTCATAAGCCACACTTCACACCCTGCCCTCACGTTAGGGTAGAGTCGTTGACGCGGGCGCCCGCGCTGTCGGTTTGCGGCACGGGCGGTCCCGCCGGAGCGAGGGCCGACCAGGCCCCCCGGCGCCCCAGGACTTCCGGGCAATGACGCCCGACCGGCCGCCCACTTCGGCTGCCACCCCTCACCGGCAGGGCCCCCATCGAGGCCGGGCCGCCGGGGACTCCGCCCCTTGGTGCGGAGTCGAGTACGAAGTGCGTGTGCGTCCAGTGTGGATGTGTGCGCCCGAACGGAAACGGTTGCATGTCTTCACCGCTCACCGCAGTTCCCAAGCTGCGCGCCCGCTTCTCGAAGCACACGGTCAAGCCCGACTGGCTCGCCTCCCCGAAGGTCTTCCGCACTGAGGTGCTGGCCGGTCTGGTGGTGTCCCTGGCGCTGATCCCCGAGGCGATCTCCTTCTCGATCATCGCCGGTGTCGACCCGGCGGTCGGCCTCTTCGCGTCGTTCACGGTGGCCGTGGTGATCTCCGTCGTCGGTGGCCGCAAGGCCATGATCTCCGCCGCCACCGGCGCGATGGCGCTGGTCATCGCCCCGCTCAACCACGAGTACGGCCTGGGTTACCTGATCGCCGCAGTCATCCTCGGCGGACTCATCCAGATCGTCCTCGGCGCCCTCGGTGTCGCGAAGCTGATGCGGTTCGTCCCGCGCTCGGTGATGGTCGGTTTCGTCAACGCCCTCGCCATCCTCATCTTCATGGCCCAGGTGCCGGAGATGCGGGACGTGCCGTGGGCGGTCTACCCGCTGATCATCGGCGGCCTGGCCCTCATGGTCTTCTTCCCGAAGATCACCACCGTGATCCCGGCGCCCCTGTGTCTCCATCGTCATCCTGACCGTCATCACGGTGGCGGCCGGTATCGCGGTGCCCAACGTCGGAGACAAGGGCGACCTGCCCTCCGCGCTCCCGGTGCCCGGCCTGCCCGACATCCCCTTCACCCTGGAGGCGCTGACCACCATCGCGCCGTACGCCTTCGCGTTCGCGCTCGTGGGCCTGATGGAGTCGCTGATGACGGCCAAGCTGGTCGACGACATCACCGACACCCACTCCAACAAGACCCGCGAGTCCATCGGTCAGGGCATCGCCAACGTGATCACCGGGTTCTTCGGGGGCATGGGAGGCTGCGCCATGATCGGCCAGACAATGATCAACGTGAAGACGGCCGGGGCCCGCACCCGCCTGTCGACGTTCCTCTCCGGTGTCTTCCTCCTCGTGCTCGTGGTGGTGTTCGGCCCGGTCGTCTCCACCATCCCGATGGCCGCCCTGGTCGCCGTGATGATCCTGGTCGCGGTCGCCACCTTCGACCGGCACTCCGTCCAGCCGAAGACGCTGAAGCGGATGCCGGTCGGCGAGACCGTGGTCATGGTCGTCACCGTCGTCTGCGTGGTGGCCACCCACAACCTGGCCGTCGGTGTGATCGCCGGCTGCATCACCGCCATGGTCATCTTCGCCAAGCGCGTCGCGCACATCGCCCAGGTCTCCGGAGTCGTCGACCCGGACGGCAACCAAGTCGTCTACGCGGTCACCGGCGAGCTGTTCTTCGCCTCGTCCAACGACCTCGTCTACCAGTTCGACTACAGGGACGACCCGGACGACGTCGTCATCGACCTGTCCGACGCCCACATTTGGGACGCCTCCTCCGTCGCCGCTCTGGACGCCATAGAGACCAAGTACGCCCAGCGCGGCAAGAAGGTCACCATCATCGGCCTGAACAAGCCCAGCGCCGAAATGCACGACAAACTGGCCGGCCAGCTCACCACCGGCCACTGAGACCGGCCGCCCCTCCCCGCTGACCACGGACCGCGGGCAGGGGCGGCCATTGGCGCGCGGGCCGGTCCTGGGACCAAGCCCTGACCACTCCCGGGCCGGCCCGCGTCCCCGCCACCCCCACCGCAAGGCCGGCAGGGGCGGACAACCCGCACGAGCACCGCTCCCGTGACACGTCGCGGGAGCTGGGACCATCCAGGAGGAATGGATCATGACTGACGCAGCCGGACGGCTGTCAGAGATGGCGAAGCAGGCGCTGGGCAGGCCGCTGCCGCTGCGACTGCGTGCCTGGGACGGCAGCGAGGCCGGTCCGGCCGACGGTCCCGTCCTCGTGGTCCGCGGCCGCCGTGCCCTGCACCGGCTGGCGTGGAAGCCTGGTGAGCTCGGGCTGGCCAGGGCCTGGGTGGCCGGGGAGATCGACGTCGAGGGTGACCTGTACGAGGCGCTGGACCGCCTGTCCGGTCTCGTCTGGGGCCGCGGAGAGACCGGACCCAAGCGCCCGGCCCTCCTCCGCACGCTCAGCGCACTGCGCGACCCCCACAACCTCCGGCTGGCAGCCGAGGCTCTCGCGCTGGTCGGCCCCGCCCTGCCGCCGGCGCCGCCGCGCGAGGAGGCAGTCTCCCGACGTGGCCCTCTGCACAGCCTGCGCCGCGACCGCGACGCCATCAGCCACCACTACGATGTCGGCAACGACTTCTACTCCCTGGTCCTGGGCCCCTCCATGGTCTACTCCTGCGCCTACTGGGAGGACTCGGAAGCGACGCTGGAAGACGCGCAGCGGGCCAAGCTCGACCTGATCTGCCGCAAGCTCGGACTCCGGCGGGGCCAGCGGCTGCTCGACGTCGGCTGCGGCTGGGGCTCCATGGTGCTGCACGCCGTCGAGCACTACGGGGTCGAAGCGGTCGGAGTCACCATCTCCGAGGAGCAGGCCGGCCTCGCCCGCAAGCGCCTCGCCGAGGCGGGGTACGCGGACCGGGCCGAGATCCGGGTCCAGGACTACCGGGAGATCGACGACGGCCCCTTCGACGCCATCTCTTCCATCGGCATGGCCGAGCACGTCGGATCCCCTCAGTTCCGCCTCTACACCGAGACGCTGCACCGACTTCTCAAGCCCGGGGGGCGGCTCCTCAACCACCAGATCGCCCGCCGCCCGCTGAGGGATGAAGCCGCCTACGAAATCGACGAGTTCATCGACCGGTACGTCTTCCCCGACGGCGAACTCGCACCCGTCGGCACCACCACGGCGCTCCTCGAAGACGCCGGATTCGAAGTACGCGACGTGGAAGCCCTGCGCGAACACTACGCACTTACCCTGCGCTCCTGGGTGACCAACCTGGAGAAGCACTGGCCCCAAGCCCTCCAGCACACCACCGCCGGCCGCGCCAGAGTATGGCGCCTCTACATGGCCGCATCCGCCCTCGCCTTCGAGCAGAACAACATCGGCGTCAACCAGATCCTCGCCGTACGCACCACCCCGGACGGGAACGCGAAGATGCCACGCACCCGCGGCCACTGGCTGTACGGCGCCACAAAAACGTGACCAGGTCCGGCCCCGCCGGAGGACCGCCGTCCGCGGGCGGTGCCCGTGGACCGGGAACAGGCGGTCCATGACGCGTTGTCCGGATCCGCGAGCACGCCCGTGAACCGCCGGACCCCGGCGCCGCATCGTCCTTGCGCGGAGACAGGGACGACGGGGCGTCGGCATCTCCCTCGCGCCCCTCCTCTCCGTACGCCGCCGGGGAATTCGTCCACTTCGGAGATGTCCGATGGTGAGCGGCGGCGGCCGGCGAACTGTCCGGTGAGGGCGCGAACGTCGTCCGTCAGGCGGTGCAGGGCCTCTGCGGAAGTCGCCGTGCGGACGGTGGCGTCGACGAGCAGGCGCAGTTCGTGGCCGGGGCCGCGATGGCTTCTCATTGGTGCTCGAGTCCTCGGCTGCAGGACTTCGGGGGTGGTGCTCGTCGAGGTGAGGGGCGAGGTCATCAGCTGTCTCTGTGGTACGGGGATGTGTTGTTCGTGGTTTGCGACGCGGTCGTCAGCGTGCGGGCTGGGGCGGACTGGTGCGCGGACGAAGACGGGCTTGAGGTGTCTCTCGGGAAGGGCGTTGGGTTTGTTCCCAGCCAACACGTGTGCTCGACCGGCCGGTCCGTACGCTGAACAGGCAGCCCGGACAGGCCACTCGCGATCGGTCGACCCGGCCCGGATCACACGGGCCCGCCGCCCAGAAGAGGCTCGTACGGCAGGTGCTCGTCGTCCGGCACATGCGGCAGGTAGTCCGGGACCGTGCGCGCGGCCACGGCCGACAGCCGGGCGGCAGCCTCCTCTTCGCAGATGGCGGGCGAGTCCGAGGGCGCGCAGGAGACTGTCGCGCTCGCTGTCGAAGTCGGGGGGGTCCGACCGAAAGTCCGATGCCGGCTCGCTGATCGAAAAGCCTTTCGCCAGGTCGCGCCGGAAGGGCGGTTCGGCGATGAGCGTGACGGCCTCCACGAGGTCGGCGCCGATCAGGGAGCGGCCCGAGGGAAGCGACGGCGATCAGCCGCGCATCTCTCACGACGCTGACGAGAGGGAGACGCGCCGCCCCCGGCCCGACCGGCGAGCGGCGGGCGAAGGGCGCCGGTCCCCCGCCGCCGGCGCCGGGCCGGGTGCCCGGCCGGCCTGAGAGGGTGTCATGGCCGAGGAACCGGTCGCGTCACGGCGCCAGACCTGTTTTCAGCCCCGCCCCGCACAGCGGTACCACCGCCGTGCGGTCCGTCCATGCGCCGGCCGCCGCCCAGCAGGCCACGCCCGTCGACTCGACGAACAACCCTCGCGCGGCGAGATCGCGCTGGGCCGTCCGGATCTCGTCCTCCGTGACGGTCAGGAACGTTCCGTCCCAGTCCCGTACCGCTTGCAGGATCTGACGGGCCCGCGGTGGTCTCGGGATGGCGATGCCCTCGGCGAGTGTCGGCCGCGCGGGGCCGTGGTCGATGAGTTCATCCGCGCCGGCGTGGAACGCCGCAGCCAGGGGTGACACCGCCTCGGCCTGGACGGCGATCAGTGCGGGACGGGAGTCGATCAGTTGGTGCGCGTGGAGTTCGGACAGCGCTTGGGCGGCTCCCAGCAGCAGGGTGCCGTTGCCGACGGGGACGACGACCGCCTCCGGGAGCCGGCCCCCGAGGTCCTCCCACAGCTCGTAGACGTACGTCTTGGTGCCGTGCAGGAAGTACGGGTTGTGGACGTGGCTCGCGTAGAAGACGCCGTCCGCGTCGGCGGCCGTTCGGGCGGCCACGGCGGTCGCCTCCCGGTCGCCGGGGACGATTTCCAGCCGTGCGCCGTGTGCCCGGATCTGTTCGACCTTCTTGGCGGAGGTGGCCTCGGGGACGTATACGGTGCAGTCCAGTCCCGCCCGGGCGCAGTACGCGGCGACGGCGGTACCCGCGTTCCCGCTGCTGTCGGCGATCACTTCGCGTGGTCCCAGGCGCCGGGCGAGTTCGGCGAGCATGACGGCTCCGCGGTCCTTGAAGGAGAGCGTGGGGGTCAGGAAGTCGAGCTTCGCCGAGACGGTCGGCGTGAGGTCCACGAGTGGCGTGCGGCCCTCTCCGAGGGACGCCGCGGGGTCGGAGAGGGGCAGGGCCTCCTCGTAGCGCCACAGGGAATTCACCCGGCCCGGCAGGGCGGCCAGGGGGACGGGGGCGGCTGTGAAAGCCAGGTCCCATGGGCCCCGGCACTCCGGACAGCACCAGGTCAGGGTAGTGATCGGTGCGCGGGTTCCGCAGTCCGGGCAGTGATAGGTCGTCATGGTTCGGCAGCATGGCATCCGTGTGCCGTGCTTGTTACTTGATGGTCGGACCCCTTGTGGGATTCCTATGGATCGGTCAATCTTTCGCTCGGTAGGTGGACTTGGAACGCCGCGATCCCGTCGGCGTTTCTTGTCATGCTCCTGCCGACATCCCCCACAGCAACGCACCACCAATGAGGAGGACCCCTCACATGTCAGTGATGCGTGATTCCCGGCGAAGACTTACTTCGGTCAGCGCCATAGCCGTCGCCGCCCTGGCGTTCGGAACGGTCTCCGCTCTTCCGGCCGTCGCGGTCGAGCCGTCACCCGAAGGCGTCATCCAGAACGCCGGCGCTCCGAACGCCGTCCCCGGCAGCTACATCGTCACCCTCGACGAATCCGTGGCCGACGCCGAGTCCAAGGCGGGCAAGGCCCTCGCCGCGGAGTACGGCGCGAAGATCAAGAAGACGTACACCGCCGCGCTGAACGGCTACGCCGTCGAACTCTCCGAACAGCAGGCCAAGAAGTTCGCCGCGGACCCGGCCGTCGAGTCCGTCGCGCAGAACCGCGTCTTCACGATCTCCGGTACGCAGCCGAGCCCGCCCTCCTGGGGCCTCGACCGGATCGACCAGAGGTCCCTGCCGCTGAACCAGAGTTACACCTACCCGGACAGCGCGGGTGACGGCGTCACGGCCTATGTCATCGACACGGGCGTGCGTATCACGCACGGCGACTTCGGCGGCCGCGCGACGTACGGCTACGACGCCGTCGACAACGACAACACGGCCCAGGACGGCCACGGCCACGGCACCCACGTCGCCGGCACCGTCGCGGGCTCGGCGTACGGCGTGGCGAAGAAGGCCAAGATCGTCGCCGTCCGCGTCCTCGACAACAACGGCTCCGGTACCACAGCCGGAGTCGTCGCCGGCATCGACTGGGTGACTCGGAACGCGGTCAAGCCGGCCGTCGCCAACATGAGCCTCGGCGGCGGCGTCGACACGACCCTCGACAACGCCGTGCGCAACTCGATCGCCTCCGGCGTCACCTACGCCGTCGCGGCCGGCAACTCCAACGCCAACGCCTCCAACTACTCGCCGGCCCGGGTCGCCGAGGCCATCACCGTGGGCTCCACCACCAGCTCCGACGCCCGCTCCAGCTTCTCCAACTACGGCAGCGTGCTGGACGTCTTCGCCCCCGGTTCGTCGATCACCTCGGCGTGGAACAGCAGCGACTCGGCGACGAACACCATCTCCGGCACGTCGATGGCCGCCCCGCACGTCGCGGGCGCCGCCGCGCTGTACCTGGCGGACAACACGAGCGCCACGCCGGCCCAGGTCTCCTCGGCCCTGACGTCGGCCGCCACCAGCGGTGTCGTCGGCAACCCGGGCAGCGGTTCGCCGAACCGCCTGCTGTACGTGGGCACCGGGGGCACCGACCCCGAGCCGCCGACCGGTGACCGCTTCGAGAACACCACCGACTACGCGATCAACGACAACTCCACCGTCGAGTCGCCGGTGACCGTGACCGGCATCTCGGGCAACGCGCCGTCGAACCTCAGCGTGCCGGTCAACATCCAGCACACGTACATCGGTGACCTACGGGTCCAGCTCGTCGCCCCGGACGGCACCGCGTACACGCTGAAGGGCTACGGCACCGGAGGCAGTGCCGACAACATCAACACCACCTACACGGTGGACGCCTCCTCCGAGACCGCCAACGGCACCTGGAAGCTGCGTGTCAGCGACAACGCCTGGTGGGACACCGGGAAGATCGACTCCTGGGCGCTGCAGTTCTGACCCCGTGAGCCGGTGACCGGCGCAGCACTAAGGAGGGCGGCCGCTCCCGCGGCCGCCCTTCGCCGTCCCGGCGGCCCGCTCGCGACCCCGGTCCCGACGGCCCGGTCCCGGCCCCGTGTCGGGGGTCCGGTCCCGGCGGCCCGCTCGCGACCCCGGTCCCGATGCTCCGGTCCCGGCCCGCCGTCCCGGCCCGCCGTCCCGGCGACGGACCGGGACGGGGAGCCGTCTCGCACGTCAGCGGCGGTTCAGACCCCTGTCGACCGCGGCCGTCAGTTCACCGTCCGCGGTGTCCCCGTCCAGCGACCAGAACATCGCGCCGCCGAGACGGTGTTGGCGGATGTACGCGGTCTTGGCGTGCAGCACCCGCGGGTCGTCGTACGTCCACAAGGTGGTGCCGTCGAAGAGCCAGGCGTGCCCGTTCCGCCGGTCCCGGTGGACCTCGTACGCGCCCGAGTCGGCGAGCTTCTTCAGGGCCTTGTAGTCCTCGTATCCGGCTGCCCAGGTCGCCGGCGCGGGCCCGGCCGCCGGCTGGTTCATGCCGTCACCTCCGCCGGTCACGCCGGTCCAGCCCTGCCCGTAGAACGGCATGCCGACCACCAGCTTGCGGGCCGGTGCGCCGCGCCGGATCCAGTCGCGGACGGTCTGGTCGACGCTGAAGTCCCCTCGGGCGTACAGCGCGGACTGCTGGGCGGTGTTCTTCTCGCCGGAGACGTGGAAGTCGTAGCCCTGGAGGTTGACGAAGTCGAAGTCCCGCATGATCTTCCGGACCTCGAAGCCGGCGTCGATCTTGGACGGCGCGGTCGGGACGAAGGCGGTGAGCTCGTAGTGCTTGCGTTTGCCGCCCCGGGCCTTCTGCCGCGACTTCGCGTAGGCGTCCAGCTGGGTGCGGAACTCGCGCACCAGTGCCGTGAAGTTCTCCTTGTCCTCCGGGCGGTACACGGTGTCCGTGTCGCCCGCAGAACCGGGCCACTCCCAGTCGAGGTCGATGCCGTCGAAGAGACCGGCCGCCGCGCCCTCGCCGCCGCGAGCGCCGTCGAGAGGCAGGTTGCCCTTGATGTACAGGTCGATGCAGGACGAGACGAGCGCCCTGCGGGACTCGGGGGTGCGGGCGGCGTCGGAGAAGTGGGTGGACCAGCTCCAGCCGCCCAGTGAGATGAGGACCTTGAGGCCGGGGTGCTCGGCCTTGAGCTCCCGGAGCTGGTTGAAGTTGCCGGCGAGCGGCTGCTCCGGAGTGTCGGCGACACCGTCGACCGAATCGGCCGCCGACAGCGGCCGCGCGTAGTCCGCCCAGGCGTCGGCCTCGCCGGGGATGTTGCCCGTGAAGCATCTGCCCTCTGCGTCGATGTTGCCGAAGGCGTAGTTGATGTGGGTCAGCTTCGCGGCCTGGCCGCTGGTGTCCATGTCCTTGACCTGGAAGTCGCGGCCGTACACGCCCCACTGGGTGAAGTAGCCGACGCGCTTGTACGACTGCTTCTGGTGGCCGTGGCCGTGGCCGTGCCGGGGTTCGTGGGCGGCGGTGGCGCCGGCCGCGGGGGCGAGAGTGGCGACGAGCGAGAGGGAGCAGACGGCAACGGCCGTCCGGACAAAAGTTCTTCGACGCATCGGACTCATTCCTGTGCGCGTACCGGAAACAGGTTCCGTGAACGGTGTCGTGTGCGCAGGAACGTATTGGTATGGACCATTGCGGTCAAGGGTTGCCGGTACCCCTGGGGCTCGCGCGGGCGATAAACCTCTGCTCAGCGGCAAATCATCACTTCGAGTGAAACTCTGGCCCACGCTTGCGGTGTTCAACCGACGGTTGCCACGCTGTTGCTGTCTGTCAACCTGTTGGGAGTGGCCAGTGACATTCGGTGAGCAGCCCGCTTATCTGCGCGTCGCGAGCGATCTTCGCGAGAAGATCGTGAACGGCTCGCTGCCGCCGCACACCCGCCTCCCCTCGCAGGCCCGCATCCGGGAGGAGTACGGCGTCTCCGACACGGTCGCCCTCGAGGCCCGCAAGGTCCTGATGGCCGAGGGCCTGGTGGAGGGCCGCTCCGGCTCCGGGACCTATGTGCGCGAGCGGCCGGTGCCTCGGAGGGTCGCCCGCTCGGCCTTTCGGCCCCCTTCGGGCGCGACTCCCTTCCGCCAGGAGCAGGCCGCGCAGGAGGCCAGGGGTACCTGGGAGTCCAGCAGCGAGCAGGAGGCGGCGACGCCGGAGGTGGCCGCCCGGCTCGACATCAAGGCCGGCGACCGTGTGATGCGTACGCGCTACGTCTTCCGGGACGCGGGCGAGGCGATGATGCTCTCCACCTCCTGGGAGCCTCTCGAAGTCACCGGCCGCACCCCGGTCATGCTGCCCGAGGAGGGCCCGCTCGGGGGCTGCGGTGTGGTGGAGCGGATGGCCGCCATCGACGTCGTCGTGGACAACGTGGTGGAAGAGGTCGGTGCCCGGCCGGGTCTCGCGGAGGAACTGCTCGCGCTCGGCGGTGTCCCGGGCCATGTGGTGATGGTCATCGAGCGGACGTACTACGCCTCGGGGCGTGCGGTCGAGACCGCGGACGTCGTCGTGCCGGCGGACCGCTATCGCATCGCGTACCACTTGCCGGTCAAGTGAGCCGGTGTCCGGTGCCGGTGTCCGGTGAAGTGAGTCGGTGGCCGGTGCCCGGTGAAGTGAGTCGGTGACCGGTGAAGTGAGTCGGTGACCGATGACCGGTGCCCGGTGAAGTGAGTGATCGGTGGCCGGTCGGTGGCCTGTTGGGCGACGGCCTCGCCGACAGCCGCTGTCCGAGTCGGCGGCATCGGCGGTCGGTGGCCGAAGTCCGGGTCGGTGAGCGTCGCGGTCGGTGGCCGAAGTCCGGTGTCGCCAAGCGATGTCGGCAGTCCGCGAGTGTCGTCGGCATCAAGAAGGGGGCGCATCCGGCCGGATGCGCCCCCTTCTTCATGCCTCTTTGTAAAAACCCGTATCCGCTCAGTAAATGCCAGGCGTAGGCTTTCGCATATGCATACTGCGGTTTCCTGGCGATCGTTATGGACACTGGGGCGGGCCGAAGGAGGGGTGCGATGAACGAGACCGGCGCTGTCCTGCCTTGGCTCGTCATACGGCAGGACGACAACGGCAACCGTTACCGCGTCGGCAGGTACGCCACCGAGGCGGAGGCGCGGAAGATCGCGGACTCGCTCGACGGCCGCGGCCACAAGCAGCTCTACTGGGTCGAACGGATCGGCCGAACGGCCCGTTGACGGCGCCGCCGGAGCGCCGGCCTGTCCGGCCTTCGGGCCGGGCGGGCCGGGCGCTCGCCCGGACGCGCTGCGGCGCGCAGTACGCTCCGGCGCATGAGTGATCGTGTGGTGGTCGTGGCCGGCGCCGTGTACGAGAGGGGACGGCTCCTCGCCGCACGGCGCAGCGCGCCCGAGGAGCTCGCCGGGCGCTGGGAGCTCCCCGGCGGCAAGCAGGAGCCGGGTGAGACCCCGGAGCAGGCGCTGGTGCGCGAACTGCGCGAGGAGCTGGGCATCGAGACGGAGCCGGTTGAGCGCGTCCCCGGCGAGTGGACGCTGCGGCCCGGATGCGTGCTCCAGGTGTGGACGGTTCGGCTGGTGTCCGGTGAGCCGAGCCCCCTGGAGGACCACGACGCGCTGAGGTGGCTCGCGCCCGGCGAACTCGACACCGTCGACTGGCTCGACCAGGACCGGCCCGCGGTCGCCGCTTGGGCGCGCCTTCGCAGTGCGCGGGCCGGGGAGGGCGCGCGTCGCTGAGCTGTGCGGCGAGCTGTGCGCCGTTGGGGCCATGGGCGCCTCCATTGTGGTCGGGCACGGTAATCCAGCGGCAAAAGGGGTATGCCCTGATTAACCCCCTGAAATGGGACACGATTCCGCTGGTGATCGGGGAAGTGGTCGGCGTGATCGGCACCAGAGGCGAATGCGCCGAGTGGACTTTTCCGGCCGAACCGAACGTGGTGCGCGCAGCCCGGCATGCCGTCCGCGACACACTGAGGGCATGGGAACTGGACGCCGCTGTCGGAGATGTGACGGTGCTCCTGGTCAGCGAGTTGGTGACCAATTCCCAGCGCTACACCCCGGGTCCGATCACCGTCCGGCTCTTCCGGCCGGAGAGCGGAGACCCACCTCCCGTCCTGCTGGTCGAAGTCTCCGATCCGCTCCCGGATCCCCCGGTCGAGAAGTCCGCGCGCTCCGAGGACGAGAGCGGCCGCGGGCTCCAACTGGTGGCTTGTTCTGCTCGGCGCTGGGGCACACGGCGCGGCAGGACGGGCAAGACCGTGTGGTTCGAGCTGGCCCTGGCCGGTTAGAAGACCTCAGGGACGACGATCACGTCGGAGTCGGCTCAAAACGAACGAGACCTCTCTGTGATCGTGAACGCCGTGTCGGTGGGAGCCGTAGTGCTGAATACTGCGGTCAAGGCCGGTCCGGTGGGTGAGCTGGAGGGGACGGTCGCGTGAGCGAAATACCTGAGACGGCGAGCGATGTCGTGTGGCAGAGCAGTCCGCCTGGCTCGATCTATGACTACATCAAGGTGGCTTCCTTCTCGATCGGCCACGACGGACGGGTCGACCAGTGGAGCGACCGGGCCGTGGAGCTGTTCGGCATCACCGCCGACGAGGTCAGGGGCAAGGACCCGGTCGAGGTCTTCATGCCCTCTGAGCTGCGTCCGCGGGGCCACCGCCGGATCGCCGAAGTCCTCGACGGCAAGGAGTGGACGGGACTCGTCCCCTTCCGGATGCCCGGAGGGGGACGGGCGCACGGCCTCGCCGAGATCTATGTGATGCCCAGCCGGACGGCCCTGGGCGAACAAGCCGCGCTCTGCATCGTCGTCGACGTCAGGGCGCTGCGCCGGATCGAGTCCGACCTTGCCGCATCGCAGGCGATTTTCGGCCAATCTCCCTTCGGCTTTCTGCTCTTCGACACCGAGCTCACCGTGCGGCGCGCCAACCGGCGCTTCGCCACCGTCTTCGGCGGAGCCGCGGAGGACCACCGCGGCCGCACGGTCCACGACTACCTCTCCCGCCCGGAAGCCGAGCGGATGGACGCCGCCCTGCGCCGCGTGCTGGAGACCGGCGAGTCCGTCACCGACCTCCAGATCGTCGGCACGGTACCCGGCAGCACGGACCGCAGGCACTGGTCGGTCAACCTCTACCGCGTGCACGGCGGTTCCGGCCGGCCCGTCGGTGTCGCCGGCCTCGGCACCGATGTCACCCGCCGTCACATCGCCGCGCGGGAAGCCGCGAACGCCCGGCGCAACCTCGCCCTCCTCAACGAGGCGAGCGCCCGCATCGGCAACTCCCTCGACCTGGAGACCACGGCCCGCGAACTCCTCGACGTCGCGGTCCCCGGCTTCTGCGACCTCGCCTCCGTAGACCTGTACCAAGGGCTTCTCACCGGTGACGAGGCACCGCCCGGACAGTGGGGGTCCGCCCGCTCGGAGAGTTTCGGAGGCGGCAGCGCGGAACTGCGGCGGGTCGCCTTCGCCAGCGCCGTTTCCGACGGCCCCCTGATGACCACCCCCGGCTGCGCGCCAGAAGGAAGCCCCCCGACCACCGTGGGAGAGGTCCACCGCTACCCGTTCAACTCACCGTGCGCAGGAGCCCTGCGCACCGCCCGCGTCCAAACGGTCCCGGGGGAGGACGGCAGCCTCGTCCAGTCGACGCTGGCCGTTCCGATGGTGGCGCACGACACCGTCGTCGGACTGGTGCAGTTCTCCCGGACCAAGGGCAGCGAACCGTTCGGGGAGCGGGACCGGGTGCTCGCGGTCGAACTCGCCGCCCGGGCCGCCGTCTGCATCGACAACGCCCGCCTGTACCGAAGGGAGCACGAGCGCGCCCTCATCCTCCAGCGCAGTCTGCTGCCACCCGGCGACCCCGAGGCCGCCGGACTCGACATCGCCTGCCGCTATCTGCCGGGCACCGCCGCGACCGAGGTGGGCGGCGACTGGTTCGACGTCATCGAACTGCCCGGCCACCGCACGGCGTTGGTCGTCGGCGACGTGATGGGCCGGGGACTGAGGGCGGCCGTCGCCATGGGTGAACTGCGCACCGCCGTACGGACGCTGGCGCTACTGGACCTGGAACCGGCGGAAGTGCTCTCCGCGCTCGACGAGATCGCCCGCGGGCTCGGCAGCCCGGTGAGGGCCGGACGGCCCACGGGCGGTGCCCACGTCCCGTCCCGCGTCGCCCACACGTCCCGCGAGGCGGACCTCTCCGAGGTCTATCTCGCCACCTGCGTCTACGCGGTCTACGACCCGGTCACCCGCCGCTGCACCTTCGCCAACGCGGGCCATCTGCCGCCCGTGCTCGTCGAGCCCGGTGAGGAGGCGCTGCTGCTCGACGTGCCGCCGGGGATGCCGCTCGGTGTCGGCGGCGAGCCCTTCGAGGAAGTGGAGGTCGAAGTCCCCGAGGGGTCCCTCCTCGCGCTCTACACCGACGGGCTGGTCGAGTCCCGCGAGCATTCGCTCGACGAAGGGCTGCGGGCGTTCCGTGCAGCGCTCACCGATCCCGTCCGCCCGCTGGAGGACGTCTGCGACCACGTGCTCGGCGCACTCGACACCCGGCACGGCGAGGACGACATCGCGCTGCTGATGGCCCGTATACAGGGCCTGCCGGCCGAGGCCGTCGGCGACTGGCGGCTGCCGCGCGAGCCCCGCTCCGTCGGTCGCGCGCGTGAACTGGCCCGCGGCCGGCTCACCTCCTGGGGCCTCGAAGCCCTGGTCGACACGGTGGAACTGCTCGTCAGCGAGCTCGTCACCAACGCGTTGCGGTACGGCGAGGGCGAGATCAGGCTCCGGCTGCTGCAGGATCGGACCCTGGTGTGCGAGGTGTGGGACGCGGGCCTCGTACAGCCCAGGCGCCGGCGGGCACGGGACACGGACGAGGGCGGACGCGGACTGCAACTGGTCGGCCTGCTGAGCGCGGCCTGGGGCTCGCGGCGGACGCCGCGCGGCAAGACGGTGTGGTTCGAGCTGGCGCTGCCGGACGGCGGGGGGTCGGCGGAACCGACGGTGGAGCAGCTGCTGAGCATGTTCTGACGGGGGCGGTCTCCCCACCCGCCCCTTCCCGCTGTACCGATGTGCGGTTCCGCCGAGTGGCGGGCTCTGCCCCCGGTGCTCGGCACCCGGCACCCGGCACCCGGCCCCCGTGCCGCAAGCTTCCTCTACGGCTTGGCGGCCGTGGGAGGTGCTCCCGGCGGGGCTGACGCTGCGCGAAACCAGCCCGTCCGGCGTTCGAGGACACCACGCGAAGCGCGGTACCGGGTCCGGGTAGGGGCGGGCCCGAGAAGCCCTGGGTCCGGGTAGGGGCAGAGCCCGGATCCGGGAAGAGTCAGGGGAAAGAGCCCGGGGGGCGGGCAGGGGACAAGCTCCGGACGGGAACGCCGGAGTACGAAACCGCCGCACGGAGTGCGGCACACGCGTCAGAACCGGCCGCCGGCCATCCGCCCCCGCGTGCCACCGCCACCGAAGCGGCCGGGCCCCCCGGCGAAATCGCCGCCCGGTCCGCCGGCGACACCGCCATGGCCTTCGCCCCGGTCCGCGCCCGGCATTCCGCCGAGCAGGATCCCGCCCAGCACCGCGCCCCCGAGACCGCCCCCCGCACGGCCCGCTCCTCTCGCACCGCCGGGCGCGTACGCACCGCCGAACCCGCGTACGTCGTGCTCCGCGAGGCTCTGCGCCTGCTGCGCCAGCCAGTCCGCCCGCCGCGCCTCCGCAAGCGCGGTCTGCGGATCGCCGCCGCTCCCCTCGTCGTCCCCGGCCAGCGTCTCCGCGCGCTCGAGCCGCCGCTGCGCCTCCGTCAGCCGGGTCCGGGCATCGCTGCCGACGGCGCCGCGGTGGGTGCTGATGTAGTCGGCTGCCGCGCCGATGCCGGAGCGCGCGCCGAGCATCGCCCGGTCCAGCAGGGCCCGGGCGCGCCGCGTGCCCTGCTCCTGCTCCCGGGCCCCGGCCAGCGCCTCGTCCAGTCCGGCGTCGGCCTCCTCCACCCGACGCAGCGCGTCGATCGGGTCGTACGGACCGGTCTCCGTCGCCGCGTGCACCTCTGCGGCCACGGCCTCCGCGCGGGCGATCCGGCCCTGGAGCGTGGCGGTCGACGTGCCCTCCTCGGTCGTCCCTTCGAGCAGGCCGCGCGCCTCTGCCAGGTCCGTTTCCGTGTCGGTCAGCGCGCCCGGCAGCTTCCCGGCCGCTTCCGCCAGTTCCCGCGCCCGGCGGTCCACCGCCTCGATCAGCTGCGCGGCCTGGGCGACGGCCGCCTCCGCCGCCCGCACCTGCACGGCGGCCCGACCGTTGTCGTCCGCCTCGACGGCCTCCCGGGCCCGGCCGAGACTGGTCGTAGCGAACTCCAGCCGGTCCCTGGCCTGTTCCACGTCGTCCGCGACGGGCGCCGCGGCCGAGACCGCGTACCGCTCGCGCATCACGCCGAGCGTGGCCTCGGCGCTGACGACGCGGCCCTCGGCGTCCTCGAAGGCGGCCTGGGCGGCGGCCAGGGCCTGAGGTGCGTTCGGCTCCAGGGCGCGCAGCCGGTCGAAGTCCTCGGACTCGGCATCCAGCCGGCGATTGGCCTCCGAGCAGCGGGCGACGATCTCTTCGAGCATCCTGCGCCGGGTGGCGTCGTCCTCCGGGTATGCGTCGTCGAGCTGCTGGCGCAGCCGGAACGCGGCGGTCAGCTCCTTCTGTGCGTACGCCACCGCCTCCTGGAACGGCCGCGCCGTCTCGTCCCCGAACTGGGCCGCCGCGAAGCCGAGTTCCTCGCGGCTGGTGCGTACCGCGTCGTCGGTGTCCACGAGCGCCTGCTCGGCCTTCGCGTCCAGCGCGGGGAGCGGCGGATGCCCCGGCGGGCCCCAGCCCTCCTGGCCGCCCCGGGGAGTGGTGCGGGTGGCCGTGCGGCGCCTGCGTTTGGTGTACGCGTACGCGGCGACCGCGCCGGCGGCTCCGAGCAGCACGATGGGCAGGACCAGGTCACCCCCGACCGTACCGTCGCCGCCCGGGTCCGGGTCGACCTCGCCGAGGGCGGTGTTCACTCTCGGTACGGGTTCGCCGGACAGCACCGCGCCGTAGCCACCGGCGGCGCCGATCGCCGCGCCCGCCGAGTCGTTCTCCCGGAGCGCGGGCTCCACCGCCGTCGCCGCGACCTCCGCCAACCGGGCGCCGGTCAGGCGCGAGGCGTCGTCGACCCAGTACGCGTACTGCCGGTCCCCGGTGGCCACGGCGAGGAGGGCGTCTTCCCGCCCCAGCCCGTTCCTGGCGGCTGTGGCAGCGGTCGAGTCCTGGGGGGAGCGGCCGGAGAAGCCGGACACATGGACGACGAAGAGCTGCAGCCGCTGCTCTTCGTAGAGACGGTCGAGCGCCCCGGACACCTGCGCCTCGCGGTCGCCGAGCACCCCCACCCGGTCGGTGATCCGGCCCTGCCGGGACAGGTCCGGGGGGTCGTCGGCCGTGACGGGGCCGGCGGCGGGCGCGACCAGCCACCAGGCCGCCGTCAGCACGGCGAGAAGGATCCGGGCGGCTGTTCGCATCACATTTCGGAGGCTAAGTCGCGCTCCGGCCCGCCGCGACCCGACGCGGTCCGGAACCGTGCCCACCCGGCAGCGGTCCTGCATCGCATGGGGATCGACGACAGAACGGGGCACGCCGCAACGAGTCCGGGTGGCAGCCCTCGTCCGACGGTGGCGGACATCCCCTCGGCTGACGCGGTCCGAGAGAGTCGTCCTCGCGCCCGCGCCGTTCGTGCCCGTTCCACAGCCGGCCGGGGCGGTGACGCTGCGTGCGACTCGGCCACGGGAGACGGACTCGGCCGTAACACCCGGTGGGCCGCAGCCCGTGGATTTCGACCGGTTCGGCGATCAAGGCCGAGCAGGTATGGGCGCTGCCCGTGCGTCAGCTCTCCCGGCGCCTGATCTTGTCGCCCAGCCACACCAGCGGGTCGTACTTGCGGTCCGCGGTCCGTTCCTTCAGCGGGATCAGCGCGTTGTCCGTGATCTTGATGCCTTCCGGGCAGACCTCCGTACAGCACTTGGTGATGTTGCAGTAGCCGAGCCCGTGTTCGTCCTGCGCCGTCGTCCTGCGGTCGAGGCCCGTCTCCGCGGCCGCGTCCAGCGGGTGCATGTCCAGTTCGGCCACCCGCATCAGGAAACGCGGACCGGCGAAGGGCTGCTTGTTCTCCTCGTGGTCGCGCACCACATGGCAGGTGTCCTGGCACAGGAAGCACTCGATGCACTTGCGGAACTCCTGCGACCGTTCCACGTCCATCTGCTGCATCCGGTAGTCACCGGCCGCGACCCCGGGGGGCGGCACGAACGAGGGGACCTCCCTGGCCTTGGCGTAGTTGAAGGAGACGTCGGTGACCAGGTCCCGTACCACGGGGAAGGCGCGCAGCGGGGTGACCGTGATCGTCTCCTCCCGCGAGAAGACCGACATACGGGTCATGCAGAGCAGGCGCGGCCGGCCGTTGATCTCGGCGCTGCACGATCCGCATTTGCCGGCCTTGCAGTTCCAGCGGACGGCGAGATCGGGCGCCTGGGTGGCCTGGAGGCGGTGGATGATGTCGAGGACGACCTCCCCGTCGTTCACCTCGACGGTGAAGTCCTTGAGGCCGCCGCCGTCCTGGTCACCCCGCCAGACCCTGAAGTGGGCTCGGTACGCACTCACTCGGTCAGCTCCTCTTCGGAGAGGTACTTGACCAGCTCTTCCTTCTCGAAGAGGGCGAGCAGGTCGGCACGGATGGGCTCTGTCGTCTTCCGTTCCAGCTCGATCCGGGCGCTCGCCGGATCGTCGCCGGCCGGGGCCGGCCGGCACACCAGGTTGGTCCGGCGCCATTCGCGCTCCATGCCGGGGCAGTCCTCACGGGTGTGACCGCCGCGGCTCTCCGTGCGCTCCAGCGCCGCCCGTGCGATGCACTCGCTGACCAGCAGCATGTTCCGCAGGTCCAGGGAGAGGTGCCAGCCGGGGTTGAACTGCCGGTGGCCCTCGACCCCCGCGCGGCTCGCCCGCACCCGCAGTTCGGCCAGCTTCTCCAGGGCCTGCTCCATCTCGCCCGCCCGTCGGATGATGCCGACCAGGTCGTTCATCGTCTGCTGGAGTTCCTGGTGCAGCGTGTACGGGTTCTCCGGCGTCCGTCCGTCCTCCTGGCCCTCCGCGCTGAACGGGCGCAGTGCCTCCGCCGCCGCAGCGTCGATCTGAGTCTCGTCGGCGACGGGCCGTGCCGGGAGGCGCCGGGCGTACTCGGCCGCGTGGAGGCCGGCGCGGCGGCCGAAGACGAGCAGGTCGGACAGCGAGTTGCCGCCGAGGCGGTTGGAGCCGTGCATCCCGCCGGCGACCTCACCGGCGGCGAACAGTCCCGGGACGCCGAGGGCGGCGGCCGTGTCGGACTCGACGGCGATGCCGCCCATCACGTAGTGGCAGGTGGGGCCGACCTCCATGGCCTCCGCCGTGATGTCCACGTCCGCCAGTTCCTTGAACTGGTGGTACATCGACGGCAGCCGGCGCCGGATGGCATCGGCCGGCATCCGGGTGGAGACGTCGAGGAACACCCCGCCGTGCGGGGAGCCGCGGCCCGCCTTGACCTCGGCGTTGATGGCACGTGCCACCTCGTCGCGCGGCAGCAGCTCGGGGGGACGGCGGTTGTTGTCCGGGTCCTGGTACCAGCGGTCGCCCTCGTCCTCCGACTGCGCGTACTTCTCCTTGAAGACGTCGGGCACGTAGTCGAACATGAACCGTTTGCCCTCGGAGTTGCGCAGCACCCCGCCGTCGCCGCGGACCGACTCGGTCACGAGGATGCCCTTCACCGACGGCGGCCAGACCATGCCCGTCGGATGGAACTGCACGAACTCCATGTTGACCAGCGGGGCGCCCGCCAGCAGCGCCAGGGCGTGCCCGTCCCCGGTGTACTCCCAGGAGTTGGAGGTGACCTTGAACGACTTGCCGATGCCGCCCGTCGCCAGGATGACGGAGGGGGCCTCGAGGACGAAGAAGCGGCCCGTCTCACGGTCGTAGCAGAAGACCCCGGACACCCGGCCGTCGTCCTCCTGGCCGCCGTCTTTCAGAACCCGGGTGACCGTGCACTCCTGGAAGACCTTCAGGCCGGCCTCGTGGTCGCCGAGCTCGCGTTCGTCCTGCTGCTGGAGCGAGACGATCTTCTGCTGGAGGGTGCGGATCAGTTCGAGTCCGGTGCGGTCGCCGACGTGCGCGAGGCGCGGATACTCGTGGCCGCCGAAGTTGCGCTGCGAGATCCGGCCGTCCTCGGTGCGGTCGAAAAGCGCGCCCCAGGTCTCCAGCTCCCACACCCGGTCGGGCGCCTCACGGGCGTGCAACTCCGCCATCCGCCACTGGTTGAGGAACTTGCCGCCGCGCATCGTGTCGCGGAAGTGCACCTGCCAGTTGTCGCCCGCGTTGACGTTGCCCATGGACGCGGCGATGCCGCCCTCGGCCATGACCGTGTGCGCCTTCCCGAACAGGGACTTGCAGATCACCGCCGTACGGGCGCCCCGCTCGCGCGCCTCGATGGCGGCGCGCAGGCCGGCGCCGCCCGCCCCCACGACGACGACGTCCCACTGCTGCCGTTCGAGTCCGGTCATCGGGTCCTTCCCTCTGCAACAGCCATCTAGAACAGCCTCGGATCGTCGAAGGCGCCGGTCGCGAGGAGATAGACGTAGAAGTCGGCCAGGGCGACGCTGAGCAGGGACGCCCAGGCGAGCTGCATGTGGCGGCCGTTCAGCTTGCCGACCCAGCCCCACAGGCGGTAGCGCACCGGGTGCTTGGAGAAGTGCCGCAGCCTGCCGCCGACGATGTGCCGGCAGGAGTGGCAGGAGATGGTGTACGCCCAGATCAGCACGATGTTGACCAGCATGACCAGGGTGCCGAGGCCCATGTGGCCCCACTCGTAGTTCTCGTCGCGGAAGCCCAGCACCGTGTCGTAGGTGAGGATTACGGCGACCGGAACGGCCGCGTAGAAGAAGTACCGGTGGATGTTCTGCAGGACCAGCGGAAAGCGGGTCTCACCGGTGTACTTCTTGTGCGGCTCGGCGACGGCGCAGGCCGGGGGAGAGGCCCAGAAGCCCCGGTAGTACGCCTTGCGGTAGTAGTAGCAGGTCAGCCGGAAGCCGAGCGGGAAGATCAGGATCAGCAGCGCGGGGGACAGTCCCCACCAGCTGCCGAAGATCTCCCAGTTGGGTCCCGCGCGCATCGGTACGCAGTTCTCCGCCAGACACGGCGAGTAGAACGGGGAGACGTAGGGCGCCGCGTAGTAGTCGGCGTTCGCGAAGGCGCGCCACGTCGAGTAGACGATGAAGGCGAGCAGTCCGGCGGCGGTCAGGACCGGGGCCAGCCACCAGCGGTCCGTCCGCAGATGGCGGGGGCCGATGGCGGCGCGCGCGGGCTCGTGCACGCCCGTACTGACGTGTGGTGGTTCGGTACCAGTGGCCAACGAAGGCTCCGGGTGGCGTGGGATCGGGAGTGTGGACCGGGCCGGCGGCTTCACCGGCCTGCTGCCGCGGGCCGGTCCTGCCGTCCGCGCGGGTCAGGGCGCGTGCCGGTCGCGTACTCCCAGCCCCTCGTCGTCCGAGTCCGTCCACAGGGCGTTGTCGTACGGGGCGTCGGGGATGGTGACCAGCTCGGTACGGACCGTGGCGGCCGGAGCGGCGGGGGCCGCGGCCGGGCCGGATGCGCGCAGCCGTTCGACGGTCTGCTCCAGCTGACCGACGCGGCGGACCAGCTCGTCGAGGCGGCTCTGGACAGCCGCCAGATCTTCCTGGTGTGACATGACTTTGCCCTCACTTCCGCAGGGTGCGGTGGCGTCGTTCATGCGCCTGCGAGTGTCGCGCGTCACATCCCCCCTTGTGAAGGGGACGTACGGGCATTCCCGGCGCGTGCGCTGCCGGCGCGCCCCTTGTGGCCGTTGTCTCACTCCCCCCATATTCGCCCCTTGTATTCCGATATGGGGCATTCCGGGTTCGCCCGCACGGGTGGCGTTGGCGGCGGCGTCGCCGTGTCTGCGTCCGGCGCGGGGCTCTGTCCACTTCAGTGGCTTGAATCGGTGTGATCATCTCTAAATCGACGAAACAGGACGAAGAGGTACAAGCCATGTCCCAGGTGGAAGCCCCCCGAGGGCGGACATGCTCCCGAAGGCTCCGCCCCGTCGCACTGCTCGCGAGCGGAGTGCTCGTACTCCCCGTTCTCGCCGGCTGCAGCTCGGGCGATGAGCAGGGCCGGGGGAAGCCCCCGGCCCAGGACATCTCGCCCGCCGATCGCGGCCTCGTCGCTGACGGAGGCACGCTGCGCTGGGCCGTCGACACGGTGCCCACCACTCTCAACACCTTCCAGGCAGACGCGGACGCCACCACGAGCCGGATCGCCGGCGCCGTGCTGCCGGCCCTCTTCGTCCTTGACGAGAGCGGGCGGCCGCAGCGCAATCCGGACTATCTGGAATCGGCCGAGATCATCGAGCGCGAGCCCAAACAGGTCGTGCTCTACAAGCTGAACCAGCAGGCGGTGTGGAGCGACGGCCGCGAGATCGGCGCTCCCGACTTCCTGGCCCAGTGGCGCGCACTGAGCGGAAAGGATTCTTCGTACTGGACGGCCCGCAACGCCGGGTACGACCGGATCCAGACGATCGAGCGCGGTGCGAGCGACCTCGAGGTCAAGGTGACCTTCACCAAGCCCTACGCGGACTGGCCGTCGCTGTTCACACCGCTCTACCCCAAGGACGTGACGGGGACCCCGGACTCCTTCAACGACGGCGCCCGCACCAAGCTCAAGGCGACGGCCGGCCCCTTCCGGATCTCCAAGATCGACCGTGCGGCGAACACGACGACCCTGGTGCGCAACCCCCGCTGGTGGGGGGACCGCCCGAAGCTCGACAAGGTGGTCCTGACCGCGGTCGCGCGCGACAAGCGCGTCACCGCACTCGCCGCCGGCAAGCTCGACCTGGCGGACATCGACCCGTCGGCGGCGGAACGCATCGCCTACGCGGTGAAGGACGCCGGCCGCGGCGGCCGCCCGCTCGCCTACGGCCCCGGCGCCGCCACCACCCCGTCCGCCGCGCTGAAGTCCTGGGCGCTGGCCCACGGCTCCGACGAGGAACTGGCCGACATCGCGCAGGAGGCCAGGAAGCGGGCGGCGGAGGCCGAGAAGAAGTACGCCGAGGAGCAGTCCGCCCTCAGCAAGTACGAGGTCCGCAAGTCGCTGGAGCCCGCCTACACCCAGCTCGCGCTGAACGGCGAGTCCGGGCCGCTCGCCGACGACCGGGTGCGCCGGGCGATCGCCCGCGCGCTGAACCGCAAGGAGCTGGCCGACGCCGTGCTCACCCCGCTCGGCCTGCCCGCGGAGCCGCCCGGCAGCCACGTGGCGCTCGCCGGCCAGGCCGCCTACACGGACAACAGTGCCGCCCTCGGGGAGCAGGACACCCAGGAGGCGCAGGCGCTGCTCGCCGACGCCGGCTGGACGCCCGACGGACTGGACGAGGAGCAGGCCAACGCGGGCGGCGAGGCCGGGGGCAACGACAAGGAGAAGGACAAGGAGAAGGACGCGGACGAGGCCGGGGACAAGAGCGGGGAGGGGAAGACCTCCGCCGGGCCGTCCCCGGCGTCCTCCGCGAAGCTCGAGCCCGCCGAGGCGGCGGCGTCGGAGAAGGACTCGCAGAAGAAGTCGGAGAAGGACTCCGAGAAGAGCAAGGACGTCGCCTCGGACGAGGGCCTCTACATCGTGGGCGACGACAAGCACGCCGGCCGCGACCCCCGAGCGGCCTCACGCGCCACGTACATCCTCGCCCCGGCGCCCGGCGCGGCCGTCCAGAGCATCGCCCTCAGCCGCCAGGCCGCGTCGCTCCGCGACGTGACGTCGGACGCGGCGGAGGCGGCCGAGAAGGCCGACAAGAACGCTCAGGAGCAGGGCGGCGTGGCCGGCGCCTACGCCCCGCGCGGCACCGCGGCGCCCGACGGGGCTGCCGCGGGCGGAGCCCTCGGCAAGGACGGAAAGCCGCTCAGCCTCCGCTTCGTCCTGCCGTCCGGACCCGGCTCCGAGGTCCTGCGAACCGTCGGTGACAAGATCGCGGAGATGCTCGGCCGGATCGGCGTGCGGACGGAGATCGTCAAGGTCGACGACACGAGCTTCTTCAAGGACCACATCGCCTCCGGCGACTACGACCTGGCCCTCTACTCCTGGCCGTCCAGCCCCTACCCGGCCACCGACGCCCGGCCGATCTACGCCAAGCCGAAGCCGGCCTCCGACGGCTCCCTCCTGGTCGAGCAGAACTACACCCGGGTCGGTACGGACTACATCGACCAGCTCTTCGCCCAGGCCGCCGGAGAGCTCGACGAGGACGCCGCCCGCGATCTGATGCGCAGGGCCGACGCCAGGATCTGGGCCGCGGCCGGTTCCATCCCGCTCTACCAGCGACCCGAGCTGGTCGCGGCCGCCAAGAACGTGGTCAACGCGGGGGCGTTCGGGTTCGCGGACCCCCGGTACCAGGACATCGGGTTCAAAAAGCCCGGCGCTGCCGCGAAGGAGTAGGAAACAGCAGGTCACAACCTCAGAACTGGCTCAAGTTCCTTGCCCGCCGGCCATGCCGGCGGGCAAGCTCGTGCCGACCCCCGACCCGGGCCCGCCCCTGTGTGTCCGCTTGCCCGCCGTACCGGCACCGCCCCTGCCGCGGCGTGATCCCCGCCTCGTTCGCTCCGGACCCGATCGTTCCGGGAGGCCCCTCTCCCGGCGGCCCCGTACCATGGGACAAGCCGTGGCGTGTCCGCCCGGCGGGCGGACGGGGAAATCCCATCCAACGCCTGATCCCACGATCGAGAGAAGCGCCTGCACGCATGCCCACGCGCCACGACATCCGTAACGTCGCCATCGTCGCCCACGTCGACCACGGCAAGACCACTCTGGTCGACGCCATGCTCAAGCAGGCCGGTGCCTTCGCCGCACACGCCGCCGAGCAGCTCGACGACCGCATGATGGACTCGAACGACCTGGAGCGTGAGAAGGGCATCACGATCCTGGCCAAGAACACCGCCGTGAAGTACCACCCCAAGGACGGCGGGGCCCCGATCACGATCAACATCATCGACACCCCCGGCCACGCCGACTTCGGTGGCGAGGTCGAGCGTGGTCTGTCGATGGTGGACGCGGTCGTCCTTCTCGTCGACGCCTCCGAGGGCCCGCTGCCGCAGACGCGTTTCGTGCTGCGCAAGGCGCTCGCCGCGAAGATGCCGGTGATCCTCTGCATCAACAAGACGGACCGCCCCGACTCCCGGATCGCCGAGGTCGTCGACGAGACGTACGACCTGTTCCTGGACCTGGACGCGACCGAGGAGCAGATCGAGTTCCCCATCGTCTACGCCTGCGCGCGTGACGGCGTCGCCTCGCTGACCAAGCCCGAGGACGGCACCGTCCCGACGGACAGCGACAGCCTGGAGCCGTTCTTCACCACGCTGCTCGACACCGTCCCCGCGCCGGAGTACGACGAGTCCGCCCCGCTGCAGGCTCACGTCACCAACCTGGACGCCGACAACTTCCTCGGCCGCATCGCGCTGCTCCGCGTCGAGCAGGGCGAGCTGCGCAAGGGCCAGACCGTCGCCTGGATCAAGCGCGACGGCACGATCTCGAACGTCCGCATCTCCGAGCTGATGATGACCGAGGCGCTCACCCGCAAGCCGGCGGAGGTGGCCGGCCCCGGTGACATCTGCGCCGTCGCCGGTATCCCGGACATCATGATCGGCGAGACCCTGGCCGACCCGGAGAACCCGATCGCGCTGCCGCTGATCACGGTCGACGAGCCCGCGATCTCGATGACCGTCGGCACCAACACCTCGCCGCTGGTCGGCCGGGGCGGCACCGGCAAGGGCGCCGACGCGAAGGCCGCGGTCAAGGACCGCAAGGTCACGGCCCGGCAGGTGAAGGACCGGCTGGACCGCGAGCTGATCGGTAACGTCTCGCTGCGCGTGCTGGACACCGAGCGCCCCGACGCCTGGGAGGTGCAGGGCCGCGGCGAGCTGGCCCTGGCGATCCTGGTCGAGCAGATGCGCCGCGAGGGCTTCGAGCTGACCATCGGCAAGCCGCAGGTGGTCACCAAGACGGTCGACGGCAAGGTCCACGAGCCGGTCGAGCGCATGACGATCGACGTGCCCGAGGAGCACATGGGCGCTGTGACGCAGCTCATGGGTGTCCGCAAGGGCCGTATGGACAACATGTCGAACCACGGCTCCGGCTGGGTCCGCATGGAGTTCGTGGTCCCCTCCCGCGGTCTGATCGGTTTCCGTACGGAGTTCCTCACGAACACGCGCGGCACCGGTATCGCGCACTCCATCCACGAGGGCCACGAGCCGTGGTTCGGCCCCCTGCAGACCCGTAACAACGGTTCGCTGGTCGCCGACCGCTCGGGCGCCGTCACCGCGTTCGCGATGACGAACCTTCAGGAGCGCGGCGTGCTGTTCACCGAGCCCGGCACCGAGGTGTACGAGGGCATGATCGTCGGCGAGAACTCGCGCTCCGACGACATGGACGTGAACATCACCAAGGAGAAGAAGCTCACCAACATGCGGTCGTCCTCGGCCGATTCGTTCGAGGCGATCGTCCCGCCGCGCAAGCTCTCGCTGGAGCAGTCGCTGGAGTTCTGCCGCGACGACGAGTGCGTCGAGGTGACCCCGGAGGCCGTCCGCATCCGCAAGGTCGTCCTGGACCAGAAGGAGCGCGGCCGCGCGGCCTCGCGTGCCAAGCACGGCTGACGGATCACCCAAGCTCTGGCAAAACCGTTGAACGAACGGCCCGGCCCTCCGCAGAGACTGTGGGGGGCCGGGCCGTTCGTCAAATCCTTTTCATGGTCCGAGTGTCCGTATATCGGCCGTCGCACTCCGGAACATGTGTTAACGGTCCGTTTCGGGGGTGTCTGTCTGGGATCGCTTTGTCCGGATTTCGGTATCCAGTACCTCTCTGATGTTGTCAAAACGAGACCCGTTAGGTGTGGTTTACAAGCCTGTCCTACTTAATAGTTGGCTCCATTGAGCTCGGGTCAATGGGTCATGCGCTGTGGGGAGCGCCGACTCACGAGCACACTCGGGGCACTTGACGAGCGCTGTCAGGGGTGTCAGCGCGCGTAGAACCGTGCCCCTCTTGTAGTGACAAGTGGACTCATGAGGAGGAACCCATGCGTGGTGCCAAGAGCGCCAAGTGGGTCGCGGGAGCGATCGTTGTCGCGCTGGCTGCCACTGCCTGTGGCGGCGGCAGCGGTGATGAGGGCAAGAAGAACACGTCCGGCCAGCCGGAGGGCTACGTCTCGATCGACATCGGCGAGCCCCAGAAGCCGCTGATCCCGGCCGACACGAACGAGAACAACGGCTCGTACGTGATCCAGTCGCTCTTCACCCAGCTGCTGGACTTCGACGCCAACGGCGAGATCATCTACACCAACGCCGAGTCGGTGGAGACCCAGGACTCCAAGACCTGGACCGTCAAGCTCAAGGCCGGCTGGAAGTTCCACAACGGCGAGGCCGTCACCGCGCAGTCGTACGTCGACGCGTGGAACTGGTACGCCAACGTCAAGAACAACCAGCAGAACAGCTTCTGGTTCGGCGACATCGCCGGCTACGACGACGTGCACCCGGAGAAGGGTGAGCCGAAGTCCGACAAGATGTCCGGTCTGAAGGTCGTGGACGACACCACCTTCACGATCGAGCTGAAGGACAAGGTCCCGTACTTCAACTACAAGCTCGGCTACGCGACGTTCGCGCCGCTGCCGAAGGTCTTCTACGACGACCCGAAGGCGTTCGGCCAGAAGCCGATCGGCAACGGTCCGTACAAGTTCGAGAAGTGGACCCACAAGAAGCTGATCCAGGTCGCGGCCAACCCTGACTACCAGGGCCCGAACAAGGCTCAGAACAAGGGCATCCAGTTCAAGAACTACGCGACCCTCGAGGCCGCGTACCAGGACGTCATCTCCGGCAACCTGGACATCATCCGCCAGGTCGGCCCGACGGACCTGCCGAAGTACAAGCAGGACCTCGGTGACGGCGCCATCGAGCAGCCGTACGCGGCCATCCAGTCGCTGGTCCCGGCGTTCTACAGCAAGACCTTCAAGGACATCGACCCGAAGGTCCTCCAGGGTCTGTCGATGGCGATCGACCGCGACACGATCACCAAGACCGTCCTGAACAACACGCGTACCCCCGCGACGAGCTTCACGCCGCCGCAGGTCAAGGGCAACCAGGACCTGGGCACGGACGTCTTCACGTACAACCCGGAGAAGGCGAAGAAGCTCATCGAGGAGGGTGGCGGCGTCCCGGACAACAAGCTGTTCATCCAGTACAACACCGATGGTGGCCACAAGGAGTGGGTGACCGCCGCCTGCGAGTCCATCCGCAAGGCGACCGGTGTCGACTGCGTCGGCGACGCCAAGCCGGACTTCCCCACGGACCTCGAGGCCCGTGACAACAACCAGGTGAAGTCGATGTACCGCGGTGGCTGGGTGGCCGACTACCCGGTCAACGTCAACTTCATCAAGGAGCTCTACCACACCAGCGCCGAGTCCAACAACGGTCAGTTCTCCGACAAGGAGATCGACAACATGATGGCCGAGGCGGACAAGGCCAACTCCCTGGAAGAGGCCGTGAAGGGCTACCAGGAGGTCGAGAAGAAGCTTCTCGAGAAGATGCCGGCGATCCCGCTGTGGTACTACCGCATCAACGGTGGCCACGGTGAGCGCGTCGACAACGTCACGGTGGACTTCCACGGTGACCTCGAGCTTGCCGGAGTCACCGTCAAGTAAGCGCCTGCGGGCCTCATCCCCCACTCGGCCGTCCCCCGCCGCCGTCGGTCATCCGGCGGCGGCGGTGGTCCGGGGGCCTTCGCATGCGGACGGCTCCCGGCACCCAGTTAACCCCTCACGGAGGCACCCATGGGGCGCTACGTCGCACGACGACTGCTCCAGATGATCCCGGTCTTCATCGGGTCGACCCTGCTGATCTTCATGATGATGTATGCGCTGCCCGGCGACCCCGTGCGCGCACTGGCAGGTGAACAGCACGTCGATCAGGCGCAGATCGACTCTCTGAAGCAACAGCTCGGGCTGGACAAGCCCATCCTGATGCAGTACGTGATCTACCTCGGCAACCTGCTCCAGGGTGACTTCGGTACACAGATCGCAAGCCAGCGCCCCATCGCGGAGGTCATCGCCGACGCGTATCCCGTCACCATCCAGCTGACCTTCTTCGCCTTCACCTTCACGGTGATCGCGGGCATCACCCTGGGTGTCCTCGCCGGGCTCAAGCCCGAGTCGCTGCGCGACCGCGGTCTGCTGCTGCTGACGCTGCTGCTGATCTCGGTCCCGTCGTTCGTGCTCGGCCGGCTCTCGCAGTACTTCTTCGCGTTCCAGCTCGGCATCGTCGAGCCGAACGTCTCGCTCCAGGAGAACTGGACCGAACTCCTCCTGCCGGCCTCGGTGCTGGCTGCGCTGTCCCTCGCCTACGTGGCCCGGTTGACGCGTACCTCCGTCGCGGAGAACCTGCGATCCGACTACATCCGGACCGCCGTCGCGAAGGGCCTGCCCCGCCGCCGTATCGTCACGGTCCACCTGATGCGCAACTCGATGATCCCGGTCGTCACCTTCCTCGGTGCCGACCTCGGCACGCTGATGTCCGGCGCCGTCGTGACCGAGGGCATCTTCAACGTGAAGGGCATCGGCAGTCTCGTCTTCGAGGCGCTGAGACGGCGCGAGGGAGCCACGGTCGTCGGCGTCGTCACGCTGATCGTCCTTGTCTACCTTCTCTGCAGCCTGCTCGTCGACCTGCTTTACGCGGTCCTGGACCCGAGGATCCGATATGCCTGAGAAAATCGCAGAGACCTCGAAGGGCCAGGACGAACTGCTCCCCGCCGCCGACCCCGAGACCGCCCTGGTGGTCGAGCCCGGTTCGGCGAGCACCAAGGCGCGCAGCCTCTGGTCCGACGCCTGGCACGACCTTCGCCGCAGCCCGCTGTTCCTCGCCTCGTCGGCGCTCATCCTGCTGCTGATCGTCATGGCGGTCGCGCCGAGCCTGTTCACCAGCGCCTCGCCGCGCGACGGCGACCTGGTCAACCACTACCTCCAGCCGCCGAACTGGAGCCACTTCTTCGCCGCCGACTGGTTCGGCTACGACATCCAGGGCCGGTCGATCTACGCCCGCGTCATCCACGGCGCCCGTGCCTCGATCACCGTCGGCATCGTCGTGACGATCCTCGTCACCCTGATCGGTGGCGTCCTCGGCATGATGGCCGGCTACTTCGGCGGCTTGCTGGACACCCTGCTGTCCCGGATGACCGACATCTTCTTCGGCATCCCGTTCCTGCTCGGTGCCATGGTGATCCTCACCAGCTTCGAGAAGCGGGCCGTCTGGACCGTCATCCTGGCGCTGGCCTTCCTCGGCTGGACCTCCATCGCGCGAGTCGCGCGTGGTGCCGTCATCACCGTGAAGCAGGCCGACTACGTGGTGGCCGCCCGGGCTCTCGGTGCCTCCACCTCGCGCATCATGATCAAGCACATCATGCCCAACGCCCTCGCCCCGGTGATCGTCGTCGCGACGATCGCGCTGGGCGGCTACATCGGCGCAGAGGCGACGCTGTCCTTCCTGGGTATCGGTCTTTCCGAGCCCACGGTCTCCTGGGGCATCGACGTCTCCGACGGCTTCGCCCAGATCCGGAACGCCCCGTACGTGCTGATCATCCCCTCGGTGATGGTCTCGATCACGGTGCTCTCGTTCCTCATGTTCGGCGATGCGGTACGCAACGCCCTCGACCCGAAGATGCGCTGAGGGAGGCGTACGTGACCATCATCGAAGAAACAGCAGGAGTACCGGCGCCCCGTGGCGCCGGGGATGCCTCCGGTCCGCTGCTCGACGTGCGGGACCTCCACGTCGAGTTCCACACCCGTGACGGTGTGGCCAAGGCCGTCAACGGCGTCAACTACAGCGTGGACTCGGGCGAGACCCTGGCCGTGCTGGGTGAGTCCGGGTCCGGCAAGTCCGTCACCGCGCAGGCCATCATGGGCATCCTCGACATGCCCCCCGGGAAGATCCCGCAGGGCCAGATCCTCTTCCGCGGCCAGGACATGCTCACCATGAGCAACGAGGAGCGGCGGAAGATCCGCGGCCGGAAGATCGCGATGATCTTCCAGGACGCGCTCTCCTCGCTGAACCCGGTGCTCTCCGTGGGTTACCAGCTCGGCGAGATGTTCCGCGTTCACCAGGGCCTCTCCAAGAAGGAGGCCAAGGCGAAGGCCGTGGAGCTGATGGACCGGGTGAAGATCCCGGCGTCCAAGGACCGGGTCAACGACTACCCGCACCAGTTCTCCGGCGGTATGCGCCAGCGCATCATGATCGCCATGGCCCTGGCTCTCGAGCCGGACCTGATCATCGCCGACGAGCCGACCACCGCGCTCGACGTGACCGTGCAGGCCCAGGTCATGGACCTGCTCGCGGAGCTCCAGCGCGAGTACAACATGGGTCTGATCCTGATCACCCACGACCTCGGCGTCGTCGCCGACGTCGCGGACAAGATCGCCGTGATGTACGCGGGCCGGATCGTCGAGACCGCCCCCGTGCACGAGCTGTACAAGCGGCCCGCGCACCCGTACACCCGGGGTCTGCTCGACTCGATCCCGCGCCTGGACCAGAAGGGCCAGGAACTGTACGCGATCAAGGGTCTGCCGCCCAACCTGCTGAAGATCCCGAGCGGTTGCGCCTTCAACCCGCGCTGCCCCAAGGCGGACGACCTCTGCCGTACGGAGATCCCGGCACTGGTTCCGGTGACCGAGCAGGACGGCAGCGAGCTGCCCGGCCGCGGTAGCGCGTGCCACTACTGGAAGGAGACGATCCATGGCTGAGCTCAAGAAGACGAACGAGGCCGTGGACGCGACCACCGACCAGGCTCCGGCCGACCGCGGTGAGCCCATCCTCCAGGTGCGCAACCTGGTCAAGCACTTCCCGCTGACCCAGGGCATCCTCTTCAAGAAGCAGGTCGGCGCGGTCAAGGCCGTGGACGGGATCTCGTTCGACCTCTACAGGGGCGAGACGCTCGGCATCGTGGGCGAGTCCGGCTGCGGCAAGTCCACCGTCGCCAAGCTGCTGATGACGCTGGAGAAGGCGACCGCCGGCGAGGTCTTCTACAAGGGCCAGGACATCACCAAGCTGACCGGCCGTGCCCTGAAGACCGTCCGCCGCAACATCCAGATGGTGTTCCAGGACCCCTACACCTCGCTCAACCCGAGGATGACGGTCGGCGACATCATCGGCGAGCCCTTCGACATCCACCCCGAGGTGGCCCCGAAGGGCGACCGGCGCCGCAGGGTGCAGGAGCTGCTGGACGTCGTCGGTCTCAACCCCGAGTACATCCACCGGTATCCGCACCAGTTCTCCGGCGGTCAGCGCCAGCGCATCGGCATCGCGCGCGGCCTGGCGCTCAACCCGGAGATCATCATCTGCGACGAGCCGGTGTCCGCGCTGGACGTGTCGGTGCAGGCGCAGGTCGTCAACCTGATGGAGAAGCTGCAGGAGGAGTTCTCGCTCAGCTATGTGTTCATCGCGCACGACCTGTCGATCGTCCGGCACATCTCGGACCGGGTCGGTGTGATGTACCTGGGCAAGATGGCGGAGATCGGCACGGACGCGCAGATCTACGACCACCCCACCCACCCGTACACGCAGGCGCTGCTCTCCGCGGTCCCGGTCCCCGACCCGGAGATGCGCGAGGGCCGTGAGCGGATCATCCTCACCGGTGACGTGCCGTCGCCGGCGAACCCGCCGTCGGGCTGCCGCTTCCGCACGCGCTGCTGGAAGGCCGAGGACAAGTGCGCCACCGAGGTGCCGCTGCTCGCGGTTCCGGAGCGCTTCAGAGGCCGGGACACCGAGGCCGCGCACGAGTCGGCGTGCCACTTCGCCGAGGAGAAGGACGTCGTCCACGCGGCGTAGTCCTCGTTCGTCACACGCAGGGCGCCTGACCCCACCGGGGCGGGCGCCCTGCGCGTCGTGGAAGGCTTGGTGGCATGCGCCGTGGGAGGCGTCGTGGAAAGGCGTTGCGCCGGATCGCGTCCGCACCGGAAGGTGTCCGAATGGATGAAGCATCGACGGATCGGGCCGGCCGCACCATCGCACTGCGTGCCGTCGACGACGACAACTGGCGGGCGGTGGCCGACATCGCGCCGCGCGACGAGCAGCGCGGCTTCGTCGCCGCCCTCGCCGCCCGCTATCTGCTGCTCTCGATGCGCGGCGGCCTCTGGACCTCGCTCGGCGTCCTCGCGGACGACACCGTCGTCGGCCATGTCATGTGGGCGTACGACGAGGAGGGCGGGGCGTACTGGATCGGGGGTGTGGTCGTCGACGCCGACGAGCAGGGCCGGGGTGTGGGGCGAGCCGCCATGGAGGAGCTGATCCGGCTGCTGTCCCGGCGTCCGGACTGCCGGGAGATACGCCTGTCCTACCACCCGGACAACAGCGGCGCGGCCAAGCTCTACACGGCGCTCGGGTTCACGCCGACCGGGGACTTCGAGGACGACGAGGTGGTCGTCGCCCTGACCGTCCCCCGGGACCCGGCCGGCTGAGGGACGAAAATGCGTTGCGGGCCCCGGACCGGGTGTGAACAGTAGTGCCATGCCCCTTACCGTCCGGCCCGCGACGCTCGCGGACGCACCCCCCGTCTGCGCGCTGCTGAACGCCGTCGACATCGCCGAGATCGGCCACGCGGACACCGAACTGCACACGGTCGAGACCGATCTGTCCCACCCCGAGATCGACCTCGCCCAGGACTCGTGGCTGGTGCACGAGGGAGGCGACCTCGTGGCGTACGGAAGCCTGTGGACCGACTCCGGGCAGGGCGACATCGGCGTCGACCACTACGTCCTCCCCGGCCGGCCGGACGCCGCCCTGCTGGTCCTCGAGCGGATCGAGGAACGCGCCGTACGCATGGCCGCGGCGGGCGGCGCCGAGCAGGCGGTGCTGCACCTCAACCTCAACATCCGGCCCACGCTCGACACCACACTGCTCGAAGACCGCGGCTGGCGCACCGTGCGCCGCTTCCAGGTGATGACCCGTCCGCTGACCTCGGGCGACCGCCCGCCGCAGCCGCTCCCCGGGCTGTCCTTGCGTGACTGCACCGCGGAGGCCGATCACCGGGCGGCTCACGCGCTCGTGGAGGAGACCTTCGCCGAGCACTTCGACCACCATCCGCGTACGTATGAGCAGTGGCTGGCGGACAGCGGCCCCCGCGACCGGTCGCTCATGTGGATCGCCTCCGTCGAGGGCGAGGGGGACGTGGCCGTGCTGCTGACCCGGAACGACAAGGAGACCATGGGCTGGATCGGAAACCTCGGGGTCAAGAAGGCGGCACGCGGCCGCGGTCTCGGCGGTCATCTGCTGCGCCATGCCTTCGCCGTGTACGCGGCCCGGGGCCGGGACGCCATCGGGCTCGCGGTCGACACCCGCAACGAGAGCCGGGCACTGGCGCTCTACGAGGCCCACGGGATGTCCCTGCACTACGCGGTCGACACCTGGGAGCTCACCCTGCCCGTCCCCTCACCCGCCACACGGGCGAGCTGAAAATGCGTTAGGTCCCTCATGGAGTGATATTGGGCCCAAGTCGACTTGGGATCTAGGAGGCACTTCATGCGCGGAGCCACCCACGTGAAGTGGGCCGCATGCGCGGTCGCCGTCGTCCTCGCGGCGGCGGCCTGCGGCGGCGGGAGCGACAGCGGCGGCGGTGGGGCCGACGGGATCGTGAGTTCCTCGTGGGGCGACCCGCAGAATCCGCTGGAGCCGGCCAACACCAACGAGGTGCAGGGCGGCAAGGTGCTCGACATGATCTTCCGCGGCCTCAAGCGGTACGACCCGAAGACCGGCGAGGCCCAGAACATGGTCGCCGAGAGCATCGAGACGACCGACGCCACGAACTTCACGATCACCCTCAAGGACGGTTGGACCTTCTCCAACGGTGAGCAGGTCACCGCGCAGTCCTTCGTGGACGCCTGGAACTACGGCGCGAACCTGCGGAACAACCAGCGGAACGCGTTCTTCTTCGGCCAGATCGACGGATACACGGACGTCCACCCGGAATCCGGGGAGCCGAGCGCGCAGACCATGAAGGGCCTGGAGGTCACCGGCCCGCTGACCTTCACCGTGAGGCTCTCGCAGAAGTTCTCCACCTGGCCCGACACCCTCGGCTACGCCGCCTTCGCCCCACTGCCCCGGGCGTTCTTCGACGATCACGACGCCTGGCTCGCCAAGCCCGTCGGCAACGGCCCGTACGTCGTCGGCTCGTACGCCAGGGGTTCCCAGATGTCGCTGCGCCGCTGGGACGGCTACACCGGGCCCGACAAGGCGCAGAACGGCGGTATCGACCTCAAGGTCTACACCGACAACAACACCGCCTACACCGACCTGATCGCCGGCAACCTCGACCTCGTCGACGACGTGCCCGCCTCCCAGCTCAAGAACGTGGAGGCCGACCTGGGTGACCGGTACATCAACAGCCCCGCCGGCATCATCCAGACCCTCGCCTTCCCCTACTACGACGAGGACTGGAACATCCCCGACGGCGCGAAGCTCCGCACCGGCCTGTCGATGGCGATCAACCGCGAGCAGATCACCGACACCATCTTCCAGCAGACCCGCACACCGGCGAAGGACTGGACCTCACCGGTGCTCGGCGAGGAGGGCGGTTATGACCCGACGCTCTGCGGCGCGGCGTGCGAGTACGACCCCGACCAGGCGAAGAGGCTGATCGCCGAGGCCGGCGGTCTGCCGGGCGGGCGGGTCACGATCTCGTACAACGCGGACACCGGCTCCCACAAGGACTGGGTGGACGCCGTCTGCAACTCCATCAAGAACGCGCTCGGCGACGACCGGGCGTGCGTCGGCAACCCCATCGGCACCTTCGCCGACTTCCGCAACCAGATCACCCAGTCCGAGATGTCCGGCCCCTTCCGGGCCGGCTGGCAGATGGACTACCCGCTGATCCAGAACTTCCTCCAGCCGCTCTACTACACCAACGCCTCCTCCAACGACGGCAAGTGGAGCAACCAGAAGTTCGACGACCTGGTCGACCGGGCGAACGCGCAGACCGACCCCGCGCAGGCCGTCGAGACCTTCAAGGAGGCGGAGAAGGTCGTACGGGACGAGATGGCCGCCATCCCGCTCTGGTACCAGAACGGCAGTGCGGGCTACTCCGAACGCGTCTCGAACGTCACGCTCAACCCGTTCAGCGTCCCCGTCTACAACCAGATCACGGTCAACTGACGGCGGAAGGCACCCGGCCCGGCGCGGCGGGCGCCGGGCCGTGACCCTTTTCACGACCTCCGGAGCCCTTCATGGGACGTTATGTGATCCGGCGTCTGCTGCAGATGATCCCCGTCTTCTTCGGCGCCACCCTGCTGATCTTCCTCATGGTCAACGTGATGGGCGACCCCGTCGCGGGACTGTGCGGGGAGCGGCAGTGCGACCCGGCGACAGCCGCACAGCTGCGCAGGGAGTTCGGCCTCGACAAGCCCCTGTGGCAGCAGTACGCGACCTACATGGGCAACGTCTTCACCGGGGACTTCGGCACCGCCTTCAACGGGCAGGAGGTCACCGAGCTCATGGCCGACGCGTTCCCGGTCACGATCAGGCTCACCCTGGTGGCCATCGCCTTCGAGATCGTCATCGGCATCGTCCTCGGCGTCGTCACCGGCCTGCGCCGCGGCCGTCCCGTCGACAGTGGCGTGCTCCTGTTCACGCTCGTCGTCATCTCGGTGCCGACGTTCGTCACCGGTCTGCTGCTCCAGCTGCTCCTCGGCTACAAGTGGGACATCATCGACCCGTCCGTCTCCACCGACGCCGGGCTCGGCGAACTGATCGTCCCCGGACTGGTGCTCGCCTCCGTCTCACTCGCCTACGTGACCCGGCTGACCCGCACCTCCATCGCGGAGAACAGCCGCGCCGACTACGTCCGCACCGCCAAGGCCAAAGGGCTGCCGCGGAGCCGGGTGATCCGCAAGCATCTGCTGCGCAACTCCCTGATCCCGGTGGTCACCTTCATCGGCACCGACGTCGGCGCCCTGATGGGCGGCGCGATCGTCACCGAGCGGATCTTCAACATCCACGGGGTCGGCTACCAGCTGTACCAGGGCATCCTGCGGCAGAACACGCAGACCGTCGTCGGCTTCGTCAGCGTCCTCGTCATCGTCTTCCTCGTGGCGAACCTGCTGGTGGACCTGTTGTACGCCGTTCTGGACCCGAGGATCCGCTATGCCTGAGCCACGGCAGAACCCGCACTTCGACGACCCCGGACACCAGGCCGTCCCCGGCGCCGCCGGATCGGGTGGCGCGACCAACCTCGCGATGAGCGAGGGCGAGACGCTGGAGCAGACACCCGACGGCCCCGAGGGCACGGGACCGGCCGCCAAGCCGCGCAGCCTCTGGTCGGACGCCTGGCGCGATCTGCGGCGCAACCCGGTCTTCGTCGTCTCCTCCCTGGTGATCCTCTTCCTGATCTTCATCTCGCTGTGGCCCTCGGCGATCGCCTCCGGCAACCCGCTCAGCTGCGATCTCGCCAATGCCCAGGAGGGCTCGCAGCCGGGCCATCCGTTCGGCTTCAACGGCCAGGGCTGCGACGTCTACACCCGTACCGTCTACGGTGCGCGGGCCTCCGTGACCGTGGGCGTCTGCGCCACCCTCGGAGTGGCGCTGCTCGGCTCGGTGCTCGGCGGGCTGGCCGGGTTCTTCGGCGGCGCATGGGACGCCGTCCTGTCCCGGCTCACCGACGTCTTCTTCGGCATTCCCGTGGTCCTCGGCGGCCTGGTCCTGCTCTCCGTGATCACCAGCACCACGGTCTGGCCGGTCGTCGGCTTCATGGTGCTGCTGGGCTGGCCGCAGATCTCCCGTATCGCCCGCGGCTCCGTCATCACCGCCAAGCAGAACGACTACGTGCAGGCCGCCCGGGCGCTCGGTGCCTCCAGCTCGCGGATGCTGCTGCGGCACATCGCGCCCAACGCCGTCGCCCCGGTGATCGTGGTGGCGACCATCGCACTCGGCACCTACATCTCGCTGGAGGCGACGCTCTCCTTCCTGGGCGTCGGCCTCAAGCCGCCGACCGTCTCCTGGGGCATCGACATCTCGTCGGCCTCCCCGTACGTCCGCAACGCGCCGCACATGCTGCTGTGGCCCGCCGGTGCACTGGCGGTCACGGTGCTCGCCTTCATCATGCTCGGCGACGCGGTGCGCGACGCCCTCGACCCCAAGCTGCGCTGACCGAAGCTGGAGGAGCCGCCATGCCCGCCACGTCCCACGAGGCCGTGACGTCCGCGGAACCGGACGCGTCCGGCAGCCTGCTCGACGTACGCGGCCTGCACGTGGAGTTCCGCACCCGTGACGGTGTCGCCAAGGCCGTCAACGGGGTCGACTACACCGTCGACGCGGGCGAGACGCTTGCCGTGCTGGGCGAGTCCGGGTCCGGCAAGTCGGTCACCGCACAGGCCGTCATGGGGATCCTGGACATGCCGCCCGGCCGGATCACCGGCGGCGAGATCCTCTTCAAGGGCCAGAACCTGCTGACGATGCGGGAGGAGGAGCGGCGGAAGATCAGAGGCGCCGGAATGGCCATGATCTTCCAGGACGCCCTCTCCTCCCTCAATCCGGTCCTGAGCGTCGGCGACCAGCTCGGTGAGATGTTCACCGTCCACCGGGGGCTGTCGCGCAAGGACGCCAGGGCCAGGGCGGTCGAGCTGATGGACCGGGTCCGGATCCCCGCCGCCAAGGAACGTGTCGGCCAGTACCCGCACCAGTTCTCCGGCGGCATGCGCCAGCGCATCATGATCGCGATGGCCCTCTCGCTGGAACCCGACCTGATCATCGCCGACGAGCCGACCACCGCTCTGGACGTCACCGTGCAGGCGCAGGTCATGGATCTGCTGGCCGAGCTCCAGCGCGAGCTGGACATGGGACTGATCCTGATCACCCACGACCTCGGTGTCGTCGCCGACGTCGCCGACAAGATCGCCGTGATGTACGCGGGCCGCATCGTCGAGACCGCCCCCGTCCACGACATCTACCGGGCACCCGCCCACCCGTACACCAAGGGCCTGCTCGAATCGATCCCGCGCCTCGACCAGAAGGGACAGGAGCTGTACGCGATCAAGGGCCTGCCGCCGAACCTGATGCACATCCCCCCGGGCTGTCCCTTCCACCCGCGCTGCCCGATGGCACAGGACGTGTGCCGGACCGATGTCCCACCGCTGTACGAGGTGAACGAGCGGCGCGGGAGCGCCTGCCACTTCTGGGAGGCGACGCTCCATGGCTGAGGCGATCCTCGAGGTCCGCGACCTGTACAAGCACTACCCGCTCACGAGGGGCATCCTCTTCAAGAAGCAGGTGGGCGCGGTCAAGGCGGTCGACGGCGTCGACGTGGACCTGTACGCCGGCGAGACGCTCGGCATCGTGGGGGAGTCGGGCTGCGGCAAGTCCACGCTCGCCAGGATGCTGGTCCATCTGGAGCGGCCCACGTCGGGCACGATCCGGTACAAGGGCGAGGACATCACCAGGCTGTCGGGCCGTGCCCTCAAAGCCGTGCGACGCAACATCCAGATGGTGTTCCAGGACCCGTACACCTCGCTCAACCCGCGGATGACGGTCGGCGACATCATCGGCGAGCCGTACGAGATCCATCCGGAGGTGGCGCCCAAGGGATCGCGCCGGCAGAAGGTGCAGGAGCTGCTGGACGTCGTCGGGCTCAACCCCGAGTACATCAACCGCTATCCGCACCAGTTCTCCGGCGGCCAGCGCCAGCGCATCGGCATCGCCCGGGGGCTCGCCCTCCGGCCCGAGATCATCGTGGCCGACGAGCCGGTCTCCGCGCTGGACGTGTCGGTGCAGGCACAGGTCATCAACCTGCTCGACACGCTGCAGGAGGAGTTCTCGCTCAGCTATGTGTTCATCGCGCACGACCTGTCGATCGTCCGGCACATCTCGGACCGGGTCGGTGTGATGTACCTCGGCCGGATCGTGGAGACCGGCCGGGACGCCGAGATCTACGACCACCCCACCCACCCCTACACCCAGGCACTGCTGTCGGCCGTGCCGGTGCCCGACCCGGAGGCGCGCGAGCACCGGGAGAGGATCATCCTCACCGGGGACGTGCCCTCGCCGACCGACATCCCGTCCGGCTGCCGGTTCCGCACCCGCTGCTGGAAGGCGCAGGAGCGGTGTGCGGTGGAGGTGCCGCTGCTGGCGGTCCCGGCGCATCTGCGGACGGTCGAGGGGCCTGTGCGGCACCCGTCGGCCTGCCACTTCGCGGAGGAACTGCACGTGGTGCCGAGCGGGCCGGAGGGCGGCGCCGACGGGGATGCCAAGTCGCTGTGAACTGACGTCAGTTCCGTTTACACGCAGGCAACTCGGCCGACGCGGGTCCGATATACGGACGCCCCATACTCAGGAGCGTACGGCCGTGCGGGTGCCGTAGACCGGCCGGGACCGCGCCATGCGGGCCCGGCCGGTCGTCGCGTCCCGCGCCGCAGGGGCCGGTGGGCGTCGCGTACCGCGGTCGTCGTGTCCCGCGCCGCAGGGCCGGTGGGCCCTCCCGTGCGCCGTCGTCGGGCCTGGCCGGGTCCTCCCGTGCGCCGTCGTCCGGGCCCGGCCGGGCGCCGCGTACCGCCGCGCGCCGGTTGTCCGGAACTGTCCGATCGTCGTCTTGTTCGTGCCGTGCCGCCCCGGCAGGATCGTCGGCGTGACTCTTACGCGGGGGGCCAGGATCACGGGAGCGGCGCTGTGCGGCGTGCTCGCCCTGATCACGGGGGCGTGGATCGTCCGGGACGTCTCACTGGCCGACGGGCTCGACGGCTTCTGGCGCCACGGGGCGTCCGGCCCCAGGTGGGGCTTCGGACCGCCCACGCAGGCCACCGCGCCTCTCGACGGAGCGCTGCTGGCGGTGTACGCCGGCACGGCGGTCGCCGTGCTGCGCTCGTCGGTCGCGGCCTCCGCGCTGCTGGCGACGGCCGTGTTCACCTTCGCCGTCCGGATGCCGAGCCTGTGGGTCCTGACCGCCTCCTCCGCGTATCCGGATGTCCCCGGCTCGGTGCGGACACGTGCGCTGCTCAGCACCTTCGCCGTGCTCGGCCTGGCCGTCGGGCTCGTCATCACGGCGGTGGCCGGCAGACGCCCGCCGGAAGCGGCCGCCTGCGCCCCCGCCCCGTTGCGGCCGACCGCTCCGGTGGCCTGGCTGGCCGGCCCTCTGCTGCTCCTGGGCGCCGCCGTCACCACGGCGTGGCAGATCCACTTCGGCTACCGGGTCGGACCGGACGCCTATGTCGACACCGTGGCGGGCGGTGAGCAGTTCGCACACCGGCTGCTCGCACCGCCGCCGGGCTGGCTGGCGGCCACCGTCGTGATCCTCTGTCTGACTGCGGGCATCGGCCTGCTCACCGGAGCCGTCTTCGCCCGCCCGCTGGGCGCCGTGCTCGCGGCGAACATCCTGGCGTCCGGCGCGGTGGGGGTCGACCTCGCCGTGCGGACGCGGATTCCGCAGTACGTGGAATCGGCGCCGCTGGAGTACCGGCTGACCGTCGTGACAGCGTTCTTCGAGCTGATCGCCGGGGTCGTGCTGCTGGTCCTGCTGATGCGGCGCGGCGAAAGCGGCCCGGCGGACGGCCCCTGGCCCGGCGGCGCGAACCGGCCGCCGCCGGGGTACGGACACCCGCCGGCCGGGGGAGGTCACGGATATCCGCCGGCCGCGCCGGGGTACGGGTGTCCGCAGCCGTCCGGCGGCCGCGGACACCCGCAGGGGCCGCCGCCCGCCGGCGGGTTCGGCCCGCCCCCGCCCTCGTCACCCCCGCCGAACTGGTGACCGGCCGCCCCTCACCCGAGCCTAAGTGAGCGCTTGAGGAAGTCGACCTGGAGCAGCATCAGGTTCTCCGCGATCTGCTCCTGCGGCGTCATATGGGTCACTCCGGTCAGCGGCAGCACCTCGTGCGGGCGGCCCGCCGCCAGCAGCGCCGAGGACAGCCGCAGTGAGTGGGCCACCACCACATTGTCGTCCGCCAGCCCGTGGACGATCATCAGCGGCCGTGCCGGGCCCTCCACGGCCGTCAGCCCGGCGTCGGTGACCAGCGAGTTCGCCGTGTACGCGGCGGACTGCGAGCTTGGATCGCCGAGATAGCGCTCGGTGTAGTGGGTGTCGTAGAGCCGCCAGTCGGTCACCGGGGCGCCCGCCACCGCGGCGTGGAACACGTCGGGGCGGCGCAGCACCGCCATCGCCGCCAGATAACCGCCGTACGACCAGCCGCGGACCGCCACCCGCGACAGGTCGAGCGGGAAGGACCCCGCCAACGAGTGCAGCGCCTCGATCTGGTCGTCCAGTGTCGCGCCGAAGTCCCCCGCGATCGCCTTCTCCCAGCCGGGGGAGCGGCCGGGGGTGCCGCGGCCGTCCGCGACGACGACGGCGAAACCCTGGTCGGCGAACCACTGCGAGGTCAGATACGCATGGTGCGCGGCCAGCACGCGCTGACCGTGCGGACCCCCGTACGGGTCCATCAGCACCGGCAGCGGGCCGTCCGAGTCCCGGTGGTCCGACGGCAGCAGCACCGCGCACGGAATCCGCCGTTCACCGGCTTCCGTCAGCGTCGGACGGGCGCGCAGCACCGGCTGCTCGGCGTACGAGGCGACGACCGCGATCTGCTTGCCGTCCCTGAGGATCTGGACCATGGGGCCGCTCGTGTCCGTACGGGACGACGCGAGGACGGTCACCGCGCCCGCGCGGACCGCCGCATGGACGCCGGGGCCTTCGGAGACCCGTTCGACGCCCAGCTCGTTCACCCGGTACACATGGATCTCACCGGTCTCCGGCTGTGCGGCCTCCTCGCCGGCGGCCGCCGAGACGAGCACGTCGTTCTCGCCGATGTCCAGCACCGCGCGCAGCTGCAGCTGCGGTCCGGTCAGCACCCGGTCGCCGACGGCGAGCACCCGGGCGCCGCCCTCGTCCGCGATCCGCACCAGCCGGCCTGCGCCGAAGCCGTGCGCGTGGGACGACTCCGGGGCCCAGGCGGGCACCCCGGGGAAGAGTTCCAGCCATGCGGCGTCCTCGTCCACGTGAACGGTCCGGGTCGAGCCCGACTCCGGGTCGGCCGCCAGATGGAGCTGGGTGCGCTGGTCCCGCGACTGCACCAGCAGCAGCGGAGCGCCGGCCGCCGACCAGTGCACGCGCGCCAGGTACGGATAGCGGTCCCGGTCCCAGCCCACCTCCGTACGCTCCCCGTCCAGGGTGACGAAGAACAGCCGTACGTCGGCGTTGGGTGTCCCGGCGGCCGGATACGCGACCTTCGCCGGCTCCCGGTCCGGATGCGCCGGATCGGGGATCCACCAGCGCCGTACCTTCCCCTCGTCGGCGCGGGCCACGAGCAGCCTGTCCGAGTCCGGCGACCACCAGAAGCCGCGGGAGCGGTCCATCTCCTCGGCGGCGACGAACTCCGCGAGGCCGTAGGAGGTGTGCTCGTCCTCCGGCTCGGCCAGCGCCCGGTCCCCCTCGCCCTCGGCGCCCGTCACCCGCAGCGCGCCGCCGGCCACATAGGCGACGAGACGGCCGTCCGGCGACGGACGGGGGTCCAGCACCGGCCCCGGCACGGGGAGTTCGCGTGCGGTACCGGCCCGCAGTTCCGCGGTGAACAGCCGTCCGGACAGGGTGAACGCCGCCAACTCGACGGCGCGGTCCACGGCGTAGCCGACGATACCGGCGGAGCCCTCCCTGCTGCGCTCGCGCCGGGCGCGTTCCTCGGCGCACAGCTCCTCGGCCGTGCCGCCCGGCAACTCCCGTGGATCGGCGGCCAGACGCTCCTGCGGCGGGCCGTGGCCGTCCAGGTCGAGTACCCACATCAGCCCCGACCGGTCCGTCCCGGAGGCCGAGCGCAGGAACACCAGGCGCGATCCGTCCGGAGACACGGTGAAGGCGCGGGGGGCGCCCAGGGTGAAGCGCTGAGTCCGCGCGGACTGACGCGGAAAGGAGAGCGGCGGCGTCGACGTCATGGATCCGAACCTTAAGCGGTGTGCGCCCCCGTGTGCTGCCGTGCACCGATCGATGCCCGGGTACGGATAGTTATGATCCGTAGCGCAAGGTGGGTATGAACCTCCTGGCACATGTCCCGGCACATGCAACTGGCCCGTCCCGACCGAATATCTGTGGAGGTGAACCGCCGTGGCACTCTCGATTTCGGCGGTGGTGCTGCTGGCGATCGTCGTCTTCCTGCTGATCCGGAAATCCGGGCTGAAGGGGGGACATGCGGCGGTCTGCGTGTTGCTCGGGTTCTATCTCGCCAGCTCCTCGATCGCGCCGACCATCTCGGAGCTGACGACGAATGTGGCGGGGATGATCGGGGGCATCAAGTTCTGACACGGGCACTGTCCCGGCACCCGTTCTAGGGTGTCCGTATGAAGGATCTCCCCGCCCGCCGTCTGCTCCTCGTGCATGCGCACCCGGACGACGAGTCGATCAACAACGGCGCCACGATGGCCCTGTACGCGGCCTCCGGCGTCCATGTCACGTTGGTGACGTGCACGCTCGGCGAGGAGGGCGAGATCATTCCGGACGATCTCGCCCATCTCGCACCGGACCGGGAGGACCGGCTGGGGCCGTACCGCGCCGGGGAACTGGCCGCCGCGATGAAGGAGCTGGGCGTCACCGACCACCGCTTCCTCGGCGGGCAGGGCCGCTTCCGCGACTCCGGGATGATGGGGCTGGAGCAGAACCACCGCGAAGGGGCGTTCTGGAGCGCGGACGTCGACGAGGCGGCCGCGCATCTCGTGGAGGTCGTCCGCTCGGTGCGCCCGCAGGTGCTCGTGACCTACGACCCCGACGGCGGGTACGGGCACCCCGACCACATCCAGGCCCACCGCGTGGCCATGCGCGCCGCCGAACTCGCCGCGGACCCCGGCTTCCGGCAGGACCTCGGAACGCCGCACGCCATCGCGAAGATCTACTGGAACCGTGTCGCGCGGTCGGCGGCGGAGGAGGGCTTCGCGCGGCTGCGTGCGGCCGGAACGGTCTTCCCGGGCATCGCCGAGACCGGTGACGTCCCCGGTGTGGTGGACGATTCGGAGATCACCGCCGAGATCGACGGGGCCGCGTACGCGGAGCGGAAGGCGGCCGCGATGCGCGCGCACGCCACTCAGATCGCCGTCGACGGCCCGTTCTTCGCGCTCTCCAACGACCTGGGGCAGCCTCTGTTCACCACGGAGTACTACCAGTTGGCGGCCGGGGAGTCCGGCGCTGCGCCCGGCGAGCGGGAGCACGACCTTTTCGCGGGGGTCCGGGCATGAGCGGCGGCAGCGAGGCGGGCAGGCGCAAGGCGGCCGGTGCGGGAAGGGGCGCGGAGGGTGGCGGGGGGAGGGCCGGGGGCGGCCGGGAGGTGCCCGGCTCCTGGTTCACCCGGCCCTCGCGGTTCCCCCCGCCCGGCCGGATCGTGGCGTACTGCGTGCTGCTGATCCTGGGCGCGGCCGTCGGCGCGGCGGGCTCGCTCGTCCAGGCGGCCTGGTTCCCCGGCGGGTTGGTCCTGGCGCTGCTCGCCTCCGCCGGTCTGTTCCTCGGCTCCCTGCGGGCGACGGGCACCCAGGTCGGGGTCCTGTCCTCGGCCGTGGGCTGGCTCGTGGCGATCGTCGTGCTCAGCGTCGGACGTCCGGAGGGTGACGCCATGTTCGGTGCCGGGCTCGGGCCGCTCGTCTTCATGTTCGGCGGCATGGCGACCGCTGTGATGTGTGCCACCATGTCGCGGTTGCCGCAATCCGATGGCGGGCCGGGCCGACTTGGGCGATAGGCGCAGACGGCACCCCAGCAAGCAGCCGGTGTGACCGGCCCCCTAGGGTAGATCGCCCCACGGGGTGGGAAGCCGCCGAACTGACCATGCCCGTACGGTCCGCGGAAGGCCGCTTCCCGCAGCCCCGGGGTGTCCGTCGGCGGTGGCCAGTATGGTGGGGCGCGCCGCCGAGCCGCCCGCAGCAGTAGCTATCCAGTAAGAAACGGGCGGCGAAGCCAACCGGGAGAACCTGCTTTGAGTCGTGAAACTGACAGTTCGTCCTCCGGCCCCCAGGGGCGCGGTGGAGCCGCGTACCCCTCTGGGACACCGCCGTACGGATCGCGCCAGTATCCGTCGCTGCATCCGCAGGACGCCCCCGACGAGGCCGGGGAAGCGGCGCCCGAGCAGCAGCCGGAAGAGAAGAAGACCGAGACGACGCTGACGACGCGTATCCGGATCAACATCCCGGGTTCGCGGCCGATCCCGCCGGTCGTGATGCGTACGCCGATGAGCGACATGGACGCGGGGCCGGCCACCGGTGCGTCCAGGGCGTCCGGGACCGGAACGGTCCCCGGGGCCGCTTCGGCGTCCGGCGGGTCCGCCGCGGACCGGGAGGGCGAGCGTACGGGCAGTACGCCCCGCCCGGGAGCGCCTGAGGGGGCCCCGTCGGCACCGGCGGCCGAGGAGAAGCCCCCTGCCAGCGACTGGTTCGCGCCGCGCAAGCCGGCGTCGGCGACGCCCGGGCAGGGTGCGGGTGCGGGTGCGCCCGGTGGTGCGCCCGCCGCCGGCGTGCCGGGGCCGGGCGGCGGCCAGGGTGGTCCGGGCGGCCCCGGTGCCGGTGGTCCGCGCTCGGGGCTGGCGGCTCTCGCAGAGCAGGCGGGTTCCCCCGGTGCGCCCTCGGGCCCCGCGGGCCGAGGTCCTGGCGGGCCCGGTCCCGGCGCGCCCGGTCCCGGCGGTCGTGGCCCCGGCGACGGCTTCGCGCCGCCGCCCGGGCACACCACGCCGCCGCCCGGCGCACCGGACCGCAACGGCGGTCCCGCAGGCCCGACCGCCGGTCCGGCCCTCGGCGACATGCCTCTCGGCCGGCGTACGGGCGTCCCCGTACCGGGCATCGGCGCGCCCGTGCCCCGGATGTCCGACGACACCGCCGTGCTCACCCCGCAGAGGCCGGTGCCCGAAGGCGGTGTAGGCCGCGGGCATGTCTCCGGTGACACGCTGACCAGCGGCATGCCGGTGGTCCCGGGTGGGCACCGCTCGCCGTTTCCGCCGCTCGGCGGACCGGACACCGGTCCCGGCACCGGCCCCAACCCGATCCTGTCCCAGCAGCCCGGTCCGCCGGCCGGCGACGGGGACTTCTCCGTACCGGAGTTCCCGGCCGGTCCCGGCGGCGGCCCCGCGGCCCCCGGTACCGCGGACCGCCCCGCCGCCCGGCCGAAGCCGACACCGCCCCCGGCCAAGAAGGGCCGCTCCAAGCTGGTACTGGCCGGAGCGGGCGTGGTCGGTCTGCTCGGCATCGCGTACGGGGCGGGCCTGCTGCTCAACCACTCCGACGTGCCCAAGAGCACCACGGTCCTCGGTGTCGACATCGGCGGTGGCACGAAGGAAGAGGCGGTCGACAAGCTCGAGGCCGCGTTCGGCGAGCAGTCCAAGGCCCCGCTGCAGCTCTCCGTCGACGGTGAGAAGGCGGAACTCCTGCCGGACAAGGCCGGTCTGTCCCTGGACAGCCAGGCCACCGTCCGCGGCGCCGCCGGCAGCGACTACAACCCGGTCTCCGTCATCGGCTCCCTCTTCGGCGGCGAGCGCGTCGCGCCACCGGTGATCCTCGTCGACGAGGAGAAGCTGAGCGTCGCCCTCGCCGATCTGGCGGGCACCGCAGGGTCGTCCACCGACGGCACGATCAGGTTCGAGCCGGACAAGGCCGTCGCCGTCCCCGGCAAGCCGGGCAAGTCGGTGGACGTCGGCCGCTCGATGATCTCGGTCAAGGACGCGTACCGCACCCAGGTGCAGACCGGTCGGCCGAGCCTGGTCGAACTACCCATGGCCACCCGTGGGCCGACCATCAGCCAGGCCGAGATCGACCGGGCGATGAGGGAGTTCGCGGAGCCCGCGATGTCCGGGCTGATCACGATCAAGGCGGGCGAGAAGTCGATCCAGTTCGGCCCGGCGAGGTCACTGCCGCAGATTCTGTCGATGAAGGCGATCGACGGCAGACTGGTCGAGGTCTACGACAAGAAAGCCATCGAAACCCTGCTCGAGGGCGTCTTCGACGGCATCATGATCACCAAGGCCGACGGCAAGCTGCACGAGGTCTCCGCCGACGACGTGGCCCAGGCGATGGGCCCGGCGCTGCGCGGCAAGACCCCGGCGGAGCGCACGGCGGTCATCGACCTGAACCCGAGCTGAGCCGCTCGCTCCCGATGGAGCCCTCCTGCCCCCGGGCAGGGGGGCTCCGTTCGCGTGCGCGTTCCGGTCGACCGGTCGCGGAACGACGCATTCGGCGCCCGGCGGCTCGTCCGGGTATGCCGGACGTCCGTGGTCCCACCATCGCGCCCTGGGGACGCGTTGCGGCACCGCACGTCCGTGGCACTGGTCGGATCCGTCGCGAGGGACTACGAGCACGCAGCGCGGTGAGCGCACTCCCTCCGGCGCAAGTCCGGCCGCAGCGGCGACAGCGGCGACGGTGGCAGCGGCCACAGCGCCGGCGGCGGCTGCGTCGAGGTCGGCGCCGCCCGCCCCTGGGCCGTCCCGGTTCGCGACAGCAAGCGCCGCGCCGCCCCGTCGGTGACGTTCTCCCCCGCCGCCTGGGCCTCTGGCCGCCCCCGGCTGTGCGGACCGGCGACCTCGACCGGGGATGCCGGCCGAGTGGGCGCCATCCCTGGGGGTGCCGTCCGAGGGGGCGCGCACCGGAGGGCGCGTCCCCTCAATCCGCTCCGGGCTCTCTGCCGAGCAGACGCGCCAGGCCCGCGTGGTCGGAGCCGACCTTGCGGTAGATGTCGGACAGGAGACGGGTGACGATCGGGGCCTGGGCGCCGAGTTCCTCCGCTATGCGGGCGTGCGACCAGCCGTGGGCGGCCCATTCGGCCACCTTGCGTTCCTGAGCGGTGAGCGACTCCTCGGCCGCGGTGCTGAGCCGGAGCGGCCACAGGCCGGTCGCGTCCAGCTCCTCGCGGGCCCGGGCGGCGAGCGCGTCCGCGCCGCACTGTGCGGCGCCCTCCAGACCGCGGTGCAGCTGCTCGCCGGCCTGTTGCCGGAGCCCGGCGCGGCGCAGGGCGACGCCGTGGTCCACCAGGGCGGAGGCCAGGTCGTAGCCGGCGGGGGAGCGCTCCAGATGCTCGACGGCCTCGGCCAGGAGGCGGAGGCGTTCCGTCCCCTCGGTCACCGCCGCCTTGGCGTGGAGCGCCTGGCCGATGGCCGACTGGGTGCCGAACCGGCGGGCGAGTTCGACCCCTTCCGTGGCCAGCTCGCGAGCCCGTTCAGGGTCGTCCGTGGCCCGGGCGAGGTGCAGCCGCCACGGACACCAGGCGGGGTTGCGCATGCCGCGCGGTTCGAGGCGGCGGCCGACCTGTACGAGCTGCTGCTCCGCCTCGCGGCGCCTGCCGAGGGCGAGCAGCAGCTCGCTGTGGACGGTCTGGGAGTCGGGATACACCACGGCGCTGGGCACGACGTTGCCGTAGCCGTACTTCGCGGACAGCGCCCGGGCGTCCTGGGTGCGGCCGCGGGCCAGCAGGATCTCGATGAGGATGCCGATCGCGAAGTACTGCGCGGGCACCTGGTGTCCGACCCGGTCCGCGACCCTCAGTCCGGCGCGCACCAGGGTCTCCGCCTCTTCGAGACGGCCGCGGCGATGGCGGATGTAGCCGAGGAGCGTGAAACCGAACGACAGATGCGCACCGCGCCAGCCATTGCTCTCGCACTCGGCGATGCCCTTGGTGAAGAGCTCCTCCGCCCGCCCCGGCTGGTCGCAGTACATGAAGGTGAGCGCGACGACGACCGGGACCTCGAACCCCCATTCGTCGTCGGTCCAGGAGAGACCGTCTCCGAGCGCCTCCTCCGCGTAGTGCAGCGCCGTGGCGGCGGGCTCGCCGCGCACCATGGCGTCCCAGGCGCGCAGCCCCAGGATGTACCGCTCCGCGAGGCCGCGGCCCTTGAGGTGTTCGGCGAGCCGGGCCAGCCTCCGTGAACGGGCCGGCGAGTCCTGTTCGTCCGCACGGAAGGCGTTCCACATGAACTGCTCCGCCTGCATGCGCAGCCGGGTTCTGGCGTCGGTCGCGCCCCGCGCCGCCTCTGCGACGGTCTCCGCGGCCTCGGCCATCCGGTCCGAGTGGCCGAGGGCCTGCGCCAGCCGGTAGACGATCGCCTCACGCAGCGCGGGGTCGAGGACGGGCTCGTCCAGGGCGGCCCGCAGGTGGTTGACCGTGGTCGCCGGTTCGGTCAGCAGCGCGGAGCAGCCCAGTTCGAAGAGGACGTCCGCCCGTTCGTCCAGGGCCGGAGGCTCGCGGAGCGCTCGGGTGAGGCAGCGCCGGGCGGCTTCGGGGGCGCCTGACCTCAGGTACTCGCGTGCCGCCTTGCGGAGCTCCCGTACGGCCCAGGGGTCGCTCTCGGGGTGCATCTCCAGCAGGTGCCGGGCCGTCGTGGTGACGCCCAGACCGGCGCCGGAGACGATGGCCGCGGCCTGGCCGTGCATGGCGACACGGAACGCGGCGGGTATGGCCCGGTAGACGGCGGTGGCGACCAGCGGGTGGAAGAACTCCAGCCGGTCGTCGTCGGGGGCGTCGGGTGACGGAAGGGCGAGGATACGTGCCTCCCGCAGGCGGGTCACGGCCTGGGCCGACTCGGCCTCGCCCAGGCCGCCGACGCTCGCCGCGAGGCTGCGGGACGCCTCGGAGCCGAGCACGGCGGCGCTCCAGGCGAAGCGGACGGCGGACGTGCCGAGCCGCTCCAGTCGGTCGACGAGTCCGCTGCCCTTCACCGCGGAGGCGAGTTCCCGCAGTTCGGCGATGTGGGCCGACTGCGGCTTGAGTCCGCGGTCGGCGACCTTGGCGGCGAGTTCGACGGTCTCGAAGGGGTTGCCGCCGGTGACCGCCCAGGTTTCGCGGCAGAAGCCGTCGTCCGCCTCCTCGCCCAGGGTGTCCCGCACGAGGCGGCCCACCGCGCCGGGCGTGAGGGGCGCGAGGTCGAAGGGGTGTGAGCCGTGGCGTTCGGCGAGGCCCGCGAACGGGGCGGCGTCGACGGGCAGTTCATCGGGCCGGTACGCCACGACGAGCAGCATCGGCAGTTCGATGACCCTCGGTGCGAAGCCGGTCAGCCAGGCCAGGGACTCGGCGTCGGCCCAGTGGGCGTCGTCGAGCATGACCACCAGCGGCGCCTGCTGCACGGCGATGCGGGTGGCGAACCAGTCGAGGCCGTCCCGTACGCCCTGCGGGTCGGGGACGCCGTTGCCGGATCCGGCGATCAGACCCATCGCGGGGGCGACGATGTCGTACCAACTGCCCAGCAGGGCCCGGTGCTCCGCGTCGGTGGCCGTCGCCAGGAACGGTTGGACGAGCTGGCGTACGACATGGAAGGCGACGCCCTGTTCCTGCTCTCCGCCGCGGGCGTAGAGAACCTTGCAGCCGCGGGCGACCGCCCTGCGGCGGACTTCGGTGAGCAGGGTGGTCTTGCCGAGCCCCGCCGGTCCGGCGAAGGCCAGCAGCCCGCCGCCGGGCGCGGCCGATCCCGCGGGCGCTGTCCCGAGATCGGTCAGCAGCGCGTCCACCGCCGCGAGTTCGGTGTCGCGTTCCAGGAGCCGGCGCTGTCGCTCCGGCCCGTCTCCGATGTGGGCCACCGTCTGATCCTTCGGCATGAGGTGTCGTGGGTCGTGGGTCGTGAGTGGGGACGAGTCCTGAATACCGCGAAGCGTATGCCCAAGGACACGGAACGTAACCCTATGGGGAGTTTTCGGCCATGGAAGAGCAACCTTCTGCTAGAAGAGCCACAGTAGGTGGTGCGTACATCCGAACGAGCGCTGTTTCACGCCACTTCCCATCTGCCGGGCATCTTCGCTCGCGCGGCGGAAAGGGACCTGGCCTCATACGCCTGCGAGCGGCGTCGGACCTGTGCCACTGTCCGGTACGACGTGCCGCGACACCCAGGGGGCAGGTATGACGGACATGATGAACTCCGGCCACAGGCAAGCGCCTTCGGACCCTACCCGGCGCGCGGCGGCAGTCAGGATTCCGTTCCCGGCTCGCCTCAGCCCGCACGCGGAGCGCGCGCGGCGACACACGCTCCAGTGGCTGCAGAAGACGGACCTGCTGGCCGGGGACGCCTCCGTCGAGGAGTACGACGCGCTGCGGCTCGAGCGGCTGATGGCCTATTTCTATCCCGACGCCACGGCAAGCGACCTCGAACTCGCGGCCGACTTCAACGCCTGGTTCTTCATCTTCGACGACCAGTTCGACGGTCGGCTGGGAACGCGGCCGGAGGCGATCGAGCGCCTGGTGGACACCCTGGGGCGGACCATGACGATCGGCGGTACGCATGAGGGGGAAGAAGCACGCGAGGCACACTGGGCGCGCGAGGCGGAAGAGGCTCGCGGGGGACACGGTACCGAAGCGCCCCACGCGGTCTCCAGCCAGCCGCTCGTCCTCGGGTTCCGGGACATCTGGTACCGCGCCACCGCCGGAACACCGAGGAACTGGCAGCGCCGCTTCCGCGAGCACTGGCAGGCGTACATGGCCGCTCACCAGGGCGAAGCGGCCAATCGGAATGCCGACCGCCTGCCCACACCGGAGCAGTTCCTCGAACTGCGGCGGCACTCCATAGGCGTGCAGCCGTGCCTCGACTTCACCGAACGGTGCGGCGGCTACGCACTGCCGGACGACCTCCACGGCTCCTTCCCGCTGCGGGAGATGCGAGAGATCACCGGCGATGTGGTGATCTTCGTCAACGACATCGTCTCGCTGGTGAAGGAACTCGCGGCAGGGGACGTGAACAACAGCGTCGTCGTCCTGAGCGAGCAACGGGGCTGCGCCCTGGACGAGGCCGTCGAGCACATCGCCGAGCGCGCAAACGCCCGCACGGCCCGCTTCAACGAACTCGCCGCCGCCCTCCCCCGGCTGTTGGACGACATGCGCGTCCCGGCGGAGGTGCGGGGGCACATCGGCCACTACGTGGAGGGCATGGGCCATCTGATGGCGGGAAACCTCGCCTGGTCGCTCGCCACCTCCCGCTACGACGAACGGGGTGTCGCCGCGGTGAGTGGCGGGCGGCAGCGGCCCTGGGCGCATCTCGCCGCGGTCGGGAAGGGCGCCGGAGATGGGAGAAGCGCCGGAGAAGAGAGGGGCGCCGGAGAAGACCTGGCGGCGAACGCCTGAAGGGCGCTCAGTTCAGGCGGGCCCGGGCCGCACGGGCGTGGCCCCTGATCGTTTCCGCCGCCGTCGGCTCGACCGCGTCCACGACCTCCGCGTACGCGTCCATCTCCGCCGCGCCCGTCAGGAAGTCGCCGCGCTGTACGAGCAGCTGGGCCCGCTCGAATCGGAGGCGGGCCGGATGGGAGGGGAGGAGGAGCAGGAGGTCGAGCGCCCAGAGGGCTACCGCGGAGTGCTCGGGGCGCAGGGCCGCCCAGGCGCGGACGTTGTTGAGGATGCGCGACACCACGGCGAGCGGATCGGCGGGCTTCAGCATCGACGGCGTCAGAGCGGTGCCCGTGGTACCCGTCACGAGCAGTTCGGCGTCCGTGCCGGACAGGATGCGGCCCGCCGCGAACGGGTCGGCCAGCACCTGCTCCTCCGGGGCGCCGAAGCCGACGACGAAGTGGCCGGGCAGGGCCACTCCGTACACGTGCCCGCCCGCGCGGCGGGCGACCTCCGTCCAGACCACGGAAAGCAGGATCGGCAGGCCGCGGCGGCGGCGCAGGACCTGGTGGAGGAGCGAGGACTCCAGGTGCTGGTAGTCGCCCGGTGTGCCGTGGAAGCCTTCGCGGCCGCCGAGCAGATCGGCCAGGGCCGCCGCCCAGGCGTGCGGGCCCCGCAGCCCGTACGGGATCGAGCCGGCCAGGCGGTCCAGCTCGATCTGGGCCGCGTCCATCCCCTTCTCGTCCAGCGACGGGTCCCCCTCCGCGCCGATGAGCAGGCAGAGCAGGGCCAGGTCGGGGCGCTCGGAGCGGGCCTCCTCGGCGAAGCGGGAACGCCGGTCGTTCTCATCCATGACTGACTCGTACCCCCGGGCCTACGGAGCCCGATAGTGGTGGTAGTGATGGTGCACCGAGAATCCCATGCCGGCGTAGAGGGCACGTCCGCCGGCGTTGTCGGACTCCACCTGGAGCCAGGCCGCCGCCGCGCCCTCGTCAAGGGCCCGGCGGGCCAGGGCGGCCATGACCGCGGACGCGAGTCCCTGACGCCGCTGCTCCGGGTCCACCTCCACCGCCATGAAGCCGGCCCAGCGTCCGTCGATCACACAGCGCCCGATCGCGGCCGGTGCGCCCTCGGCGCCCGGTAGGGAGGCGAACCACACCGAGGGGCCGCTGTTCAGGACCTTGAGTACATGTGGTCCCGGCACACCGAACCGCTGGTAGCGCCGTAGCCATGCCTCGTCGACGGAGCGGGAGAGCGCGACGCGCGAGACGTCGGCGTCCAGGTCTCCCACCGCCGCCAACCCTCCGACCTGCACCTGCGCGGAGACCTCGCGCTCCCAGCCGCGTGCCTCCAGCCCGGTGCAGAGCTCCTCCTGCGTCCCCGCCGCGCCCGTCGCCGTCTGGACGTACGCCGGCAGACCGCGGGCCGTGTACCAGTCGCGCACCCGCGCCAGCGCGTCGTCCAGCGGAAGGCCGGGCCCGCCGAGCGGCAGTACGGAGTTGGCGCGCCGGGTGAATCCTGCGGCGGCCCGCAGCTCCCAGTCGCCCAGCCGCTCGCTCTCCACCGGCTGCCATGCACGCGCCGTGACCCCGGCGAGTTCCCGGAAGTCCGCCGCGGGGACACCCCTGCGCCGCGCGGGCGCGGCCGGTACGACTTTCCCGGCGACGAGGGAGGATTCCGGGATGTGGACGCTCTCGCCGGTCCGGCGTGTGATCACCAGCACATCATCGGTCCAGGATGCGAGAACGCCGACCGTGTCGGTGAACTTCGCGCCGGGCGCTCCATCCTCGCCCAAGCGTCGTACCGAGACGCGTTTACCCACGTCAGCAGGTGTGATGCGGATTTCGAGCCGTCCGCCCGCAGTGAATTCCACAGCTCTGTGAGCCCCTCCTGTTCGGATCGTTACCGAGAACGGAGATACTAGGGGCGGGCATCGACGACGCCGCGCTCCCGCGCAAGCCAGCCCTTACCGAGGAGGAACGACAGCGTGACCTACGTCATCGCGCAGCCTTGTGTCGACGTCAAGGACAAGGCGTGCATCGAGGAGTGCCCCGTCGACTGCATCTACGAGGGCTCCCGGTCCTTGTACATCCACCCGGACGAATGCGTCGACTGTGGTGCTTGTGAGCCGGTCTGCCCGGTCGAGGCCATCTTCTACGAGGACGACACCCCGGAGGAGTGGAAGGACTACTACAAGGCGAACGTCGAGTTCTTCGACGAGCTCGGTTCGCCCGGTGGTGCCTCCAAGCTCGGCCTGATCGAGCGCGACCACCCCTTCATCGCCGCCCTGCCGCCGCAGAACGGCTGATCCGATCCGCATGCCCCCGGTCCCGTACGGCTCGTCGTCCGTACGGGACCGAGGCGTTTGACGCCCCCGCACGTGACCCGAAAGTGAGCGCCGCCGTGCCCGCAGTCTCCTCGCGACTCCCCGTCTTCCCCTGGGACAGGCTCGAGCCCTACAAGGCCACGGCCGCCGCACACCCCGACGGCATCGTGGACCTCTCGGTGGGCACCCCGGTCGACCCCGTTCCCGAGGTGATCCGGAAGGCGCTGACGGAGGCCGCCGACTCGCCGGGCTACCCGACGGTCTGGGGCACGGCGGAGCTGCGCGACGCGCTCGCCTCGTGGGTCGAGCGCCGGCTGGGCGCGGTGGGCGTGCTGCACACCAACGTCCTGCCCGTCGTCGGTTCCAAGGAGCTGGTGGCCTGGCTGCCGACCCAGCTCGGTCTCGGCACGGGCGACCGGATCGCCTACCCCCGCCTCGCCTACCCGACGTACGAGGTGGGTGCACGGCTGTGCGGGGCGACCCCGGTGGTCTACGACGACCCGACCGAGATCGACCCGGCAGGGCTGAAGCTGCTCTGGCTCAACTCGCCGTCCAACCCGACCGGCCGGGTGCTGCCCAAGGACGAGCTGAAGCGGATCGTCGCCTGGGCGCGCGAGCACGGCGTGCTGGTCTTCAGCGACGAGTGCTACCTGGAGCTGGGCTGGGAGGCGGAGCCGGTCTCGGTGCTCCACCCGGACGTGTGCGGTGGCTCCTACGCCGGCGTGGTGGCCGTCCACTCGCTCTCCAAGCGGTCCAATCTGGCCGGCTACCGCGCCGCGTTCATCGCGGGCGACCCCGACGTGCTGGGCGAGCTGCTGAAGATTCGCAAGCACGGCGGCATGATGACGCCCGCCCCGGTGCAGGCGGCCACCGTCGTCGCGCTCGGCGACGACGCGCACGTCACCGAGCAGCGCGCCAGGTACGCGGCCCGCCGCACGGCCCTGCGCACGGCGCTCGAGGCGCACGGCTTCCGGATCGAGCACAGCGAGGCCGGCCTCTACCTGTGGGCCACCCGCGACGAGCCCTGCTGGGACACGGTCGCCCATCTGGCCGCCCAGGGCATCCTGGTGGCGCCCGGCGACTTCTACGGGGAGGCGGGGGAGCGCTTCGTCCGGGTGGCGTTCACGGCGACGGACGAGCGCGTCGAGGCCGCCGTGAAGCGCCTCGGCCGCGCGGACGCCTGAGCCCGCCGTGCAGCCGCCCGGCCCCGGCCGGGCGGCGCGGCGACGGGCCCGAGGACCAGCCGCCCGCGGGTAGGGCACGGGAACGGCACGCGGGCGGGCATGGGAACGGCCCGCGGGCGGGCCCCGGGAGTTCCGCCCCCGGGGCCCGCCCGCGTGCGTGGCGCCGTGGTGTCAGCCGCCCAGCGGCAGGCCGCCGAGAGAGCTGGTGGGCAGGCCGCCGCCCGTCAGCGAGCCGGTCGGCAGGCCGCCCTTGGTCGCGCCGCCGACCAGGTCGCCCGCCGGTCCGGAGGTGCCACCGGTGGCCTTCTCGGCGAGCGGCGCCGTCGCCTTGGCCGCCTTGCCGACGGTCTTGGCCGCCCCGGGGGCCGCCTTGCCGACGGTCTTGGTCGCCCCGGGGGCCGCCTTGTCCGCCGTCTTTCCACCGACCTGGCCGGCCACCTTGGTGGTCTCCTTGGAGACGCCGTCGACCGTGCCGTCGACGTTGTCCGCGTCGAGGGCGGAGAGGCTGCCGACCGGAGCCTGGGGAAGTTCCATGGCGCCTGCGGAGCCGGCCGCACCGACCACGGGGGCTGCTCCCGCCGCGACGAGCAGCGCGGCACGGGCGATCCGGCGGGTCAGGGGGAGGGACATGATGCTCCTTGAGACGAGAGGACGTTCGGAATGGTGCGTGTCCGGCGTGCGGACGTCCTGACAACCGGGCGGAGGCGGGGGGAAGTTGCGGTGGATCAAGGTAAAGAATTGGTAACGCGTCGCATTATCGGTCTCGGATAAAAACGGGCAAACGCAGCAATGCGTGGTCGGCTGGCGAACCGTCACTTCCCGCTGCTGCCAAGGGAATTCGAGGCGCTGGAGGGGGCGTCTCACGGGGGCCGGACGGGGCCGCGCCGGACGGGAGCGGAGTGACTCGTTCGAGGGGGCTGTCGGGCTAGCGTGCGATGCGGATCCGGACCTCGTCAGGACCGTCCTCGGTGCTGTCGGCCGTACGCCAGCCGTCCGCCGACTCCCGGGCGCTCCACACCCGGCCGCCGTAGGAGACCTCCTCGATACGCAGCTCGTCCGCCCGCGCGACCGCCCAGTGCGCGAGCTCCCAGCCGCGCTTGCCGCCTTCGCCGCCGGGCCCGCCACCTGTGCCCTCGGGCCCCCGGCCGCCGCCGACCGCATCGGCCGCGTCCTCCGCGCCCTTGGGGGCCTGCGCCGGGAGGACCAACTGCCGCGCACTCGCGTCACCCGCTCGCCCGCGCTCGTCCCCGTCCTTCGGCAGCACCCCGGGTCCGAACGCCAGGGTCAGCTCCGTCCGCACCCGCGCCGGGTCGCCCGGTCCGCCGCCTTCCTTGGTCTCGCAGCTCAGGGTCGCGGAGGCCCGCCCGGTGAGAGCCGCGGCCAGCAGTGCCGCGTCCGGCTCGTGCTTGGCGTACGCCTGGGGGAAACCGCTGCGCTGGACGCGCTGCGCGGCGACGGTCAGCGGCAGCCGTGAATAGCCCGGTACCTCGGCGAGATGCTCGTAGAACTTCCGCGACGAGTAGACGGGGTCGAGGATCTGCTCCGGGGTGCCCCACCCCTGGGACGGGCGCTGCTGGAAGAGACCGAGGGAGTCCCGGTCGCCATGGCGGATGTTGCGCAGCGCCGACTCCTGGAGCGCCGTCGCCAGCGCGATCGTGACCGCCCGCTCCGGCATCCCGCGGGTGGTGCCGACCGCGGCGATCGTCGCGGCGTTCCCCGCCATCTCGGAGGACAGTTCGTACGACGGTCCGTCGCCCTCGGCCGTGCGCACGACACAACGCAGATTCCCGCCCCCGGTGACGTACTGCACCGCGACGTAGCCGATGAGGGCCAGCAGCACGAGGAACGCGGCCGCGAAGCGCAAGGAGCGGCCGCGCCGGACGGGAGAGGCGGTCTCGGACACCCGCCCACCGTACTGGAGCCCCCGAGCGGCTCCAGGGGGTGTGCCGGTCAACGGCCCGCCCGGACCGCTTATCGTCGAAACCATGCACCCGACCGCGCTTGACCTCACTCTCGACGCCCCCGCGCTCACCGCCGCCCTGGTCGACTTCCCGTCGGTCAGCGGCACCGAGAAGCCCCTCGCCGACGCCGTGGAGGAGGCTCTGCGCGAGCTGCCGCACCTCACCGTCGACCGGCACGGCAACAACGTCGTGGCCAGGACGCACCTCGGCCGCACCGAGCGCGTGGTACTCGCCGGGCACATCGACACCGTCCCGATCGCGGACAACGTGCCGTCGCGGCTCGACGAGAACGGCGTCCTGTGGGGCTGCGGCACCAGTGACATGAAGTCGGGCGTCGCGGTCCAGCTGCGGATCGCCGCCACCGTCCCCGAGCCCAACCGCGACCTCACCTTCGTCTTCTACGACAACGAAGAGGTCGCCGCACACCTCAACGGTCTGGGGCATGTGGCGGAGGCCCACCCCGACTGGCTGGAGGGCGACTTCGCGGTCCTCCTGGAGCCCTCCGACGCCCAGGTCGAGGGCGGGTGCCAGGGCACGCTCCGGGTCCATCTGCGGACCAGGGGCGAGCGCGCCCACTCCGCCCGCAGTTGGATGGGGTCCAACGCCATCCACGCCGTCGGCCCGATCCTCGACCGCCTCGCCTCCTACGAGCCCCGCCGTCCGGTCATCGACGGACTGGAGTACCGGGAGGGCCTCAACGCCGTCGGCATCCAGGGAGGTGTGGCCACCAACGTCATCCCCGACGAGTGCACCGTGGTGGTCAACTACCGCTACGCCCCGGACCGCAGCATGGCCGAGGCCGAGGCGCATGTCCGCGAGGTCTTCGCCGACTGCGGGCTGAGCGAGATCGTGGTGGACGACCACACGGGCGGCGCCCTGCCGGGACTCTCGCACCCGGCGGCCGCCGCCTTCATGAAGGCCGTCGGCGGGACCGCGCAGCCGAAGTTCGGCTGGACCGACGTCTCGCGCTTCAGCGCGCTGGGCGTGCCCGCGGTCAATTACGGCCCCGGCGACGCGCTCCTCGCCCACAAGCGGGACGAGCACGTCGCCGTGGAAAGGATCACGCACTGCGAGAAGCGGCTGCGCGACTGGCTCACTTCCTGACGCCGCATACCGGTTGATCACCCCGATTTCACCATTCGTAACGTCAACCGATCTACCCTGAGCCAAAGCAGATGATGTTCGGCGGAGGGAGCAGGTCATGAGCAACCCCGAGGGATTGCGGGCGCTGGAGGAGCAGCGGCTGGGACCGGTACTGCGCCGCAGGGATCAGATCAGGCCGGGCACCACGGACCAGCGGCTGCTCGACACCGAGGGCGACTCCCAGTGGGTGCACACCGACCCGTGGCGGGTCATGCGTATCCAGTCCGAGTTCGTCGAGGGCTTCGGCGCGCTCGCCGAACTGCCCAGCGCAATCAGTGTCTTCGGCTCCGCACGCACCCCGGCCGGCACTCCCGAGTACGAAGTCGGCGTCCGGCTGGGGAAGGCCCTCGCCCAGGCCGGCTTCGCGGTGATCACGGGCGGCGGCCCGGGCGTGATGGAGGCGGCCAACAAGGGGGCGCGCGAGGCCGAGGGCGTCTCCGTCGGACTCGGCATCGAGCTGCCCTTCGAGCAGGGCATCAACGCGCACGTCGACATCGGGGTGAACTTCCGCTACTTCTTCGTCCGCAAGACGATGTTCGTGAAGTACGCGCAGGGCTTCGTCGTCCTTCCCGGCGGCCTGGGCACCCTGGACGAGTTCTTCGAGGCGCTCACTCTCGTCCAGACGCGCAAGGTGACGCGGTTCCCGATCGTGCTCTTCGGTACGGAGTACTGGAGCGGCCTGGTCGACTGGCTGCGGGGCACCGTGATCGCCCAGGGCAAGGCGTCGGAGAAGGACCTGATGCTCTTCCACGTCACCGACGACGTGGAAGAGGCGGTGGCCCTGGTCTCCAAGGAGACGGGCAGGTAGCCGGCCCGTCGCCGCCCGGGTGCGGGCCCGGCTGCTTCCGGGCCCGCACCGGCCGTCGGGCGCCGCGGCACGCCCGACGCCGGGCTGGGGCCGCCGGACGGCCGGGGCAGGCCGGCAGGGGCCGCGCGGCGGATCCCGGGCGGAGCCGCGACGGGCCGCCCGCCGACGTCAGGCGAGGCCGCGACGGGCGACCGCCGGCGCGCGGCGGCCCGCGATCGAGGCCACCATGTCCAGGACCTGCTTGGTCTCCGCCACCTCGTGCACCCGGTACACCTGCGCGCCGAGCCATGCGGAGACCGCTGTCGTCGCCAGCGTGCCGAGCACCCGCTCCTTGACCGGCTTGTCGAGCGTCTCGCCGACGAAGTCCTTGTTCGACAAGGAGACCAGCACCGGCCAGCCCGTCGCCGTCATCTCCCCCAGCCGGCGTGTGGCCTCCAGGCTGTGTCGGGTGTTCTTGCCGAAGTCATGACCGGGATCGATCATGATCCCGTCCCGGCGGACACCGAGCCCGACCGCCCGCTCCGCCAGCCCCAGCGTCACCCGCAGGATGTCCGCCATCACGTCGTCGTACGCGACCCGGTGCGGACGCGTGCGCGGCCGGGCGCCGCCCGCGTGCGTGCACACCAGGCCGGCGCCGTACCGCGCCGCGACCTCCGCCAGCTTCGGGTCCACGCCGCCCCACGCGTCGTTCAGCACATCGGCGCCCGCCTCGCAGACCGCCGCGCCCACGTCATGGCGCCAGGTGTCGACGCTGATCACCACGTCCGGATGGCGCCGCCGCACCTCGGCCACGAAACCGACCGTGCGCCGCGCCTCCTCCTCGGGGGTGACCTCCTCACCGGGACCGGCCTTCACCCCGCCTATGTCGATGATCGCGGCACCCTCCGCCACGGCCTGCTCCACCCGGGAGAGCGCGGGCTCGTCGCGGAACGTCGCCCCCTGGTCGTAGAAGGAGTCCGGCGTCCGGTTCACGATCGCCATGATCACCGGCTCGTGCGCGTCGAACTCGCGCCGTCCCAGCCGCAGCATCCGCTGTTTCCTCCTCAGTGCTCGTACGCCTGCGACCCTAGCTGTCGGTGCCCCGTGGCACGATCAGCACCGGAGGGTTTCCCGCTCGGGTAAGTTCCCCGGGACGTACGGGAAGCTTCGGAAGCCCGGGGAGAGGGTCGCTCGTGTTCTGGTTCTTGCTGATCGCGATGGTCGTGGTCGTCGCGGCGGTCACCCTCGTCGTGCTCGGCGGCAGCGACACCGCGGCACTGCCCGAGGCCGCGCCCGAGCAGCTGGTCGACCCGCTGCCGCTCGACCGGCCCGTCGGCCGCGCCGACGTCGACGCGCTGCGCCTCCCTGTCGGTATGCGCGGCTACCGGATGGCCGACGTGGACGAGGTGCTCAGCCGCCTCGGCGCGGAACTCGCCGAGCGCGACGCGCGCATCGCCGAACTGGAGTCGGCGCTCGCGGGGGCCCAGGCCACCGCCTCCGGCCGCTCCGACATGTTCACCGAGCCCGGTCAGGAGCCGGGCCGGTGACCGCGGTGACGGGTGCCGCCGTACCGGGCCCGGACGGCGGACTGCGCTGCCCCTGGGGCCTGTCCGCCGAGGACTACGTCGCCTACCACGACGCCGAGTGGGGCCGTCCGGTCCACGGCGACGACGCCCTGTTCGAACGGCTCTGCCTCGAGGCGTTCCAGTCCGGGCTCTCCTGGATCACCATCCTGCGCCGCCGGGAGGGGTTCCGCAGCGCCTTCGACGGCTTCAAGATCGCCTCGGTGGCCGCGTTCACCGACGCCGACGAGGAACGCCTCCTCGCCGACCCCGGCATCATCCGCAACCGCGCCAAGATCCGGGCGACGCTGGCCAACGCGCGCGTGCTCGCCGACTGGCCCACCGGTGATCTGGACAGGCTGATCTGGTCGTACGCCCCCGACGGCGAGGGGCGGTCCGTGCCGCGCACCGTCGCGGACGTGCCGGCCGTCACCGACGAGTCCACGGCGCTGGCCAAGGCGCTCAAGAATCGCGGTCTGCGCTTCGTCGGCCCGACCACGGCGTACGCCCTGATGCAGGCGTGCGGGCTGGTCGACGACCATCTGGCCGACTGCGTCTTCCGGGGCGGCGGTGCGGGCCGCCCCGGCCGCACCGGGCCCAACGGGCCAGGGGGCCGCGGACGGCCGCACCGGGCCTAACGGCCCAGGTACTTGGGGGCCTCCTTGGACAGGAACGCCTGCACCGCGATGGCGTGGTCCTCGGAGGCACCCGCCTTCGCCTGCAGTTCCTCCTCCTTGTCCAGCGCCTCGCTCAGGGAACGGTCCGCGCCGTACGCCATGGACTCCTTCAGCGCCGCGTACGCGACCGTGGGCCCCTCGGCCAGCGCGCGCGCCACGGCGGCGGCCTCCGCGGCCAGCTCGTCCGCCGGGACGACCCTGTTCGCGATGCCCCACTCGAACGCCTCCTGCGCGGAGAACGAGCGCGGGAACAGCAGCAGGTCCGCGGCTCGGCTCTGCCCGATCAGCCGCGGCAGCGTCCACGAGACCCCCGAGTCGGCGGTGAGCGCCACCCCCGCGAACGACGTCGTGAACTTGGCCGTGTCGGCGACGACGCGGTAGTCCGCCGCCAGCGCGAAACCGAGACCGGCCCCGGCGGCGACGCCGTTGACCCCGGCGACGACCGGCTTCGCCATACCCGTCAGGGCGCGGACGATCGGGTTGTAGTGCTCGCGGACCGTGCTCATCGTCTCCGCACTGCCGGACTCGCGGTCCGCGGCCAGCAGGGACACGTGCTCCTTGAGGTCCTGGCCCACGCAGAACGCCTTGCCGCCCGCCGCCGTCAGCAGCACCGCCCGCACGTCACCGTCGGTGGCCGCGGCCTGCGCCGCGTCCCGCAGGGCGACCTTGGCGTCGACGTTCATCGCGTTCATGGCCTCGGGCCGGTTGATCGTGATCGTCGCGAGTCCGTCGGTCACGTCGTACAGCACGGAGTCGGCCATGGCGGGTCCCCTTAGTGATGAGGCTGGTGATCCAGCGCGGTTCTGACGGCGGTGCCGAGCCCAGCATGACGGAGATCATCGGGCCTGCACATGTGACCTGCGTCAAAGAATCCCCGTGTGCCGCCCGGCAAGCGGTGGCGAAGTATCGCAGGCACATCGCCGAATTGGGTGGTTTTGAGAGAGCGCGTTGCGCAAGCGATGCGGGCTGATGTTGGTCTTTGGGTCCCGCCATGCGGGATAATGGCCTGGAAGCAATGTGTTCGATGCCGGTGACACAGCACCTCTCACGGGGCCGCCGGCTGCGATGAGCTGGTTTCAGGAAGGGGAACGAGCATGGCGGCCATGAAGCCGCGAACGGGCGACGGCCCGCTCGAGGTGACCAAGGAGGGGCGGGGCATCGTCATGCGCGTTCCGCTCGAAGGCGGCGGTCGTCTTGTCGTCGAACTGACTCCGGACGAAGCCGATGCACTCGGCGACGCCCTGAAGAAGGTCGTCGGCTGACGCATCCTGAGTCTCCACCGCCCCCGGTATGCGAATACCGGGGGCGGTGTGCGTTGGGGGATGCGGGTGTGGGTGAGCCTGCGGCGCGAGGCTGTTCCTCTCGCGCCGAAGCCCCGTCCCGGTGCACCGGATTGCGGCTCCGCCGGACGCCGTACGCGGCCCCTCCCCGGTGCTCCGGATTTGCGGCTCCGCCGCGTGGCGGGCTCCGCCCGGACCCGTACCGCGCTTCGCGCGTTGGCCTCGATCGCCGGACGGGCTGTGCAGCAGCCTGGGATTCGAGGTGCGCGGGAGTCGGGTCGGGGTGTCTGTACGGCAGCCTCACCGGGGGTGCCTCCCACGGGCCGCCAGGCCGTGGGGGAGATTCAGGCGCGGAGGTCGGGTGAGGGTACCCCCAGGCCGCCAGGGCGAGGGAGAGGGGCTCCGGTTCCGGGGAGGCGGGGCCCCGTGGCCGCCGGGGGAGGACCGGGAACCACGCCGCGCAGCGGCCCCGCACCCGCCATCCGTTCCCGGCGGCCCCGCCACGCGCGCGCCGCGCGCGCCGAGGGCGGGGTGCTGCACTGGCTGGACGACTTCGGGCTCCAACGCCCGCCTTGCGCGCGCCGAGGGCGGGGCGCCCCGCAGGGGTCAGGGGCGGCGGACCGCGCAGAGGAGGCCGTCGCCGACCGGGAGCAGCGTCGGCAGGAGCTCCGCGCTCTCGCGCACCGCGCGCAGCAGTTCGCGCAACCGCAGCACCTCGGCCGGCTGCGCCGCCGAGTCGACCGTACGGCCGTCGGCGAAGACCCCTTCGAAGCAGACGAGCCCGCCCGGCCGCAGCAGGCGCAACGATTCAGCGAGGTAGTCCAGGGACTCGGTGCGGTCACCGTCGCAGAAGACGAGGTCGTAGCCGCCGTCCGCGAGCCGCGGAAGGACGTCCAGCGCCCGCCCGGGGATGAAGCGCGCCCGGTTCGCGGCGAAGCCGGCCGCCCGGAACGCCTCCTTCGCGAACTGCTGGCGCTCCGGCTCCAGGTCCACCGTGGTCAGGACGCCGTCGGGGCGCATACCGTGCAGCAGGTAGATCCCGGAGACCCCGGTCCCCGTGCCGATCTCGGCGACCGCCTTCGCGTCCGCCGTGGCCGCCAGCAGTCGCAGCGCGGCGCCGGTGCCCGGCGACACCGAGGGCAGCCCTGACTCCCGGGCCCGGTCGCGGGCCCAGTGCAGAGCGTCGTCCTCGGCGACGAAGGCGTCGGCGAACGCCCAGCTGGTCTGCTGGTTGGCGGTTATGACCCTCTCCCGTCCCCGTAGTTGGCGCGACGCTGACTGTATCCGCTGCGCACGGGAACCCGCAGATGGGACCGTCCGTTGTTCAGGGCAGAGGGAAGCACGTGGAGCGGGCGCCGGAAGCCGGACCCAAATCCACGTAAAGATTCTTATCCGGAGCTAACGGGCGAGGTGGCTATGGTAGGGGCTCCGCTGGACACCACCAGAGCCGACAGGGGAGGTGCGGCTGCACCTGCGGATCGGGGAGGGCTGCTGAGGCGCCTTCTCAGGTCGGTGGGTGAGCCGAGATCCGTGACCAACACTGCTGACCGTTCCGTGCCCTCCGACTCCGTCACCACCGCGACCTTCGCATCGGATGCGGAATCGCAGGCGTGGACCCCTCCCACCTGGGAGGAGATCGTCAGCACGCACAGCGCACGAGTCTACCGTCTCGCGTACCGCCTGACGGGGAACCAGCATGATGCGGAGGACCTCACACAGGAGGTCTTCGTCCGCGTCTTCCGTTCCCTGTCGACGTACACGCCAGGCACCTTCGAGGGCTGGCTGCACCGGATCACCACGAATCTCTTCCTGGACATGGTCCGCCGCAAGCAGCGCATCCGTTTCGACGCTCTCGGCGACGACGCGGCCGAGCGGCTTCCGAGCCGTGAGCCGTCCCCGCAGCAGGTCTTCAACGACAGCCACTTCGACGCGGACGTGCAGCAGGCGCTGGACACCCTCGCGCCCGAGTTCCGTGCCGCGGTCGTGCTCTGCGACATCGAGGGCCTGTCGTACGAGGAGATCGCCGCGACCCTGGGCGTGAAGCTCGGGACCGTCCGCAGCCGGATTCACCGCGGCCGCTCCCATCTGCGCAAGGCCCTCCAGCACCGGTCCCCGGAGGCACGCGCGGAGCAGCAGCGCTCGCTCGCGGGTGCCGTCGGCCTGGCGGGGGAGGGCGGACCGGCGTGAGCGGTACAGGTCCGACCCCCGCGGAACAGCACCTGGGGGACCGTCTCGCCGCGCTTGTCGACGGTGAGCTCGAACACGACGTGAGGGACCGCGTCCTCGCGCATCTGGCGACCTGCCCACGATGCAAGGCCGAGGCCGACGCCCAGCGCCGCCTCAAGAACGCCTTCGCCCGGTCCGCCCCGCCGCCCTTGTCCGAAGGGCTGCTCGCGCGGCTCCAGGGGCTGCCGGCGGGCCCCGGCGCGGATGACGACGACGAGCGCGGCCCCTTCGGCCGCGGCCGCCTGGCGGGCGGCGGAGTGTTCGGAGCACTGAATCCGTCCGCGGGAAGACCGCGCGACCCCCGCGCGGAGACGTTCGGATACGTCCCCGAGGGCGCGCACGCGTCCGTTCTGCCCGATGGCGGGAGCGGCTTTCGGATCCACGAGGTGGGCCGCACGGAGCCTGAGCGCTCGCCGTGGCGCGGCAGGCGCTTCGCGTTCGCGGCGGCCAGCGCGGTCTCCTTCGCCGCGATCGCCCTGGGCGGTGCGGTTCCGCTGGACGTCGCGTCGGACTCCGGCTCCCGCGGTCAGGGCGGCGGCAACAAGGTGACGCCGCTGCGCACCGCGACGCCGACCACCGCCACGAACAGCACGAGCCCGGGTTCCTCCGGCGGCACGACCTCACTGCGCGGCACGGACGGCGACCGTCGGCGCGGGCCGGGGAGCGGCCAGACCAGGCCGGGCCCGGGCCCGGTCGTCGCCGCTGTGCCGGGTGAGCCGGCCGGTCGGTCGCTGAACCGCTCCCTCGGGGTGTCGCCGCTGGCCCACGCCTCGTCGACGTCGCCGCTGATCCGTCCGTCGGCGTCCGTGCTCCAGCTCGCCGCCGCCCCGGCGATCGGTCCGGCGGCCACTCCCGTCCCCACGCACCTGGCGGCTCCCACGCAGTCCGCCCCGCCACTGTCGCCGTCACGCTGACCGGCGGCCCGGCGGGGTCCGGGAGGGACCTGACCAGGGCCCTGCGCGTGTATTCGCAAACCTGGTTGAATCTCAGCGGGCGTCCGCGCGGGCGCCGCATCGGCCGGAAGTCTGCGGGGAGAGCATGGACGACGGGAAGCCCACCGGACCCAAGGCGAAGTGGTGGAGCCGCCCCGGCACAGGACGCGGCGTTCCTTCCGAACCGGAGGCCACCGCGTCCGACGTGACGCCCGTGGCGCCGGACGCTTCGCCGGCCCATGACGTCCCGGCCGCGGGAACCGCCACCGCGGCCGCCGCCGCGTCGTCCGCGACCCCGGACGCCGCGCCGTCCGCGGTCCCGGGCACCGCGACGGGCGCAGGACCGGACGCCGCAGCCCCGTCCGCGACCCCGGGCACCGACCCGAACGCCGTTCCCGGCGCTCCCGCGGCGGCCTCGCCGGAGGCCACCGCGGAGCTGCCCGAACCGGCGGACGCCACCGGGACCACCCCCGCCGACGCGCCGACGGACGTCCTCCCACCCGCCCCCGCCCCGGTCAGGCCCAAGCCGCTGCACGAGCCGGACGCCTACAGCACTCCGCCGTACGGCGGGCCGGGGCCCTGGGCGCCCGCGCCGCCCGTGCAGCGGCCCGTGCCGACTCCGACGCACGGCACGCCGGTGCCCGCGCAGTACACGACGGCCGGGGCCGAGCCCGCCGGCGGATACGCCCAGCACCCGCCCCACGCGCACCCGCCCCACGCGCAGCCGCACTCACATCCGCACGCCCCGCGCCGGCCCGGCACCCGTCCGCAGCCCTACCCGGCGACCGTCCCCGCCTCTCCGGCCCCTGCCCCCGCTCCGGCCCCTGTCGACGAGCGGCCGCAGCCGCTGTCCTCCGTGTGGCTCCAGTACGACCCCTGGAGCGCCCCGGGGCAGCCGCTCACGCAGCACGGCGAGCCGCCCGCGCCGCGCAAGCGCCGCAGCGGGCCGCTGGTCATCGGGGCCCTGGTCCTCGCGCTGGTCTCCGGCGGCGTCGGCGGCGCCGTGGGCGCGTACGTGGAACGCAACGGCGGGGTGAACCGGATCGAGCTGCCGCAGGCCGGTCCGGAGAGCGCCGACCGCGCGCCCGACAGCGTCGCCGGTATCGCCGCCCGGGCCCTGCCGAGCGTCGTCACCCTGCACGTCAGCGGTGACGCCGAACAGGGCACGGGCACCGGCTTCGTACTGGACGAGCGGGGCCACATCCTCACCAACAACCACGTGGTCGACCCGGCAGGCACCTCGGGGGACATCTCCGTCACCTTCAGCGGCGGCGAAACGGCCAAGGCCACGCTGGTCGGCAAGGACAGCGGCTACGACCTGGCGGTCGTCAAGGTCACCGGTGTCGGCGGCCTCAAGCCGCTGCCGCTGGGCAACTCGGAGAACGTCCGGGTCGGCGACCCCGTCGTCGCCATCGGCGCACCGTTCGACCTCCGGAACACGGTCACTTCGGGAATCATCAGCGCCAAGGAGCGCCCGATCACCGCAGGCGGCGAGAAGGGCGACGGCAGCGACATCAGCTATGTCGACGCGCTGCAGACCGACGCGCCGATAAACCCCGGCAATTCGGGCGGTCCGCTGGTGGACAGCCGGGCCAGGGTCATCGGCATCAACAGCGCCATCCGGGCCGCCGACACCGGCGCGGGGCCCGACGGCGGCCAGGCCGGTTCCATCGGGCTGGGCTTCGCCATCCCCATCAACCAGGGAAAGCGTGTCGCCGAGGAGCTGATCAACACCGGCAGGGCCACGCACCCGGTGATCGGCGTCAGCCTCGACATGCGGTTCACCGGTGACGGCGCGCGGGTCGGAGAGAAGGGGCAGGACGACACCCCCGCCGTCACCCCGGGAGGCCCCGCCGCCGAGGCGGGCGTCAAGCCGGGCGACGTCATCACCAAGGTCGACGGCCGTCGGGTGCACAGCGGCGAGGAGCTGATCGTCAAGATCCGTGCCCACCGTCCCGGGGACAGCCTGGAGCTCACCCTGCGCCGCGGCGGTGACGAGCGGACCATGACGCTGGTCCTCGGCTCCGCGGACAGCTCATGACCATCTCAGGGCCGCCCGGAGAGTACCGGGGCGACAGCTCCGCCAGGTACCTTGGATCGGGCCCTCACCCCGGCTTGACCGCGGATCCCGGCGGGCGGGCAGAACGCGGCGAACACAGAACGCAGCGAAGACGACCACAGCGAGCACAAAGAACACGAGGAGCAGCAGGGTGTTCAATGACATAGGCGGACTGGAGCTGGTGGTGCTCGTGGTTCTCGCTGTGCTCATCTTCGGTCCGGACAAGCTGCCGAAGGTCATCCAGGATGCCGCCCGCTTCATCCGGAAGGTCCGCGCGTTCTCCGAGAGTGCGAAGGAGGACATCCGCAGCGAGCTGGGTCCGGAGTTCAAGGACTTCGAGTTCGAGGATCTCAACCCGAAGGCGTATCTCCGCAAGCAGCTCGCGGAGAACGAGGATCTCAAAGAGCTCAAGGACCTCCGCAGCAGCTTCGACCTCAAGAAGGAGATCGGTGAGGTCGCCGACGCCGTCAACGGAACGGAGCATTCCGGTGTGTCGGGGAGTTCCGTCCCCGCCGCGGTGAACGGTTCCCCCACAGGCGGCCCCGACCTGCTCAAGAAGGGCGAGAAGCCCACCCGCGACGAGCGCCCGCCCTTCGACGCAGACGCCACCTGAGGACCGTCCTGCCCTGAGACCGGCGGCAGGGTGGCTATTCTCCATCTGTCCGGCAGTGAGGACGCCCGAGGGGGGCGGGTCCGCTGCAGGTGTGAAAGACGGAGGAGGCGGTCGGCACATGTCGACGACGAGCCGGGTGACGGAGCAGCAGGACTCGGCGGGCGATCCGCCGGCCGAGAGCGGCTACAGGTCCCGTACGGCGCAGGGGGACACGGCGGCCCGGCGTGCGGTGGAGGGCTTCAAGAACGCCGCTTTCCCCTGGTACGCACTGGACGCGGCCTTCACCGGCCCGCGCCGCCTGATGCAGGTCGGCACCGCCGCGGACGGCACGGTGCAGCACGGTGCGATCGGCCACGGCGACGAACCGACGATACGGGCCGAGACGGCCGGTGCCGAGAAGGAGCGTTTCGCCGTCGTGATCACCGTAGCGGCCAGCCCGGTCAGACGCAGCGGTGACGGCACCGGCGTGCTCGAGGCCACCACGGTCTCCTCGGCCGCATGGCTCGCGGGTTCGGGCCTGCTGGCCCACACCTGGCCGGAAAAGCTCGACCACGCACTGCGCGACGACTGGCTGGACCAGCAGACGGAGACCGCGTTCGAACTCGCCGACGACCTGGACGGCCCCGCGTGGTCGGTTCTCTCGCTCCCGGTCGACGGCGTCCCGACGCCCTTCCACTACCGCGAGTCCGAGTTCGGCTGGGTGCTGGCCGGCACCACCGGGTCCGGCGTCCACATCGGGGCGTACGGGCGCGGGATGAGCGCGTACGGTCTGGGCTTCGCGGTGGCCCCGAACCCGGCCGCGTACGCACAGTGAGAAGGCGCCGCTCCGACCGGGCGGCGCCTTCTTCAGCTGGGGCTCAGCAGCGGACCGACGGGCAGACCACCCGTGGGAGGGGACCAACCGGGGGACCACCGCGGGGGCCGGGCTCCAGGGGATCAGCCGGGTGGGACCGTCAGAACTTGTTGCGGGGCGTGATTCCCAGGGACATGCCGGACAGGCCGCGCTGGCGGTCACCGAGCTTGGCGGCGATCGCACGCAGCGCCGCGCCGGCCGGGGAGTCCGGGTCCGTCAGGACGACCGGCTTGCCCTCGTCGCCGCCCTCGCGGAGCCGTACGTCGATCGGGATCGAGCCCAGTACCGGCACCGTCGCGCCGGTCGTCCTGGTCAGGCCCTCGGCGACGCTCCGGCCGCCGCCGGTGCCGAAGACGTCGACCATCTCGTCGCAGTGCGGGCAGGGCAGGCCCGACATGTTCTCGACGACGCCCACGATCTTCTGGTGCGTCTGCACCGCGATGGACCCGGCACGCTCCGCGACCTCGGCCGCGGCCTGCTGCGGGGTGGTGACGACGAGGATCTCCGCGTTC
>NZ_JBEZKP010000034.1:0-76417 GCF_040706335.1 Streptomyces sp. NPDC048389 | reverse complement strand
CGGCGTGCTCGTGGGCGGGCTCAAGCGTGTGCGTGCGCACGAGGGCTCCCTGCGCCTGGTCTGCAACCAGGAGCGCATTCTCAAGATCTTCCGGATCACGGGTCTGACCAAGGTGTTCCCGATTCACACCACGGTCGACGAAGCAGTCGCCGCGACCGACTGACGGTCGGCCGGAGTCTGCCGGAAGCAGAGAGGGGCCCCGGGCATCCAGCCCGGGCCCCTGAGAGGCACGTCCGTACGTCCGAGGGGGACTGCATGGCAACCGTCGAGCTCCGCTTCAGCGCCCAGCCCGAGCACGTCAGAACGGCCCGTCTGGTCGCTGCTGCCGTGGCTCGCCGCGCCGGGGTCGAGGAGGCGGTGCTGGACGAGGTCCGGCTCGCCGTCGGGGAGGCATGCAGCCGCGCTGTCGGGCTGCACCGCAGCCACGGCATCACCGCGCCCGTACGGGTGGTCCTGGCCGAGGAGGAGAAGACCTTCTCCATCGAGGTCGGCGACGAGGTGCCGGCGTCGGGCACCGGCTCCACGGCAGTCTCCGCCGACGGCGCGGGTGCCGAGGGCGCCGACACGGACGGCGCGGAGGCTGAGGACGAGATGGGCCTCGCCGTCATCAGCGGTCTCGTGGACGACGTGGAGGTCTCCACCACGGAGGACGGTGGCGTCATCCGTATGAGCTGGCCGGTCGCATCGGTCGTGGCCGCTCCCTGAGCTCTGTCACCGTCGCCCCCTGAGCGGACCGTGGCGGACCGCTCAGGCGGACTGGACGGTCTTGCGCTCACCGCGCCGAGGCCGGCGCCGTGGACGCAACTGGGCCGAAACCGGCGCGCCGAGGCCACCCCGCGCCGAGGCGACTGAGCCGCGTTCCCTAAACCGCCATCGAACCCGGTCCGCCGAACGGCTTCCGGACGGCTTCACCGGAGGTTCCACCGGACGGGTTACCGGTTGGACCGGCGCGCATCGGACAGTCTTGTGTCCCCGGTGGCGTACGGCGCGAAGCCGCGCCGCCGCTGCGACCGATCTTCTGTCAGCTGATCGTTCCGGATGTTCCCGAATGAAAGAGGCCCTGCTGAGCAGGGCCTCTCCGTATTTTCTAGATCATCGACTCGGGGTCAATGCCTTTGTCCCGTTACCTCTTTCGGGGTTGATTTTGGTGCCCGATCGTTCTCTGAGGAGCAAGTCAAGGTCAATTGCATTTGCCGCGCCCTGTTTTGATCAGGTTCCGCTCCCTACAATCCGTCCACATCTTGAGCTCTGAACGTCAAGGAGGACGAATGGCGGGGCTCTTCAACCCTCACCTGATCGATCACCCCACTTCTCTCTCAGCCGCGGTACTCACGAATGACAACCGACTGATCGTTATTGTGATCGCGGTTGTCGCCCTGGCGGCGCTCGTCGTCGCCCAGCTCCTGGTCCGCCAGGTACTCGCCGCGGGCGAGGGCACCGAATCCATGAAGAAGATCGCGGCAGCCGTACAGGAAGGCGCGAATGCCTATCTGGCCCGGCAGCTGCGCACACTCGGCATCTTTGCCGTTGTGGTCTTCTTCCTGCTGATGCTGCTCCCGGCCGACGACTGGTCACAGCGGGCCGGGCGTTCCTTGTTTTTCCTGGTGGGTGCGCTTTTCTCGGCAGCCACCGGATACATCGGGATGCGCCTTGCGGTACGGGCCAATGTGCGCGTCGCCGCTGCCGCGCGCGAAGCGACACCGGCGGAAGGCGAGCCGGAAAAGGATCTGACGGCCGTCTCGCACAAGGCCATGAAGATCGCTTTCCGTACGGGAGGCGTGGTCGGCATGTTCACGGTGGGCCTCGGCCTGCTCGGTGCCTCCTGTGTCGTACTCGTCTACGCGGCCGACGCGCCGAAGGTACTCGAAGGCTTCGGCCTCGGCGCCGCGTTGATCGCCATGTTCATGCGTGTCGGCGGCGGCATCTTCACGAAGGCGGCCGACGTCGGCGCCGACCTCGTCGGAAAGGTCGAACAGGGCATCCCGGAGGACGACCCGCGCAACGCCGCCACCATCGCCGACAATGTGGGCGACAACGTGGGCGACTGCGCCGGCATGGCGGCTGACCTCTTCGAGTCCTACGCCGTGACGCTTGTCGCGGCACTCATCCTCGGTATGGCGGCGTTCGGCGACGCCGGCCTCGCCTTCCCGCTCATCGTCCCGGCGATCGGCGTGGTCACCGCGATGATCGGTATCTTCGCGGTCGCCCCGCGGCGCGCCGACCGCAGCGGGATGACGGCCATCAACCGCGGCTTTTTCATCTCCGCGCTGATCTCGCTCGGCCTGGTGGCAGTGGCCGCCTTCGTCTACCTGCCGGGTTCGTACGCCGAGTTGGACGGCGTCGGTGACGCCGCGGTCCAGGCGCACGACGGGGACCCGCGGGTGCTGGCGCTCGTCGCCGTCGCCATCGGCATCGTCCTGGCGGCGCTGATCCAGCAGCTGACCGGGTACTTCACGGAGACCAACCGGCGCCCCGTACGGGACATCGGGAAGTCCTCGCTGACCGGCCCGGCCACCGTGGTGCTGGCCGGCATCTCCGTCGGCCTCGAGTCGGCCGTCTACACCGCCCTGTTGATCGGCCTCGGCGTGTACGGGGCCTTCCTGCTCGGCGGTACGTCGATCATGCTGGCCCTGTTCGCGGTGGCGCTGGCCGGTACCGGTCTGCTCACCACCGTCGGCGTGATCGTGGCCATGGACACCTTCGGCCCGGTCGCCGACAACGCCCAGGGCATCGCCGAGATGTCCGGTGACGTCACCGGCGCCGGTGCCCAGGTCCTGACCGACCTGGACGCGGTGGGCAACACCACCAAGGCCATCACCAAGGGCATCGCGATCGCCACGGCCGTTCTCGCGGCCGCGGCGCTCTTCGGCTCGTATCGCGACGCCATCGCGACGGCGGCCTCGGAGGTCGGCGAAAGGCTTGGCGACGGCGCCCCGATGAACCTGGTGATGGACATCTCGCAGCCCAACAACCTGGTGGGCCTGGTCCTCGGCGCGGCAGTCGTGTTCCTCTTCTCCGGGCTGGCCATCAACGCCGTCTCCCGTTCCGCGGGGGCGGTCGTGTACGAGGTGCGGCGGCAGTTCCGCGAGCACCCCGGGATCATGGACTACACGGAGAAGCCGGAGTACGGGCGCGTCGTCGACATCTGCACCAAGGACGCGTTGCGCGAACTGACCACGCCCGGCCTGCTCGCTGTGATGACACCGATCGCGGTGGGCTTCTCGCTCGGGGTGGGCGCCCTCGGGTCGTTCCTGGCGGGTGCGATCGGCACCGGCCTCCTGATGGCGGTCTTCCTGGCCAACTCGGGTGGTGCCTGGGACAACGCCAAGAAACTCGTCGAGGACGGGCATCACGGCGGCAAGGGCAGCGAGGCGCATGCCGCGACGGTCATCGGAGACACGGTCGGCGACCCGTTCAAGGACACCGCCGGCCCGGCGATCAACCCCTTGCTGAAGGTGATGAACCTGGTGGCGCTGCTCATCGCGCCCGCGGTCGTCCAGTTCAGCTACGGCGACGACGCCAGCCCCGGCGTGCGTGCCGTGATCGCGGTCCTGGCGATCCTGATCATCGTCGGTTCCGTGTACATCTCGAAGCGGCGCGGCATCGCCGTCGACGACGAGGGCGCGGCAGAGCGCAGCACGAAACGGACCGGTGCGGCGGTGGTTTCCTGACGCGATCTCAACGGGCGGGCGGAGCGGCTCGAGCCGCTCCGCCCGCCCGTCCGTGTGCGGGCCGGTGGCCCGCGTGAGGCTTGTCTCCCTTGGTGCAAATGGCCCCAATACCACCTTAATCAGGCGCACGGCACGCGATTGTCGCCCAGTTGGCGTGTATGTTCCGGGGCCGAGAGGCCGTGGAAGGGACCGATCCGGTGAACAAGAAGCTTGCGGCCGCACTGTCCAGCGGTGCGGTACTGGTACTCACACTGTCGGGCTGCGGCGACGACAGCGAGGAAAAAGTGAACGCCTGGGCGAAGGACGTCTGCGACCAGGCACAGCCGCAGATCAAGAAGAGGGCCGACGCCCAGCAGGCCATCATCTCCACGGCCGCTGACGGCAAGCCGGCCGACATTCAGGCGGCCGACTCCAAGGCGTTCGCCGACATCGCGGCGGCGGACAAGGCGCTCGCCAAGGGAATCAGGGACGCGGGTGCGCCCCCGATCGAGAACGGTGAGAAGCTCCAGCAGGACGCGGTGAAGGAGCTCGACGCCACCGCGGCCGCCTACCTGGAACTGAAGAAGAAGGTCGACGACCTCGACCCCAAGAACCAGCAGAAGTTCGCCGACGGCCTGCAGACCGTCGCGGACGGCCTGAAGAAGATCGAGCGGATGGACCAGGCGGCGCTCGAGAAGCTTCAGTCGGGCGAATTGGGCAAGGCCATGGCGAAGCAGCCCGGCTGCCAGCGCGCCAAGACGTCCAGTCCCGCGAGCGGCTCCGTGTCGCCCGACAACGCGTAGACCGGGCCGTGGACCTGACTCCGAGGGGGCCGGCTCCTGAGAAGGGGCCGGGCCGTGCGGCGTCCGGGAGGGTTCCGCACGGCACGCCGCCCGTGAGGCGCGAGCACGCAAGGGCGCCCGCTTGTAGCGTGCCGGTGCCGGTGCCGGTGCCGGTGCCGGTGCCGGTGCCGGTGCCGGGGCCCGCCCGCCGTCCGTGAGGCGCGGACCCGCACCGCGCCCGTGAAGTGCCGGGCCGTGCGGCGGTTGTCAGTGGTGGCGGCGACAATGGGCGGGTGAGTACGACCAGCCTCCCCGTGCCCGACCACTCGCCCCGGCTCCGCGAAGCCCTTCTCGCCGCCGCTTTCACCGCGGACGGGCTGCTCGACCTGCTCGGCGCGCCTGCCTATGCGGCGCTCGCCCGCAGCGAGACCGTGCCCTCCCTGCGCGCCACGCGGGGGACCGGCCCCCTGGAAACCCTCACTCGGCTGTTCCTGCTCCAGCGCGCGGTGCCGCACGAGCAGGCGCGTGCCGCGCTGCCCCTCGAGGAGTGCCTCGCCGACGGCTGGGTGGTGCGCGACGGCGACGAGGTACGGGCCGCGGTGGACGTCCGACCGTACGGCGGGCCGGAAGGGCAGGACTGGTTCATCGTCTCCGACCTCGGCTGCGCGGTCGGCGGCGCGGGGGGTGCCGGCGGCCGGGGTGAAGGAGTGGTCCTCGGGGTCGGCGGGGCGTCCACCACGCTCGCCGGTATCACCGTCCGCACGCCCGTGGCGTCCGCGCTGGACCTGGGCACCGGCTCCGGCATCCAGGCGCTGCACGCCGCCCAGCACGCGACACGGGTGACGGCCACCGATCTGAACCCCCGCGCACTGCACTTCACCCGGCTCACGCTCGCCCTGTCCGGCGCCATGGAGGCCGATCTCCGCGAAGGCTCCCTGTTCGAGCCCGTCGGCTCCGACACGTACGACCTGATCGTGTCGAACCCGCCGTTCGTCATCTCCCCCGGTGCCCGGCTGACCTACCGGGACGGCGGGATGGGCGGCGACGAGCTGTGCCGCGCCCTGGTGTCGGAGGCTGGGGACAGACTCAATGACGGGGGATACGCCCAGTTCCTCGCCAACTGGCAGCACGTGGAAGGGGAGGACTGGCAGGAACGGCTGCGTTCCTGGGTGCCGCGTGGCTGTGACGCCTGGATCGTGCAGCGCGAGGTGCAGGACGTGACGCAGTACGCCGAGCTCTGGCTGCGGGACAGCGGGGACCATCGCACCGATCCCGCACAGTACGCGGTGCGGTACGACGCCTGGCTCGACGAGTTCGAGGCGCGGAAGACGAAGGCAGTCGGCTTCGGCTGGATCACCCTCAGGAAGTCCGGTTCCGAGCGGCCCTCGCTCGTCACGGAGGAATGGCCGCACCCGGTCGAGCAGCCGCTCGGCGACAGTGTGCGCGCGCACTTCGACCGGCAGGAGTATCTGCGGTCGCGGGATGACGCGGCGCTGCTCGCGGACCGTTTCGTGCTCGCCGACGAGGTCGTGCAGGAGCAGGTCGGGCTGCCGGGCGCCGAGGACCCCGAGCATGTGGTGCTGCGGCAGCACCGCGGTATGCGGCGCGCCACCAAGGTCGACACGGTCGGTGGCGGTTTCGTCGGGGCGTGCGACGGCAGCCTGAGCGCCGGGCAGATCCTCGACGCCATCGCCCAGCTGCTCGGTGAGGACCCCGTCCGGCTGCGCGACCGCACGCCGCAGGCTCTGCGCCTGCTGATCGACGAGGGCTTCCTGGAACCGGCCGCGCGCTGACGGCAGCCGCGCCGGATTTCCAGCCGGCGGCCCGGGGCGGGCGGCTGTCCCGGCCCGCGGGCCGCTCCCCGACCACGGCCGCAGTCGACGTCTGCCAGGCTTCCTGAAGCCGCCTCGCTCCGGATGGGTTTCTTGCCGCCGTAACGATGGCTGCCTCACCCGGGCTCGCCGGGCGTCGTGCCCGAAGGTTGCCTGGCCCGGGCCCTCAGCCCGCCATGCCCGAAGGTTGCCTCACCCGGGCTCGCCGGGCGTCGTGGCGACAGTCGCCTGGTGCGGGTCCTCCGGTCGCTCGCTCACCGGCCGCCGCCGCACCGAAGTGCACGCGGCCCCTGACGAGCCCCGTTCCGGGCCTCCCATCCGGTGGCCGGAATCGACAGGGAAATCCGGCCAAGGTTCGTTTTGCGGCCGCATTTCCTGTGACATCGCCCGCGACCGGGTGGGTGAACCCCACGCGGCGTTCACCCGCAATTCGTGCTTACGACGCCCCGGGGTGCCAGCCTCGCCCTGCAAGGACCTCGGCACCAGGGAAGGACCGGGTACGGGTATGGAGAGCGGGCCAGCGATCTTCGCCGGGACGGCATTCGCCCTGTTCGGGGCCGCGCTGCTGCTGTGGACCGGGACGCGACTGGCGCACCGCCGACCCGTCGCACACGGAGTGACCCCGGCCACGGCCGGCACCTTCGGCATGCTGTTCGGTGCGGCATTCCTCACTCTCGCGGTGTGGTGCTTCAGCCGCCTGTGAGGCGGTGCCCGGGAGGCGACGTGCCGATCCGGGCGGCATGAAGGGCTGGACTCGGGTTACCGTTCGAGTGGCCGTTGCGGGCTTTCGCCGTTTGACACGGGGGCGGGTTGTACCGTCACACTCCGCAGCGACAGCAGCGCCACAGCAGCGCAGCAAGGCATCACCACCGTGTGCCGCAGTGCTGTGAGCGCCCATCGAGCGTCGACCGGAGAGAAGAGCGAAGTTGTCCCCGACCAGCGAGACCGCACAGGGCGGCCGCCGACTCGTGATCGTCGAGTCGCCTGCCAAGGCGAAGACGATCAAGGGCTATCTCGGCCCCGGCTATGTCGTCGAGGCGAGCGTCGGGCACATCCGCGACCTGCCGAACGGCGCCGCAGAGGTGCCGGAGAAGTACACCGGTGAGGTGCGGCGCCTCGGCGTCGACGTCGAACACGACTTCCAGCCGATCTATGTCGTCAATGCGGACAAGAAAGCCCAGGTCAGGAAGCTGAAGGAGCAGCTCGCCGAATCCGACGAGCTCTACCTCGCAACCGATGAGGACCGCGAGGGCGAAGCCATCGCGTGGCACCTCCTCGAGGTCCTCAAGCCCAAGGTCCCCGTCCACCGCATGGTCTTCCACGAGATCACCAAGGACGCCATCCGCGACGCCGTCGCCAACCCGCGTGAGCTCAACAAGCGCATGGTCGACGCCCAGGAGACCCGCCGCATCCTCGACCGTCTCTACGGCTACGAGGTCTCGCCGGTCCTGTGGAAGAAGGTCATGCCCCGGCTGTCCGCCGGGCGTGTGCAGTCCGTCGCCACCCGTCTCGTCGTCGAGCGCGAGCGTGAGCGCATCGCCTTCCGCTCCGCCGAGTACTGGGACCTGACCGGCACCTTCTCCACCGGCCGGGCCGGTGACACGTCTGACCCGTCCACGCTCACCGCCCGGCTGAACACCGTCGACGGGCGGCGTGTGGCGCAGGGCCGTGACTTCGGTGCGGACGGCCGCCTCAAGTCCGACCAGGTGCTCCACCTCGACGAGGCGAACGCCCGGGCGCTGGCCGCCGCGCTGGAGAACGCCTCGTTCGCCGTCCGCTCGGTCGAGTCCAAGCCGTACCGCCGCTCGCCGTACGCGCCGTTCCGTACGACGACGATGCAGCAGGAGGCATCCCGGAAGCTGGGCTTCGGGGCCAAGGCCACCATGCAGGTCGCACAGAAGCTGTACGAGAACGGCTTCATCACCTATATGCGTACGGACTCCACCACCCTCTCCGACACGGCCGTCTCCGCGGCCCGTGCGCAGGTCACGCAGCTCTACGGCGCCGACTACCTGCCGGACAAGCCGCGGGTGTACGCCGGCAAGGTGAAGAACGCGCAGGAGGCGCACGAAGCGATCCGCCCCTCCGGCGACCGCTTCCGCACACCCGCGGAGACCGGGCTGACCGGCGACCAGTTCAGGCTCTACGAGCTGATCTGGAAGCGGACCGTCGCTTCTCAGATGAAGGACGCGACCGGTAACTCGGTCACCGTGAGGATCGGCGGCCGGGCCTCCGACGGCCGGGACGCCGAGTTCACCGCATCCGGCAAGACCATCACGTTCCACGGCTTCATGAAGGCGTACGTCGAGGGCGCCGACGACCCGAACGCGGAGCTCGACGACCGCGAGCGGCGCCTGCCGCAGGTCGCCGAGGGCGACGCCCTGGCCTCCGAGGAGGTCTCGGTCGACGGCCACGCCACCAAGCCGCCGGCCCGCTACACCGAGGCATCCCTGGTCAAGGAACTGGAAGAGCGCGAGATCGGCCGCCCGTCGACCTATGCCTCGATCATCGGCACGATCCTCGACCGCGGCTACGTCTTCAAGAAGGGGACGGCCCTCGTCCCCTCGTTCCTCTCCTTCGCCGTGGTCAACCTGCTGGAGAAGCACTTCGGCCGGCTCGTCGACTACGGCTTCACCGCGCGGATGGAGGACGACCTCGACCGCATCGCGCGGGGTGAGGCGCAGGCCGTGCCGTGGCTGAAGCGCTTCTACTTCGGTGAGGGTGACGCTGCCGGCGCCGCCTCCGAGGCGGGCAACGGCGACGGCGACCACCTCGGCGGCCTCAAGGAACTGGTCACCGACCTCGGCGCGATCGACGCCAGGGAGATCTCCAGCTTCCCCGTCGGCAACGACATCAAGCTGCGCGTCGGCCGCTACGGGCCGTATGTCGAGCGCGGTGAGAAGGACGCCGAGGGCCATCAGCGTGCCGACGTCCCGGACGATCTCGCACCCGACGAACTCACCGTCGAGTACGCGGAGGAGCTGCTCGCCAAGCCGAGCGGCGACTTCGAGCTGGGCACCGACCCGGCCACCGGGCACCAGATCGTCGCGAAGGACGGGCGCTACGGCCCGTACGTCACGGAGATCCTGCCCGAGGGCACCCCGAAGACGGGCAAGAACGCGGTCAAGCCGCGTACGGCCTCGCTCTTCAAGAGCATGTCCCTGGACACGGTCACCCTCGATGACGCGCTGAAGCTGATGTCCCTGCCGCGGGTGGTCGGCACCGACGCCGAAGGCGTCGAGATCACGGCGCAGAACGGACGCTACGGCCCCTACCTGAAGAAGGGCACCGATTCGCGCTCCCTGGAGAACGAGGAGCAGCTCTTCTCCATCACGCCGGACGAGGCGCTGGCGATCTACGCGCAGCCCAAGCAGCGTGGCCGGGCCGCCGCCAAGCCGCCGCTGAAGGAACTGGGCACCGACCCGGTGAGCGAGCGTCCCGTGGTCGTCAAGGACGGCCGCTTCGGCCCGTACGTCACGGACGGCGAGACGAACGCCACGCTGAGGACCGGCGACAGCGTCGAGGACATCACGCCCGAGCGCGGCTACGAGCTGCTTGCCGAGAAGCGTGCCAAGGGCCCCGCGAAGAAGAAGACAGCGGCCAAGAAGACCCCGGCCAAGAAGGCTCCGGCCAAGAAGACGGCAGCCAAGAAGGCCGCGGCGAAGACGACCGTCGCCAAGAAGGCAACCGCCTCGAAGAAGACCACGGCCAAGAAGACGACGGCGAAGACCGCGGCAAGGAAGACCGCCGCGGCGTCGGAGGAGTAGGCCCTCGGCGACCGCATACGGGCGCTTTGTGGCAGGGGAACTTCACACCCTTGCCACAAAGCGCCCGTATGTTCGGACACTCCTCCGGGGAGCATGCGGCTCCGGATAGGCTGGCCGAATGACGCGAGCCGAGCAGCCAGCCGATCAGCAGGCGGTCAAGAACACCGCTTCAGAGACTGCCGCAGACGCATCGGATTCCGACACACTCGCCACGGACTCACGTGAACGGGCCGTGCGCTCCCTGCTGCGCCACCCGCCGCTGAGGCGACTGTGGAACGCGCAGGTGGTCGACGGTGTCGCCGACGCACTCGCCGTTCTCGTCCTCCTGCTGCTGTCGCTCCAGGCGGCGGTGGCGTCGGGCGCGTTCGGCAGCGGGTACCGCGGGGCGGCCTTCGCGGTCGCCGCCGTGCTGGGCGCCCGCGTGCTGTCCACGTTGCTCTTCGGAGCCGTACTCCTCGGTCCCATGACCTCGCTGACGGCACCCGGCGGCCCGTTGGACCGGCGCTGGACCATGATCGGGGCCGACGGGCTGCGACTGGCACTGCTCGTGGTGGCACCCCTGTGGATCGACTGGTTGCCCGACAAGGCTCTCGCGATTCTTCTTGTCACGGTCTTCCTGACCGGTGTCGCGGAGCGGTTCTGGACCGTCGCCCGTGAAGGCGCCGCGCCCTCGCTGCTGCCCGCGCCGCCGCCGGAGGGCGCGGCGGTCCGGCCGCTGCCCGACCACCTCGACGCGCTGCGCAGGCTCTGGCTGCGCACCGGCTTCGCGGTCATCCCCGTCGCCGCCGCGGTGCTGCTGGTCGCCACCCTGTTCAGCAATCTGCTGGGTACGGGCATCGACTGGTTCTCCGCCCACCAGGCAGCCCTTGCGTCCTACGTCGCGGCAGGGCTCTTCGCGGCGTCCGTGTCGATCCTGTACTTCGTCGAACTGCCCGGCTCCCAGACGCCCCGACCGCGTTCACCGCTCGAGGGCCTGCGCCGGCCGTCCGCGGGCGACGGCGCGGACAAGGGCCGCACCGGCGGCATGCCGCTGTTCGTCGTCGCCTGCGCCGCCGTCACCGGGGCCATCGCCTCCGCGGCCGCCGTCGCCGTGCTGCACGCCGTCGACCTCGGCGGTGGGCCCGTGACGTTCGCCCTGCTGATCCTCGCGCTGATCGGCGGCACCGCCGCCGGTATCCGCGGGGCCGGCTCCGTACTGCCCTCGCTGTCACGCCGCAGGCTGCTGCCGCTCGCCGTCGCCGTGACCGGTGTCGCGCTGCTCGCGCTGGGCCTCGTGCCGGACACGGCGACCGGGTTGTTCCTCGCCACGGTCGCGGGCGTGTTCGCGGGCGTCGCCGCGAACACCGGCCACACCCTCATCGACCAGGAGACCGAGGAGTTCCGCCGGCCCCGGCTCACCTCGCACCTGCAGGCGGTCGTCCGCGCCGTCATCGCGCTCGCCGCGGTCGCCGCTCCCCTGCTCGCCGCCGCGATCGGTCCCCACCGGCTGGCGACAGGCGATTTCGTCTTCGCACACGGCGGGGCCGCGTTCACGCTCATGCTCGTCGGAGCGCTGCTGCTGCCCGTCGCCGCGATCGTGCTGGCCAAGACCGACGACCGGTCCGGTGTACCGCTGCGCCGTGACCTCGGCGACGCCCTGCGCGGCGGGGCCGATCCGGCGCAGGCCCCCGCGACGGGCGGCTTCTTCATCGCCGTCGAGGGCGGCGACGGGGCCGGCAAGTCCACCCAGGTCGAGGCCCTCGCCGAGTGGATCCGCGCCAAGGGCCACGAAGTGGTCGTCACCCGCGAGCCCGGTGCGACTCCGGTCGGCAAGCGGCTGCGCTCCATCCTGCTCGACGTGTCGAGTGCCGGACTGTCCAACCGGGCGGAGGCACTGCTGTACGCGGCTGACCGGGCGGAGCACGTCGATTCGGTGATCCGTCCGGCGCTCGACCGCGGCGCGGTCGTCATCTCCGACCGGTACATCGACTCGTCCGTCGCCTATCAGGGCGTCGGCCGCGACCTGTCGCCGACCGAGATCGCCCGGATCTCACGCTGGGCGACGGACGGCCTCGTACCGAACCTGACCGTGCTGCTCGACGTCTCGCCGGAGGCCGCGAGGGAGCGCTTCACCGAGGCGCCGGACCGTCTCGAGTCGGAGCCGGCGGAGTTCCACCAGCGGGTGCGCTCCGGCTTCCTGACGCTGGCCGCGGCCGACCCCGGCCGCTATCTCGTCATCGACGCCGGCCAGGAACCCGAGTCGGTCACCACCGTCGTACGGCACCGGCTCGACCAGCTGCTGCCCCTGTCCGAGGCGGAGATCAAGGCCCGGGAAGAGGCACGCAGGGCGGCCGAGGAGGAAGCCCGCCGGAAGGCCGAGGAAGAGGCCGCCCGCAAGGCCGAGGAGGAGCGCCTCGAACGCGAGCGGCAGGAGCAGCTCGCCCGGCTCCGCGCCGAGGAGGAGGAGCGCAAGCGCCGCGAGCTCGAGGAGGCGCGGCAGCGGGAGGCCGAGCGGCAGGCGGAGGAAGCCCGGCAGCGGGCGGAAGAGGCCCGGCGCCGGGCCGAAGCGGAGCGGCGGCGCCGCGAGGCCGAGGAGAAGGCTCGCGAGGCGGAGCAGGAACGCCTGCGCAAGCAGGCCGAGGAAGAGGCCCGGCTGCGCAAGGAGGCCGAGGAGCGCCGTCTGGAGAAGCAGCGCAAGGCGGAGGAGGCGCTGCTGCGCGCCGAGGAGGCCCGCCGGGCGGCGGAGGCCGCCGCGGCTTCCGTCACTGCCGCGTCGGCCGCCGAGACCACGATGCCCACTCCGGTCGTCAGGCCCGACGAGGTGACGCAGGAGGTTCCGGTCCCGGGCGGAGCGAACGACGCGACGAGCGTGCTGCCCAAGGTTCCGGACGAGGCAGAGACGACCATGCTGCCCTCGGTGCGCGAGGAGCGTGCGGCGGACGAGACGGCGGTCCTGCCGCCGGTACGGGAAGAGCGTGCGGCGGACGAGACGGCGGTCCTGCCGCCGGTACGTGACGCCGGTCCGTCCGGTCGGTCCGACCGGGTGCCGCCGGGCGTCTTCCGCGACGAGCGCGAGGAGCAGCGCGGCGAGAACGGGAACGAGCGCACCACGGAACTCCCGCAGGTCGATCCCCCGGCGGAGCGCCCGCGCCGCCGCTCCGACTGGGCGGAGGAGACGCCGCTCGACGATCTGCCGACGCTCGCGGACGAGCTTCTCGGCCCGCGTGAGGACGACGAGGACGACGGCGGCCGCGGTCGCCGGGGCAGGCGCGGCTGACCGCAGCGCCGGGTGATCCGATGCCGACGAAGGGGACCGGGCCCACGGGGACCGGTCCCCTTCGTCGGCTGAGCCTGTACGGCGTCCGCCGGGCCTTCCGCAGCGCTTCCTCGTCACGGCAGAGCCTGTCGAGGAAGTGGACGGCACTGTCGGTGCTCTCCGCCACAATGGGAGACCGCAGCACGAAAGGCGGTGACGGCACATGGCCGTGTGGGACGACGTGGTCGGCCAAGAGCGTGTCCAGGAGCAGCTCTCCGCCGCCGCGCGGGACGCGGACGCGCAGGTCACCGCCCAGTCTGCGGGGGCACCGGTACCCGCCGCGTCCAAGATGACGCACGCGTGGCTGTTCACCGGCCCGCCCGGCTCGGGACGGTCCACCGCCGCCCGTGCGTTCGCCGCCGCGCTGCAGTGCACCAGCCCCGACCGTGCCCTCGGCGGCGCGCCGGGCTGCGGCTTCTGTGACGGGTGCCACACCGCGCTTGTGGGGACGCATGCCGACGTCGAGGTGATCCGCACCGACCTGCTCTCCATCGGCGTCGGCCAGACCCGTGAGCTCGTCCGCCGCGCCCAGCTCTCGCCGGCGGTCGGTCGCTGGCAGGTGATCATCCTGGAGGACGCCGACCGCCTCACAGAGGGCGCGGGGAACGTCCTGCTGAAGGCGGTCGAGGAGCCGGCGCCGCGCACGGTCTGGCTCCTGTGCGCGCCGTCCATCGAGGACGTGCTGCCCACCATTCGTTCCCGCTGCCGCCACCTCACCCTGCGTACGCCACCGGCGGCCGCCGTGGCCGACGTGCTGATCAGGCGAGACGGCATCGAACCGGACGTCGCGGCGGCCGTGGCCCGCGCGACCCAGGGCCACATCGGCCGGGCCCGCCGGCTCGCCACCGACGAGCGGGCCCGTGCCCGCCGTACCGCGGTTCTCAAGCTGCCTCTGCGCGTGGAGGACATCGGCGGCTGTCTGAGAGGCGCACAGGAGCTCATCGACGCGGCCGCGGAGGACGCCAAGCAGGTCGCGGAGGACATCGACGTCAAGGAGACCGAGGATCTCAAGGCCGCGCTCGGCGCGCAGGCAGGCGGTCGGATGCCGCGCGGGACGGCCGGCGCGATGAAGGAGCTCGAGGACAGGCAGAAGCGCCGCAAGACCCGCACGCAGCGCGACAGCCTCGACCTCGCGCTCACCGACCTCACCAGCTTCTACCGTGATGTGCTGGCGCTTCAGTTGGGGTCGCGGGTGGAGCCGGCCAACGGCGACGTACGGGACTCCCTCGACCGTGTCGCCCGGAGCTCCACACCGGAGGGCACGCTTCGGCGGATAGAGGCGGTGGTCGCCTGCCGTAAGGCGCTGGAGCGCAACGTGGCACCGCTCCTGGCCGTCGAGGCGATGGCGGTCTCGCTGCGGGCGGGCTGACGTCCTCCGGCGATCTGCGCGCCCGTGTGTGTACGGGCGGGCTCACGCTCCGGCGGTTCACGCGAGCCGTACAGTGCGGGGGGGCGCCGCTGACCGCCCCCGACGTCCTCCGGCGATCCGCGCGGCCGGGTACGGGCAGGCCGGGCTGGTGAGGCCCTTGGACGGCCGCGCCGGTCCACGTACGAACGCCGGCCCCCAGGCGCGCACCGACCGATGGACGTACCTCGCCGGGCCCGCCCGGCCCGACCGGTCGGTTCGCGCGAGCCGGGACCGGCATCGGCCGCCCGCTGCTATTACGCTCCGTTGGATGGACACCAGGCGCCTGTTCCGCACCTTCGCCCTTCCGCTGGCCACGGTCGGCCTCCTCGTCTCCGGATGCACGGCGGGCGGCCCGTCGGCAGGGGAACGCGACACACCAGGAGCGGCCGGGCGGGCGGCGCCCTCCGCGGAGCTCGAGCCGTACTACGGCCAGGAGCTCGACTGGCGGGAGTGCGGCGTGCCCGGCTTCGAGTGCGCCACGATGAAGGCCCCGCTGGACTACGCGAAGCCCGACGGTGACTCGATCAAGCTCGCCGTCTCCCGGATCAAGGCGACCGGGCCCGGCAAGCGGCTGGGCTCCCTGCTCGTGAATCCGGGTGGCCCCGGCGGTTCGGCCGTCGGATATCTCCAGGCGTACGCCGGCATCGGCTACCCCGCCCCGGTACGCGCCCGCTACGACATGGTGGCCGTCGATCCCCGCGGTGTCGCCCGCAGTGAGCCCGTCGAGTGCCTGACCGGCCCGGAGATGGACACGTACACCCAGGTCGACCAGACGCCGGACGACACCGCGGAGGCCGCCAAGCTTGAACAGGCGTACAAGGACTTCGCGGCGGGCTGCGAGGAGCGATCGGGCAAGATCCTCCCCCATGTCTCGACCACGGAGGCGGCCCGCGACATGGACGTCCTGCGCGCGGTCCTTGGCGACGAGAAGCTGAACTACGTCGGCGCCTCGTACGGCACCTTCCTCGGCGCGACCTACGCCGAACTGTTCCCGGACCGGACGGGTCGCCTGGTCCTCGACGGAGCGATGGACCCGTCGCTCCCGGCACGCGAGCTGAACCGCGACCAGACGGCCGGCTTCGAGACCGCCTTCAAGGCATTCGCCGCCGACTGCGTCGAGAAGTCGGACTGCCCTCTGGGCAGGACGTCGGTCGCCGATGCGACCGACCGGCTCAAGGACTTGTTCGCGAAACTCGACGCCTCGCCCGTGCCCACTGGTGAGGACCGCCCGCTCGGTGAGTCGCTGGCCACCACCGGCGTGATCGCCGCGATGTACGACGACGGCGCCTGGCCCCAGCTGCGCTCCGCGCTCACGGCCGCGCAGGACGGCGACGGCGCTCCGCTCCTGGTCATGGCCGACAGCTACTACGAGCGCGAGGCGGACGGCTCGTACGCCAATCTGATGTTCGCCAACGCGGCCGTGAACTGCCTCGACCTCCCGGCGGCCTTCGACGGTGCCGAAGAGGTGCGCGCCGCGGTCCCCGAGTTCGAGAAGGCGTCCCCGGTCTTCGGCCGCGGTTTCGCCTGGGCCTCCCTCAACTGCGGTTTCTGGCCCACCCCGGCCACCGGCAAGGCCCATGCCATCGAGGCGAAGGGTGCGGCCCCGATCGTGGTCGTCGGCACGACCCGCGACCCGGCGACCCCGTACAAGTGGGCCGAGAGCCTCGCCGGCCAGCTGTCGTCCGGCCGGCTCCTGACGTACGACGGTGACGGCCACACCGCCTACGGTCGAGGCAGCGACTGCATCGACACCGCGATCAACACCTACCTCCTCGAGGGCAAGGCCCCCGAGGACGGCAGGCGCTGCTGAGGCCGGCGCAGGGCCGACCGGGAGGTGGTTCGGGGCACCCCCGGGAACCCTGTAGACTTGGCGCCGCTGCTGATGAGAGCGTGTCCCGCGAGGACGCGTACGTCCGCAGCTTGCCGCCTTAGCTCAGTTGGCCAGAGCAACGCACTCGTAATGCGTAGGTCTCGGGTTCGAATCCCGAAGGCGGCTCGGATTAACCCCAGGACTCACTCGCCGTGACCTGGGGTTTTTTCCATTCCGTGACCTAACTCCTGCCGGTGCGTCAGCCCAGAGGCTCCGCCAGGCTGCCCCTGGTGGCCGACCGGTGGCCAAGCGTGCAAATGGCGTGCAGCGGCGGTGGACGGAAGCTTCGACAGGGGCGGATGGACGGCGGCTTTGTTGTTGTTCCCTCCCTACAAGCTTTCGTCCAGCATTGCCGCCTGGGAAGACTTCGGTCAGGTCCATGGGCCCTGAAGCCGTGCCCCGAGGAAGTAGGCAGCGCGCTTCCGCGTAGCTGCCAGGGGTTCTTCTTCGTGCTCAGCCGCAATGGACACCGCGCCCCACCTTCGGCTGGAGCGCGAAGTGGAGCCCGGGTAAGCCGAGAGGCCGCAGGAGGTTTGTTTCCGCAGAGACCGTGTCCCCCACAGGTCGTGTCGCTTTGCGAGGCGGCTGGCGACGTGGTCGGTGTCGCCTCGCTGTGGCGCATCGTGTCGCTATCCCCATCCCGGGCCGTGATGAAGCAAACACCCTTCTTGCTTCCGTTCCCGGTCTCGACGAGTCCCACCGACGCGCTGTCCGGCGTGTGCCTGGAGGGGGCACGACCCTCCGCTCTTATTGCTATGCCCAGCAATACCCGTGTTGTCGTCGGCGGTTCCGGGCCGGGTTTCAGGAGAGCCGGGGCGGTGGCAGGCGAGGAAGGGGGTCAGTGGCTCCGCGTCGCCGGCTTCTTCTCTCGGGTGCCTTCGATGGTGACGCCGTTCCAGAAGGCGACGTGGTTCTTGATGCGGCGGGCGAGTGGGCTGGGGTGCGGGTAGTACCAGGCTGCGTCCGGGTTGGTGACGCCGTCGACGGTCACGGAGTAGTAGCGGGCGATGCCCTTCCAAGGGCACAGCGACTTGGTGGGGCTGTCGGTGAAGTAGTCGCGTTTGAGGGCCTCGGGCGGGAAGTAGTCGTTGCCTTCCACGCGCTTGGTGCGGGGGGTTTCGGCGATGACGACGCCGTTGAAGATCGCTCGCATCATGTCGGCTCACACTCCTTGCTGTTCGCGGGGCGTCAGGGGAACCCGGTGGGCTCGGTCCGGGCTTCCGTTTCACCGGGCGACTCTTGGAAGGCGGCAGTGCCCTCGGCGGGTTTCCCTTCTGTACGGCCCGTTCGGGCAGTTGTGAGTCGATGGAGGCAACGTAGATGTCCAGGATTCCGGTCCATACGGTCGACAGCGCTCCGGAGCAGAGCCGTGAAGCGCTGCGGGTGCTGGAGAAGCGGTTCGGGAAGCTGCTGAACATCCATGCGGAGATGGCGCATTCGCCGGTGGTGCTGGCGGCGTACGCCGCGATGAGTGACGCGATCGCGGAGCACGGCACCTTCGACGCCCGTACGCGGGAGGCGGTCGCGCTGGCGGTCGGTGCGGTCGACCACTGCGACTACTGCCAGTCCGCCCACACTCTGTCGGGCAAGGCGGCCGGGTTGAGCGAGGAGCAGACCGTGGCCATCCGCCGCGGAGAGGTCGACTTCGATCCGAAGCTGGCCGCGTTGGTCGCCGTCGTACGAGCGATCGCTTCCGCGGTCGGGGAGGTGGACGATGCGACGTGGCAGCGCGGCCTGGATGCGGGCTGGAGTGATGTCGAGCTGACCGAGGCGTTTGCGCATGTGGTGGCGAACCTGTTCACGAACTACTTCAACCACTACGCCCGTACCGACCTGGACGTTCCACCTGCTTCTGGCCTTCAGGGCTGAGCGCGGGCGGGCAGCAGGCCCTGCGGCCTGCGCGACGGCGGCGGACGAGCACGGCGATCGCGGCGGCCACCACGGCGGTGGCCGCCGCGATGATCCAGGGGTTTCGCAGTACGCCGCCGAGGGCGCCGAGCGCGCCGCCGACCAGCAGCACCGGTCCGGCGCAGCAGGCCACCATCACCAGCCCGGCCCCGACGGCGGCCAGTGCACCGGCTGGCCGGGGCGGCCGGTCGTTGCCGTTCAACGGGGGTCGCCTTCTTCGGTGCGTGCGGGGTCGATGCGGGGGCAGCAAGTCAGAGCGGTGGCGTTGTCGGCGGCCAGGGTGCGGGCGAGTACGACCAGGTCCGCGACGCGCTGGTCGCCGACGGAGTAGAGCAGTCTGCGGCCGTCGCGGCGGGCGGTGACGTAGCCGCAGTCGGTCAGGCAGGACAGGTGGACCGACACCCTGGGCTGGGAGATCTGGGCGTGGGCGACGCATTCGGCGGTGGTGCGCTCGCCGCCGAGGATGAATTCCAGCAGCTTCAGCCGGGTGGGGTCGGCCAGGGCGCGGAAGAACGTCGCCACCGTGTCGGTGTGCGGGCATGTGCCCGCCGGGGTGGCCGGTGCGGCCGGGGTGGGGCGCTGGAGCATGCGAGGGGCCTCCATACCTTGAACTATTTGCCTAGCCGAATAGTATTCCAGTATTGACCTATTCGGAAGAGCGAATAGCTGGCGGGTCCTGCGCGGTCCGGCACTGGGAGAGAGGCAGCGTCATGACAGGTACGGACGCCGGTTTCGACTTGGCGGTCATCGGTTCCGGGTCGGCCGCCTTCGCCGCCGCCATCGCCGCGACCGGTAAGGGCAAGCGCGTGGTGATGATCGAGCGTGGCACGACCGGTGGCACCTGTGTCAACGTCGGCTGTGTGCCGTCCAAGGCGCTGCTGGCCGCCGCCGAGGCACGTCACACGGCCCAGGTCGCGGGGCGTTTCCCCGGCCTGGCCGCGCAGGATGTCCCGGTCGGCCTTTCCGCTTTGATCAGGGGGAAGGACGCGCTGGTCGAGGACTTGCGGGCCCACAAGTACACCGGCCTCGTGGCCGGTTACGGCTGGGAGATCATCCGTGGCAGCGCCGCCTTCGGTGGGGATTCCGACGGCCCGGTCCTACGGGTTACGTCCGAGGACGGCGGTGAGAGGCGGATCGAGGCCGGGCGCTATCTAATCGCCACGGGCGCCGCCCCGTGGGTGCCGGCTGTGGAAGGGCTGGAGCAGGCCGGGTACCTGACCTCCACCAGTGCGATGGAGTTGGGCCGGCTGCCCGAGTCGATGGTCGTCGTGGGCGGTAACGCGGTCGGGCTGGAGCAGGCCCAGCTCTTCTCCCGGCTCGGTACGCGGGTCACCGTGGTCGAGATGCTGGAGCGGCTCGCCCCGTTCGAGGAGCCGGAGGTCTCCGCCGCGATCGAGGAGGTCTTCGCGGACGAGGGCATCGCGGTCCGCACCGGCATGACTGTCACCGCCGTCCGGCGGGACGCGGCCGGCTATGTCCTTTCCACCACGGCCGGGGACCTGCGGGCCGAGCAGCTGCTGATGGCGACGGGCCGTCGTCCCGTCACCGCTGGGCTGGGTCTGGAGCGGGTCGGAGTGAAGACCGGTGCGCTGGGCGAGGTGGTCGTGGACGAGCAGTCGCGCACCACGCATCCGAGGATCTGGGCTGCCGGGGATGTCACCGGTCAGGCGCAGTTCGTCTATGTCGCCGCGGCTCAGGGTGCGTTGGCGGCTGATGCTGCCTTCGACGGTTCGCGGCGGTCGCTGGACTACACGAGCCTGCCCCGGGTCACTTTCACCAGCCCCGCCCTGGCCTCGGTGGGTATGACCGACGCCCAGGCGGCTGAGGCCGGCATCGACTGCGACTGCCGTACGCTGCCGCTGGCGCACGTGCCCCGGGCGCTGGTCAACCGGGACACCCGCGGCCTGGTGAAGATCGTCACCGAGGCGGCCACCGGCCGCGTGCTCGGCGTGCATGCCGTCGCCGAAGGCGCGGGAGACGTCATCACCGCCGCTACGTACGCGATCAGCGCGGGGATGACCGTCGACCAGCTGGCGCACACCTGGGCGCCGTACCTGACCATGGCCGAGGCCCTCAAGCTCGCCGCCCAGACCTTCACCCGGGACGTGGACATGCTGTCCTGCTGCGCCGAGTGAACCAGCGGAGCCCCGCCGAGCCTCAGTGCCCGGCACAGGAGGTGGGACTCCGGTCCACAGTGCGTCCCGGCATCACCTCGATGATGCCGGGACAGTGCCGGAAAGCGGTGATGTGCTCCCGGCCGGGTTGCTGCGCCGGGCCTGCGGGCCGGCTCACCGGGCGGGGCACTCGCTGCTTACCGCTCGCCTCAACTCTCGGACTTGACCATGAGCTTCCCGCAGCAGCAGGTCGGGGCCGTCCCGGGGCAGTCGGCCGGGGCGGACACCAGGACCTGGATGGTGCAGTCGCAGGTGTCGCAGGGGCAGGTGTAGGTCTCGCCTTGTTTCATCGGCATGGCGCGTACCTTCTTCCTCGTGAGTGGAATGTGCCGGGTTGTTTCGGTGCTTTCGATGGTGGAGCCGTGCCCCTGGGGCATGGTCAACACGGACACGCCGGAGGTGATGCGTATGCGGTATGACAGCCGGGAGCTGCTGACCATCGGGCAGCTCGCCGCGGCGGCGCAGGTCACCCGCAAGGCGGTGCGGGTGTGGATCGGGCGTGGGCTGTTGGCCCCGGTCGAGCGCACGGCCTCGGGGTATCAGCTGTTCGCTCCGCAGGCGGTGGGCACCGCGGTGTTCGTGCGCCGTGCCCGGGATCTCGGCCTCGGCCTTGACGCTGCCGCACGCATCCTGCGGGCCCGCCGCGAAAGCGCCCAGCAGCCATGCGCCACCGTGCGCGCGCTGCTTGCGGAACGCATCGGCGAGATCGACACGCTGGTGGCCGATCTGCTGGCCATACGGGCCGAACTCGCCGCGTCGGCCACCCGCCCCGAACCCGCCCCGGGGGCCGAGGTCTGCGGACTGATCGAATCGGAGCGGCCTCTTCCCTCCCAGCGGTGACCAGGGCCTGCGGACGCACCGGGCCCCGCAGCCGTCTACTCAGGCGGTACTCGCGGGCAGGTGGATGGCTTTCGCACTGCGGATGGGGGCGCTACCCGGCCTCGTCGCGTAGCCGGTCCGGCTCCAGCACGGTGATGCGGCCCCGGCCCAGCCTCAGCAGGCCCCGGTCGGCCAGGTCACGCAGCACCTTGGTGACCGTCTCGCGGGACGTGCCCGCCAGGGCGGCCACCTGCTCATGGGTGAGGGTGACCTGTGGGTGTCCGGCCATGGGGCGCAGCGGCCGGCTGGGCGGCTTCGCGGGGATGAGGGTGATCAGAGTGCAGGCGACGCGCTGGGCGACGGATTTGAAGACGGTGTCGGACAGGCGCTGTTCGAGGTCGGCGAGGCGGCGGCCGAGGATCGCGGTGATCCGGGCGGCGATCCTCGGCTCCGAGAGCAGCAGCCGGTGGACATCGTCGCGGCTCATCACGCAGACGGTGACGTCGTCGAGGGCCTCGGCGTAGTTGCCGTACATGCGCTGCCCGAGCAGCACCATCTCACCGAAGATCGTGCCGGGGTTGATGATCGCCGTGGTCAGGGCGCGGCCCTCGGCGGAGACGCGGAAGACGCGGATGCGTCCGCGTTTGAGGATGAACAGCACCTCGCACGGCTGGGGCGGGGAGTAGAGGATCTCGCCGGCGGTGTAGGTCTTCATCGGTGCGGCTGCCGCGATGGCCGCCATCTCCGGCTCGCTCAGGTCGCAGAAGATGTCGACCTCGGACAGGCACCAGGTACGGTCGGCGTCTTCCTGATGGTTCTCGCGCATGCGGCCTATGTCCTCGCGTCGGCCCGGGGCCCAGGGCGGTGGTGCCGCACCCCAGGGCGGGTCCGCCAGGGCGTCGGCCCCCTCCGCCAGACAGTAGGGCACCTGTCCCTCGGCAGGGACGTCTCCGCTCACCTGCACCTCTTCGAGTGAAGGAAACCCCTCCGGTGGAGCACCCCGGGGCGGCGGCGCGCCCGGGGTGCCGGCTGACTTGGGCGGTGTGCGTCCCATGCTCAGGCCGACCCTGTGCGCTTGCCCATCATCGAGGCGATGCAGGCGAAGGCCAGTCCCAGCAGCAGCCCGAAGACGAGATGGGCGCCGAAGCTGGAGCTGGTGACGTCGTTCCACTCGAAGACCGGCATGCCCATGTTCGCGGGCATGATCCACATCGCTCCGATCAGCCAGGCCACGACGCCGTACCCCAGCCCGAGCACAGCTGCGGGCAGCATCTTCTGGGCGTAGTTCCCCAGGAGCGCGCCGAAGGCCAGACCGAAGGAGATGGCGATGGCCAGGTGGATGAGCCAGCCCGCGACGGCGTTCGTGGAGCCCAGCAGACCGGCGACCATCGTGATCATCGCGGTGTCCATCATCGGCCTGGAGACGGACATCCAGATCCCCATGCCGATGCCTCCGACGACGCCTGCGGCGGCGCCCCAGGCGGCGTACAGCGGCATGACGGCGGTTCTCGGTGATACCTGCGCGATGGTTGTCATGATGGACGACCTCTCTGTCTGCGTGTGGCTTCCTTCCTTGTCGACGCTATGACCAGTGCATGGGGAAGGTATGTGATCACGCTTACGTACCGGCAGGTAGCAGAAGTGATTCTTCGGCGTACGCGGCAGTGAGCTGGTCGATCTGCTCGTAGCCGGTGCGCAGCAGGAAGGTGTTGAGGCGGCCGTAGGACTTGGCGCCCAGGATGAAGAAGTGCGGTTCGGGATTGCGCAGGGCCTCGATCCCGAGGGACGGCTGGGCGAGGCAGTCGCCGCCCGCGGAGCCGAGGAGGGCGGCGGAGAGGTTCATGGGGGCGCCGGTGGCGTAGCACTCGTGGACCTGCAGCTGCCGGTAGAGGGAGGCGTCGCCGGTGTAGCCGGTCAGTGCCACGACGTGGTCGCAGACGATCTCGCGCGGGCCGCCCTCGGTGGTGAGGCAGGCGCGGATCCGGTCACCGTCGGGGCTCAGGGCCTGGACGTGGGCGCCGTTGTGGACGGTGACGCGGTCGTTGGCGCCGTCGGCGAGGGCCCGGGAGGTGTCGACGAGGTGCTGGCGGCCGGGCAGCGTGTCGCCTGGTACGGCGCCCCAGTCGGGCGCCGTGCCGCGCACCGCCCACTGGACGCGGGTGCCGGGCAGGGCGGCGAGGTCGCGGGCCGCGGTCTGGGCGGACTTTCCGGCGCCGACGAGCAGGACGGTGCCCGCCCACCGGCCGGTGTCGCCGGTGTCGCCGGTGTCCGGGAGGGTGTGGGTGATGCGGTCGGTGAGGGCGCGTTCGCCGGGGGCGGGGATGCCGCCGGGGCCCAGGGTGTTGGGGTGGGAGTAGGTGCCGGTGCAGTCCAGGACGAGGTCGGCCTCCGCCGTGTCCTCGCCGTCGGGGGTGTCCAGGAGGAGGGTGAAGGGGGCGGCGGCGCGGGTGTCGGTGCCGATGTGCTCGTGTTTGAGCAGGCCGGTGCGGGCGATGCCGGCGACGCGGGTGCGTAGCCTGATGCGGCCTTCGAGGGTGGGCAGTGCGGCGAGCGGGTCGAGCAGGCGGGTGGCCAGGTCGGCCCCGGTGGGGCAGTCGCCGCCAGCCGGGGCGCCCGGCAGGTGGGCCCTCATCCGGCCCGAGACGTTCAGGTCCCACGGAGTGAAGAGGCGGGCATGGCCCCAGGCCCGCAGGTGGGCGGCGACGGTGTCGCCGGCTTCGTAGAGGGTGAACGGCCATCCGGCGTCGGCGCAGGCGAGAGCGGCGTCGAGGCCGACGGGCCCGGCGCCGAGGATTGCGACGTGTCGCTGCATGGTCGACTTCCTTTCGGTACTCGTACGTCTCAGATGGCGCAGTGGACGGGGCGGGGCAGGGTGCCGTCGGTGAGGCGGGCGGCGAAGAAGCGTTCGGTGACCAGTTGTTTGCCCGCGGTGAGCGGGGTTCCGGCGGGCGCGAGATGGAGATCGGGGCTGGTGGCGAGGTCGGCGCCGGCGGGGTGCCAGTGCAGCCCGTCGGCGGTGACGGTCAGCTCGGGGATGCTGGAGTCCTCGCCGATCTCCACCCCGGTCTCGGCGAAGCCGCGGCGCAGCAGCGGCCGTACGGCGAAGTGGTCGGCGGGCAGGCCGAGTCCGGCCAGCAGCTCGGCGACCGCGGGAACCTCGTGGGTGTTCTCCGGGGTTTCGGTGAGAGCGACGCGCGGAGGCAACCCGAGGCTGATCAGGTGGCGGATGCCGTCGAGGGTGCGCTGCCAGGAGCCGGAACCGCGGTGGAGGTCGTGGGTGTGGGCGGTGGCGCCGTCCAGGGAGGTCTGGACGGTGAGCTTGCGTCCGGCCAGCTCCGCGAGGCCGGAGGCGCGACGGCCGCGCAGCAGCATCGCGTTGGTCATCACGACGGTGGGCAGCTCGGCGGAGGCGTAGTCGAGGAGGCCGACGATGTCCGGGTGCAGGAAGGGCTCACCACCGGTGAGATACAGCTCGGTGAACCCGGCCTGTACGGCCTCGTCGACCAGGGCGCGGAAGATGTCGGCGGGCAGGCTGCGGGCGAGTGCTTTCGGGGAGGAGGCGACCGCGCAGTAGTCGCAGGCCAGGTTGCAGTGGAAGTTGGTGTAGATCCACAGCCGGGAGGGGAAGTAGGGGGTGCCGAACAGCGGGACCACCGGCCGGTCGCTCTGAAGGGCCTGGGGCGTGGTCTCTCCCCAGCCGTCGTTCGCCGGGCGGAAGCCGGAGGGCAGGGTGGAGCGGTAGAGGTGGTAGCGGCCCCGGGAACACTCCTGCGGCGGCAGGATCTCCAGGCAGGTGGTCCACCAGCCGGTCTCGATGGTCTCGGCGAAGATTTCGGGCAGCCCGGCGGCGCGCATCGAACGGGCCTGCGCCCGCCAGTCATACGCGAGCGGGATCAGCTCGGCGGTGACGTGCCCGTCGGAGAGGTCGAGCATCGCGTACCAGACCTCGCGGCGGCCGTCGTTGGCGGGTTTGCCGAGCACGCCGACGTTGACGGCGAGGGTGTCGCCGATGCGCCGCTGCCAGGGCAGACCACTGTGGGTGCACAGCACGACATCGGCCCCGGACGCCTCTACTCGCAGGCGGTGCTGCTCCTCGGGGAGCGACTCCCACCAGAAGTCGTTCAGCGCCAGCGTCGAGCCGTGGACCATGTGGACGTCGACGCCGTCGATGGTCTCCCGGCGCTCGGTGGGCAGGGTGCCCATCCAGGCGGCGAAGTCGCGGCCGGTAGTGGCGAGCGTGTGGTCGTAGATGAGCTGGGCGTACTCGTTGTCCTTGGGGTCGCGGTAGCCGCAGCCGCAGTCGGTGTCGCCCCGGGCGATGGCCACGTCGTAGTTCCCGGCGACGCACTCGACGGTGTTGTCGGTCAGGATCGGCCACAGCGCGTCGACGTCGGCGCCGAATCCGCCGAGGTCGCCCAGACAGAACAGCCGCTCGGCGCCCCGGGCACGGGCGTCGTCGACGAAGGACTGCAGGGCGTACGGGTTTCCGTAGGGCCCTCCGCAGACTGCGATGCGCATGAGGTCGGTCTCCAAAAGTGTCGAGGGCGAGTCGAGGGCGAAAGGAACAAGGGGGCGTTCAGGTGCGTCTGGTTCGTGCCGCTCTCGGGCTTCTGTTCGGCAGGAGGCGGGGGCCTGCGGTGTAGCGGACGCGAATGGCCTCTGGGTCGACGCCGGCGAAGTACAGCAGCTTCAGGTACTGCATGAAGGCGATCATGCGCCAGGTCCCGTGAGCGACCAGGCGGCGTGAGGAGGCCGTCGACGTGGCGGGCAGCAGGCTCAGTCGGCCGCGCCGGTGCAGACGCCGCGACATCTCCAGGTCCTCCATGATCGCCAGGTCGGGGAAGCCGCCGAGAGCCTCGAAGACGGTGCGGCGGATGAACATGGCCTGGTCGCCGAAGATGTGATGGAGGCGCCGCGCGCGGGCGTTGGACGTCCACGCGAGGTAGTTCAGGCCGGGTGTCCGGCGGTCGAAGCGGAGAGTGAGGCCGCCTGCGACCACGGCCGGGTCTGCGAGCGCGGCCCGGATCTGGCCCAGGGCTTCGGGCTCGATGGCGGTGTCGGCGTGGATGAACCACAGGATGTTCCCGGACGCGTGCCGGGCGCCCTCGTTCATCTGCAGGGCCCGGCCGCGCTCACTGCCGATCACGGTGGCGTGGAGAGCGGCGAGTTCGACGGTGGCGTCGGTGGAGCCGCCGTCCACGACGATCAGTTCGCAGTCGGGGAAGTCCCGGCACAGGCGGCTCACCGCGCTGTGGATCGTGGCCTCTTCGTTCAGGACCGGGACGATGATCGACACCTGCGTCATGGTCTCTCCGCGGGCTGGAGGAGGGCGGCGATCGGCGTGGGCAGCGCCGGATCCGTCAGGAGCGCGGCGGCGTCCTCGGGGGTGTCCAGGTCCCGCAGTGGACGCAGCAGTCCCGTGCTCAGCCCTTCGCCGTGGGCGAGGGCGCGGGTCGCCGCGAGTACACGGTCGGTGCTCCAGACATCCGGGTCGAGGGCGAAAAGGGCAGTGTGGGGTGCTCGAAGGCCGATCAGGTAGTAGCCGCCGTCGAGCGCGGGGCCCAGCGCCACGTCGTGGTATTCCAGGGCGGTGAACGCGGCGCTCAGGCGGTCGGCGGTGAGGGTCGGTGCGTCGGTGCCGATGACCAGCAGGGGGCCCGCGCCGTCGGTGAAGGCGTCGGTGACGGACGCGGCCAGGCGCTGTCCGAGGTCTTCACCACGCTGGCGCAGCAACCGGACGCCGACGGGCACTGCCGTGCTGATGGCGTCCCCGCCGTCACCCGGGGCGTAGGCGAGGTAGCTGCGTCGGGTGTGGGCAGTGGCCAGTTCCATGGTGTGGCGGATGAGTTCGGCCTGGAGTTGCGCGCAGCGCTCCGGGCCCAGCAGGGGATGCAGCCGGGTCTTGACCGTGCCGGGCCGGGGCGGTTTGGCCATGACCAGGATCGCGGGGGTACCGCGGTGGGCGGCGCTCACGTGTCGAACCGGTAGACGAAACCGGCCCCGCTCACGACGTCCAGGGAAGGAAGCGCGTGCCCGGCCAGTGTGGCGAAGACCTCCTTGCTCGCCGCCATGCGGTCCAGCAGTGCCTGCACCGGTTCCGGTTCTGCGGCGACGCCGTTGGCGTAGTCGGTGACGAAACCGACCAGCGCCATGGGTAGTTCGGCCTCACCGGCCAGGACGACCTCCGGTCCTGCGGTCTGGCTGACGGCACTGACCCCGGCGGCGGCCAGGGCGGCCACCTCCGGGCGCGAGTTGAAGCGGGGGCCGTCGACGTGTCCGTACACGCCCTGCGTGGCGGCAGGCACCCCGGTCTGCTCGGCGGCGGTGATCAGGGCCTGGCGCAGCGGTTCGCTGAAGGGCCGGTCGAAGATCCAGTGGCCGCGCCCGGCCTCGCCGGGTGTGTCGTACCAGGTGCAGGGGGTGCCGTCGGGCAGCCGGTTGGCGGGGAAGTACAGGTCGTCGAAGACCACCAGGGAGCCCGGTGGCAGGTCCGGGTCGAGGGAGCCGCAGACGGTGAAGGACACCACGGCCTCTGCCTTGCAGGCGAGCAGGGCGGCGAGGTTGGCCTTGTGGTCCACCTGGCTGGAGAGCCGGTGGTGACCGGCGCCGTGCCGGGACAACTGCACGATCTCCGCGTTCCCGAGGCGCCCCTCGGTGACGGTGACCTCCCCGTGCTCCGTGACGACGGTCCGCTCGGCCGCCTCCTCCAGGTGGGGCCAGTCGTAGCTGCCGGATCCGGTGATCACGCCTATGCGCATGAAACTACTTCTCCTTCGGTGACGTGCCGGACGGGCGGCCGGCGGTGGTGCGGACCTCGACGATCGGCAGCAGAGTGCGCAGTGCCGCGTTCTCGGCCGGGTCGAGTACGGCGTGCTGCACGCAGGCGGGGACGAGGGTGCCGTCCTCGGGGTGGGCCATGGCGTAGTGGCAGGCGGCCAGCCGCTCCTGGGTCTCGCGCAGCCGGGGCTCCGCGGCCTGCTCGCCGCGTTGCATCATCTCCCAGGCCGGGGCGACGACGTCGGCGTCCATGAACTGGTGCATGACGAACGTGACGGGGCGCACCCGCATCCGGTGGCGGGCCAGCCGCAGCGGTCCGAAGCGGCGCATGGTGCGGGCCAGCCAGCGAAGCGCCGTCACCGCGGTGGACGGGTGGCTGGCCACCACCCGCAGGAGCCTGGCCGCGAGGAGGGCGGGTGGGGTGCCGGTGAAGGTGACCTTTCCGAAGTAGCGGAAGAACGCGTCGCGTACGGCGAGGTCGCGCGGGTCGCCGCCGTCGAGGAACGGATACCAGCGTTGGCCGACGTAGAAGCCGTAGGCGGTGCGGTTGCAGCGCACATCGCCGTTCTCGAAGACGCGGTAGTCCAGCCGGGTTCCGGCGCCGCGTTCGATCTCCGCCCACACCGCGTCCGGGGTCGCCTCGCGGAATTTCTCCTTCCAGCGGCGCTCGTCGCCCAGGAAGGCGGCGGGCTGGAAGGAGAACATGCCGTAGCCCATGGCGTGGCAGTCGTGGATCACGCTTGCGATCTCGTCGAGGTTGCCCGGGGTGACGGTCATGTTGTGGGCGAGGAAGAACCGCACTCCGTGCTCGCGCCGCAGACGGAGGAACATGGCGGCGAACCGTGCCCGGTACGGGTTCAGCGCCTTTTCGTCGGGCGGGCGTTCGATGCCGCGCCGGCCGTACATGAACTTGTCGAAGTGCGCGGCGAAGGACAGCCGCCCGAAGCGCCGTTTGCCGTCCTGGCCGAGTGCGAGCCGGGTGAGGTAGTCGTAGTCGAAGTCGCCGTGGGTGAAGCTCATCGGTTCCCGGCCGTGGTCCCGCATGATCGCGAGGGCGGCGGCGTGGTCGTCGGGGGTGAGCAGGCTGACCTCGCCGCCGATGAGTTGGGTGTGGGCGCGGGGGCCTCGCAGCTGACGCAGAAGGCGCATCTGCGCGGCGATCTGGTCGTGGGTGTGCGGGCCGTCGACGCGTACCTGGTTGGCGTCCCGGGAGTGGTAGCAGGGGGTGCACTTGAGGTTGCACTTGGGGAAGACGCCGTGGGTGCCCTCGCAGCCGACGCCGTGCCGCCCCAGGATCTGGCCGGGCGTCCTGGCCGCGTCGGGAAGTTCCGCCCAGCGGCGTTCCATCGCCTCGGCGAACTCACTGTCGTAGGGGCGGGTGGCGCGTTCGAGGGCGCGCAGTGCCGCGATGATCCGCATCAGTGGTTCTCCTGCGGTGCCGGGGCTGCCGTCGAGGTTCGGTCGGTGAGGGGGGTGGGCCGGGCCCGCCGCAGCGCGCGCCACAGCAGGCAGGCGTACAGCAGCATCAGCGCGTCCTCGACCAGGACGTACCAGCGCAGCGGCTGTGCGAGGTAGGTCCCGAAGCAGCCGCAGTTGTCCAGGACGAGCCCGCGGGCGAACGCCTGGGCGGCCAGCACCGACCACACCACCGCGACGCCCGTGTACAGCCAGACGGGCGTGGCGGCGCGGGAGCGGGGCCGGGCAAGGAACCAGCCGGCCGTCACCACCTCGGCGCTGATCAACGCCACGGCCAGAGCGGTCGAGGCCGCTCCGGAGGTCAGGCCGTAGGTGGTCAGGATGGCGGGCATCGCGTCGAACGAGGCGAGCTGGCCCAGCGCCATCGCCGCCAGGACGGCGCCCAGGACGATGCGGAGGATCACCGGGCCACCCCTCTGCGGAGCTTCAGCAGCGCCCCGATGACACCGCTGCCACGGGCCAGGCGGGCGTAGACGTCGGCCAGCGCCGCGTGCCAGGGCCCGTCGGCGTAGGTCGGATAGGGGTGCACCGTGCGGGCGTAGTCGGAAGGTGTCCAGCCCAGGCGCACCGCCGCCGCCAGATGGGCGATGGTCTCCCCGGCCCTCGGAGAGACCACCGTGGCTCCGACGATCTTTCCACGCGGGCCCAGGACGAGGGTGGTGAAGCCCTCGGTGCGGCCGTCGGCGACGGCCCGGTCGACCCGGTCGTTCTCCAGCGTGTGGACGCGTGCGCTGTCGCCGTACTCTTCGCGCGCCTCGTCGGCGGTGAGACCGACCCGGGCGATCTCGGGGTCGGTGTACGTCACCCAGGGCACCGCCCGGTAGTCGATGGGCCGGCGTACGCCCAGGAGAGCGTCGGCGGCGGCTGCTCCGCCCTGCGTGCCGCCCAGGTGGGTGAAGGCGGAACGGCCGGTGACGTCGCCGGCGGCGTAGATCCGGTGGTTGGTGGTGCGCAGCCGGTCGTCGGTGCGGACGTGGCCGGTGTCGGTCAGCTCCACACCGGCCGCCTCCAGGCCGAGCCCCTGGATGTTGGCGCGGCGGCCTGTGACGGCCAGCAGCGCGTCGTACGGGAGAGGGCCGCCGGGCCCGTGGACGGCATCGGCATCGACTCGCTCGGCGCGGTAGCCGGTCAGCACGGTGACGCCCTCGGTCTCCAGCCGCGCCCGCAGCACCTGTGCCGCCTGAGGTTCCTCGCGGGGCACCAGGCGTTCCATGGCCTCCACGAGGGTGACCTGCGCACCGAGCCGGGCGAACGCCTGACCCAGCTCGCAGCCGATGGGCCCGCCGCCGAGCACCACCAGGCGGCGCGGGAGTTCGGACAGCTCCCACACGGTGTCGCTGGTCAGCGGGTCGGCCTCGGCCAGGCCCGGGACAGGCACCAGGGCCGGCGAGGAGCCCGTGGCGATCAGCGCGTACCGGAAGGAGACCTCGCTGCCGCCTGCGGTCAGGGTTCCCGGGCCGGTGAAGGACGCCGCGCCGTAGGTGACGTCGACGCCGAACGGGGCGAGCGCCTCGGCCGAGTCGTGCGGTTCGATCGCACCGATCGCCCGCTTCACCTCCGCCATGGCCGCCGCGAGGTCGGCCGGACCGGTCACCGGCGGGAGACCGTAGGCAGCGGCTCGGCGGGCCGCCTGGACGTCGGCGGCGACGTGCAGCAGCGCCTTGCTCGGTACGCATCCCGTCCACAGACAGTCCCCGCCCAGCCGGTCCCGCTCGACGAGCAGTGTGCGGGCCCCGAAACGCCCGGCGGTGCGGGCCGCGGTCAGGCCGGCGCTTCCGCCGCCGATGACCACCAGGTCGTACCTGTTCATGGTGCGGGCTCTCTCCAGTCGGTGGGCCGCCGTAGGACGGGCGGCGCGCGATTGTGGGACGTGGGGGAAACCCGCTGACACAGCCGGGGCCTTCCCTTTCTCAGCCCCACGATCACGGCCACGATGAGCGTCCCGTGTCATCCGTGCGCCTCCGGCGTGTCCGAAACGGAATGGGGGACCGGCCCGGCAGGGTTCCCGACGCAGAGCGCAGGGGGCGAGCGGCCCCACAGGTCGGAAGATCGGGATGAGGGGCGAAGGCTGGATGGACGAACCGGACTGGCGGCGTTTCATCGCCGCCTACCACCAGGCGCACCCCGGCATCACCGAGCAGCTCTTCTCCTTGGCCGGTGCGTCCCCCTACGCCTGGCTGGCCGAACCGCTGCGCGGTGTCGAGGGCACGGTCCTCGACGTGGCATGCGGCTCGGCGCCCACCCGCGATGAGCTCCCGGACGCCGACTGGGTCGGGATCGACCTGTCGGCGGCAGAACTCGCCGAAGCGGCACGCCGGGGCCGCGGACCGCTAATCCGGGCCGGTGCGGACGCGCTCCCGGCCGCCTCCGCGAGCACCGGGGCGGTCTGCGCGGCCATGTGCCTGCCGGTCGTCACCCCCCTGCCGCAGGTCCTCGGGGAGATCCGGCGCGTACTGCGCCCCGGGGGGACGCTCGCGGCGCTGGTGCCCTCCCAGTCCGGGCTCTCCCCGTCAGGCATACTCGGCTGGCTCCGGGTGATGGCAGCCCTGCGCGCCCTACGCCAGCCGTGGCCCAACCCGCAGGCCCGCGACGGGCTGGCCGCTGTGCTGCGCACGGCGGGCTTCCGCGTCCGCACCGACGAGCGACGCGTCTTCACCCTCGCCATCGACTCGGCCGACGCAGCGGCCCTGCTGGCCGATGCCCTGTATCTGCCCGGACTGACACCCGACCGCTCCCAGGCCGCCAAGCGTTCCCTGGCACGGTGGGCGGCCCCGGGGCGACGCCTGGAGCTGCCGCTGCGCCGCGTGGTGGCCCACCTTCCCACCGAACCACCGTCACAGGAGCCCACATGAAGCACCAAGCAACCCCCTCCTCCGCCACCGAGCCCACGCCGCCCGACACCGGACCGGATTCCGGCGCGGTCCTGGACGGGGTGGCGCGGAGGCCGGCGCGCGGCGTGGATACGGCTGGCCGTCCTCGTGGTCCTGCTGGTGGCGCTCGGAGCCTGGGTGGCACTGGGAGGCGGGGACCTGCTGCGCGAGGTACGCCAGTGGGTCGACTCGCTCGGCATGTGGGGGCCGGTCGTCTTCGCGGTCTGCTACGCCCTAGCCGTGACGGCACTGCTGCCCGGCTCCGTACTGACCGCCTCCGCGGGGGCGCTGTTCGGGCTGCCGCTGGGGGTGGCGGCCGTGCTCGTGGGAGCGACGGCAGGTGCGGCCCTGTCGTTCGGCCTCGCCCGCTGGCTGGGGCGTCCCGTCGTAGCCCGCTATGCCGGGTCGGGGCGGCTGGCCCGGCTGGACGCCTACCTGACACGCCGCGGGTTCGCGGCCGTGCTGCTCGTGCGGCTGGTGCCGCTGTTCCCCTTCTCGGTGATCAACTACGGGGCGGGGGTGGCCGGTGTCCGCTTCTCCTCCTATGTCACGGCCACGGCCCTGGGCATCATCCCGGGCACGGTCGTCTACACCGGGCTCGGCGGTTTTCTGGGTGACCCCGGCTCGCCGGGGCTGTGGATCGCGCTGGGCGCTCTGCTCGTGCTGAGCGCGGGCAGCTGGTGGGCAGCGCGGCTGGTCCACTCCCGCAGCGTCGAGGCCGGCGCGACTGCCGGAAGCCGGTGACGACCCGGGGGGAGGCCGCCGGCGAACGTCCCGAGAGGGAGGAAGGCCGTGCTGATGTTGGAGGTAGCCCGCCGCGCCTCGCAGCGCGGTGGGCGGCATCAGCCCTGCACACCGGTGGTTGACCGCCGCTGACCTGAGACCCGTCCGGATCACGGCACAGCGGGAGGGGGAATGACAACCGCCGCACAGCGGGTTCCCGTCGCGGCCCCGGCGAACCACCGGCCGGAGCACGAGAGAGCACTCATCAGGGAGAGACATGACGACGATTGCCGTATCCCCGGGGCAGCAGACGCCCCTCTCGTCCGTGGCGGAATCGGTCAGGGACTACTACGGAAGGGTGCTCGCCTCCTCCGCGGACCTGAAGACCTCGGCCTGCTGCACGGACACGGCACCGCCGCCCCACATCGCCGCCGCGCTCGCGCAGGTGCACGACGAGGTCATGGAGCGTTTCTACGGCTGCGGTTCGCCCATCCCGCCCGGACTCGACGGGGCCACTGTGCTCGACCTGGGCTGCGGCAGCGGGCGGGACGTCTACGTGCTGTCCCAACTGGTCGGCCCCACCGGCCGGGTGATCGGCGTCGACATGACCGAGGAACAACTGGCCGTGGCGCGCAGCCATCAGGACTGGCACGCCGAACGGTTCGGCTACGCCAACACCGACTTCCGCCACGGCTACATCGAAGACCTGGCCACGGCCGGAATCCCGGACGCCTCCGTGGACGTCGTGGTCTCCAACTGCGTGGTGAACCTGTCGCCGGACAAGCCACGCGTCCTGTCCGAGATCTTCCGCGTCCTCAAGCCCGGCGGCGAGCTGTACTTCTCCGACATCTTCGCCGACCGCCGCCTGCCCACCCCCCTCCTCGACGATCCCGTCCTCGTCGGCGAATGCCTCGCCGGCGCCCTGTACACCGAGGACTTCCGCCGCATCCTTCAACGCGCCGGCTGCCCGGACGCCCGCACCATCGCCACCTCCCCGGTGGAGATCAGCGACCCGGACATCGAGCGGAAGATCGGCTTCGCCACCTTCACCTCCCGTACCGTCCGCGCCTTCAAGCTCCCCCTGGAGGACCGCTGCGAGGACTACGGCCAGGTCGCCGTCTACCGCGGCACCGTCGCCGAGCACCCCCACGCCTTCGACCTCGACGACCACCACCGCTTCCGCACCGGTAAGCCGATGCTCGTCTGCGGCAACACCGCCGACATGCTCGCCGCCACCCGATACGCGGCCCACTTCACCATCACCGGTGACAAGGGGCGGCACTTCGGCCTGTTCCCGTGTGGCCCCGCGGACTCGATGAGCGGGCCAGGTGCGCAGGCGCCAGCAGGCTGCTGCTGACCGACCTCAGGCCCCGGGGCGGGCAGACACTCGCCCTTCGGCATCTCCGGGGCGAGCACAGCCCGGGCACTGAGTCCGGCCGCCTTGGTGGCGCCCTGCGCGAACGCGGTGTTGGGGGGAACCGATGCTGAGGCGCTCCCACTATTCGCTGGTGCGGCCGGGCCGCTTGTCAACCGGTCCCGGTCGTGGCGACAGGGAGGAGGCCGGGTAGCAGTCGTCCGGCCCCGCACCGTGGCGGCGCCGGACCCGGCATCGAAGGACATGGAATAGCGGAGGTGAGTATCGCCACCGCCCCGACGGTGATCAGCCATGGGTTGCGCAGGGCTGCGCCGAGGCCGCTGATGGTCCCGCCCTCCAAGAGCAGCGGGCCTGCGCAGCACAGCACCATGATCAGCCCTTCGCGCATGGCGGCTGCCGCACCATCCTGAAGGCGAGGCCCACTGGGTGCCGGCATCGTGTCCCACCTCCATTCCACTACGGGGTTCCGGGCGCAACCCCTTGCACTCGAAGGTGTCCGTGGCGAGCTGCGCCACGGCGTCCTGGACGAGACTGGACCAGCTGGGCTGCTGCGTGAGGCAGATCCCGAAGCAGCCGAGGGCGTGAACCTCGGGCCCGTGCGCGTGTGCCTCGACAGGATCACCGAGGCGGCCATGAACGCCTGCACCGGGACGAGCGCCGCCGACCGCGGGGGAGCAAAGACCCAGACCCGAGTGCGGTGGCGGCGCCGGTCACCCAGCTCGTGTGCGGCCGGAATCCCGGTCCTCTGCCCGAACGAGGCGAACGGCCGCCGTCACCATGCGACAGCGCACCGGGGACCATCCGCAGCCTCGTGATCTGAACGCTAGGGCCGGACGTGCCGCGAGAACTGTGAGCGCGGTCACCGAACCAGCGACTCATGCGCGGGACGATTGCAGGTGGGGGATTGGTGTTGCCGAAGCGGGTGATGCACGGTGAACGGTCAGCGGCATCCCAGGCGGGACCGGCGCCAGGTCGTCAAGGGCGCCGGCGTTATCGGGGGAGTCGTCGTGCTGCTCGTGGGCGGTGGTGTCATCGGCTGGCAGGCCGTCTCGGGCCCGGATGACCGGCCGCCGGCGTCGGTCACCGCCTCCCAGGCGGGGCAGGACCCGTCGCTGGATGCCCTCGCCGCCGCAGCTGTCTCTGGTGGCCCGGGCAAGGACGGCATCCCCTCCATCGACCGGCCCCGCTTCGTCCCGGCTGGCGACGCGTCCTTCCTTGCCGACGACGACCCGGTGTTCGGCCTGGAGTACCGCGGCGAGGTCCGGGCCTACCCGCAGCTCGTGCTGGTGTGGCACGAGATCGTCAACGACACACTGGGCGGTGAGCCGCTCGCGGTCACCTACTGCCCGCTGACCGGCACGGCGATCGGCTTCTCCGCCCCGGCCGGTACGCAGGAACTCACGTTCGGCACCACCGGCCGGCTGGTCAACTCCAACCTGCTGATGTACGACCGTGAGACCGGCTCAGAGTGGCCCCAGCTGCTCGGCACCGCCGTAAGCGGCCCGCTCAAGGGCACTCAGCTGGACACCGTCCCGCTCGTGTGGACGACGTGGAAGCAGTGGCGCACCGCCCACCCCGACACGGATGTTCTCTCCACCGACACCGGGGCGCTGCGCGGCTACGGCAGTGACCCGTACGGTTCCTACGACGGATATCCGGACCGGGCTGGCTACTACGCCAAGCAGGGCACGCTCTTCCCCGTACTGGCCGCCAGCGACCGCTTCCCCGACAAGGATGTCGTCATCGGCGTACGCGTCGGCGATGAGCGGCTGGCCATCCACAGGGACCTCGTCCGCACCACGGGGACCGTGCGCGCGACCGTCGGGGGCTCACAGGTCGAAGCCCACTGGGATGACAAGCTCGGAACCGCCCGTGTTCTCCAGCGTGTCGGCGACCAGTGGGAGCCGGCGGACCACCTCGACTCGATGTGGTTCGCCTGGTACGCCTTCTACCCCAACAGCCAGGTACGGCAATGAGAAGGCTGACCGACGCACTTGCCAGGGCCGGAGGCGCCTGGGATGCCATGGTCGCCGCCATCGTGGTCACTCCCCGACGCGTACGCGGCGCGCTCGCCGTACGCCGCCACCGCTGGGCCGGACTGATCGCCGCCGCTGTGGTGCTGGTGGCGTATCTGTTCTCCACCGGCGATCTCAACGTGTCGCCCTCCGGCCGCTTCACCGGCGCGCCCGTGTTGCGAACCGCCCTCGGACAGCTGTTCAAGGTCCGGGCTCCGTACCTGTTCGAGCCGGTAGTCGCCTGGCATCCGACGGAGCATGTGGCGGTGTTCCTCAGCCCGGTCAACGTACTGCTCGGTGCGATCGTCGCTGTGCTGGTCGGCTGCAACGTCGCGGTCGCGGGGTACGCGGCCCGGCAGGCGGCCTCCTGCCGCCGGCCCGGGAGCGGAGGCGGATACGCACGGCTGCTCGGGGTCCTGCCCTCGTTTCTGCTCGGATTCGCCTGCTGCGTACCGACGTTCCTGCTCGTCCTGGGCACCAGCACGGCAGCGGCACTCCTGCCGGTGCTGATCCCCCTGCGCCCGCTCTTCTACCCGCTCACGTTGCTGATGCTGATCAGCGCGCTGGTCTGGGGCGCGTCCCGGCTCAGCGCGCGCCCAGTGACGGACCGGACAGGCTGAGAATTCATGGCGCGTCCCCATCCGTCCCCGTGGGCCGCTGCCCCTCACTGACGAACGTGCGCGCCTCGTCGATCAGTTCAGTCCATCGGGTCGCGTGACGGTCGGCGATCACGACCCATTCACGGAACGTCCGCCCAGCCGGGGCGAAGGCTGCCCGACTCCGTCCGCGATGAGTTGCTCGACTCGCTCGGGCGAGCGCCTGAGGCAGCCGTACGGTGCTGCCTGCAGCGTTGACGCACGGGCCGCACCAGCCGTGACCGTGACGGCGGCCGTCATCTGCAGCGGATCTCTGCCCGAGCGACCCCGCCGCGTGGTGCTGCGCCTGCCGCCGCGTTCAGTGAGGCGGACCGGCGGGTTCAGAGGCGAGCAACCGACACCTTCTGTTGCAGGCGGGCGCCGAGGGTGGCGGCGAAGTCCTCGGCACGGGAGAGCTGGACGCGGAGGGTGCCGACCTGCTCGGTGGCGTCCTGCTCATATTTGCGCACGCGCTCCAAGGCGCTTCGCGACCTTCGACTGGCACTCCATCGCCCCGAAGACCCTCAAGCGGATACCCACCGGCGAGATCGCCGCCATGGTCATCACCGTGGTCTGCGTGATCGCCACCGACAACCTCGCCACCGGCGTCGTCGTCGGCTCGGTCACCACGAAGGTCATCTTCGCCAAGCGCGTCGCCCACCTCGCCAACGTCACCGCCGTCGCCGACCCCGACGGCGGCACCGTGGTCTACTGCGTGACCGGTGAGCTGTTCTTCGCCTGGCCCAACGACCTCGTCGGCCAGTTCGACTACGCCGACGACCCCGACAAGATCGTCATCGACCTGAGCGCCGCGCACGTCTGGGACGCCTCCTCGGTGGCCGCGCTCGACGCCATCGAGACGAAGTACGCCCAGCGGGGCAAGAGCTTGGAGATCATCGGTCTGAACGACCCGATCGCCGACCTCCACGGCAGGCTCACCGGAGAACTCACCAGCCACTTACCTACCACCGCCCGCAACCTGAAGGACCCCGGCCAGATGGCCGGGGTCCCATCGTTCTCACACACGTGCGCCGGGCCAACCCTGGAAGGCTGCGAGATCGCCCTCCGAGCGAAGGGGATCTCACGGCTACCGCCGCACCGCGAACCGGCTGTATCGCGGTTCTCGGCCTCGGCGTGCGCGACATGGCGCAGACCGTCAGCCGCCGGGTCGGCCGGAGCCAGGCGGGACGGTGAGCTGGTGGGCAAAGCGCCGTACCCGGGCCGATGTGAGTGAGGGAGGCGTGCGCTGTGGACTGTGCCGAAGGGACGCCTTGATGAGCTGGAGCAACTGCAGGCTGCCGCTACAGGCCCAGCAGCAGGCGATGTGGGCGGCCACCCGCCCGCGGCGCGCACCGGTGAGCTGTCCGTCGGCGTACGCCTCCACCTCGCCACGCAGTCGCATATGCCGTATCTTCTCCCGGCACTCCGCCCACACTCGCCCTGTCCCGGGAACGCGCTGCCTCTTCATGCAGCGGAAACCCCTCCCGCCGTACGCCGCATTCCAGCCTGCGCACGGCGTCTCGCCTCGCCGCCGGCCACGGCGGCACCAGAGGGGACCGCAGAGCACAAGAAGAAGGAAGAAGATGGAATGCGGGTCCAGGCAGAAGGGGTTTCCGCCATGTGGAAGACGAAGTGACAGCGCCGCCGGACCCTGTGGACCCTCGGGGTCAGGCGTTCGCCGCCTATGTGCTGCCGGAGGTGGAGGTGCTGCTGCGGGTGGCGATGACGCTGACCGCGCAGCCGGCGGATGCCGAGGACCTCGTGCAGGACACCCTTCTGCGCGCCTACCGGGCCGTGGACCGCTTTGACGGGAAGCATCCCCGCGCGTGGCTGCTGACGATCATGCGGCGGGCCGAGATCAACCGGCACCGCCGCCGCCGTCCCCACCTTCTGGACGACCCGGACACCGATCTGGATCGGCTCAGCACCACGGGCCCCAGCGGGTCGGCGGAAGAGATCGTGGTGGGTGAGGCGTTCGACGAGGTGGTGGACGAGGCCCTTGGCGCGCTGCCGGACAAGCACCGTCAAGTGGTGCAGCTGGTGGACATCGACGGTCTCACCTATGCGGAGGCCGCCCACCTGCTGGATGTGCCCGAAGGCACCGTGATGAGCCGGCTGCACCGGGCACGAAGGCGGATACGGGCACGGCTGGCCACGGCAGGACTGGCACCGAAGCGAGGTGTGATGTGAAGAGGCGTCCATGGTGGCGGCGTGCAGCGGCCGAGCGCCGAATGAACTGCATGCAGGTCGCCCGCGTGCTGCAGTCCTACCTCGACGGCGAAACCGACGAGGTCACCGCACGCCGGGTCGCGGCGCACCTGGAGGACTGCCGACGCTGCGGCCTGGAGGCGTCCGTCTACCAGGAGATCCACAACGCGCTGGCCCGCCGGACGGACCCCGACAGCGCAGCGGTGGACCGCCTGCGCGCGTTCGGCACATCGCTCCTGAGCGACCCACCGGCCGGGGACGACGATGCGGAACACGGCACGACGCCCCCGGCGGGCGCCTAGCGAACTCTCCAAGAGGAGAGGCTTCTCAGCGGCTCCCACAGAACAGAAACGTCATCGCTTACGGAGCGCTTCCCGACACGGCGTGGATCGTCCCCAGCGGAGAGCTGGAACACGTCACGGGCCGGGGACGGGACCGGGTGTCGTCGGGCCACTGCATCCGTGCGGCACCGGCGCAGACATGCCGCTTGTGCTGGGCCGAACGGCGGTGTGCACGGCGCGCGCACGGACCGACGTGCGGATCGGCTTCCTGGCCGTGCTCGCCGCCGGTCCCGCCCTGGCCCCGGCCGGCTGACCGGACTCCGGAGCTTCTGGCCATCCGGAAGACGGTCAGGGCGTGCCGCGACTGCGCCGCGTGCGTACGCTCAGCTCAGGGCACAGAAAGGCTTGTACAGGAAGCTGGCAATTCGTTCGCCTATGACTTTTGGAGGGCACTGTGCCGCGCCAGAACGCCCGCGACGTGCTCGTGTTCGATGTCAACGAGACGCTCAGCGACATGAGCCCGCTGGAGAGCCGCTTCGAGGAGATCGGCGCCCCGCCGTCCTTGTTCCGCCTCTGGTTCGCAGGCGTCCTCCGTGATGGCTTCGCACTCACCGCTGCCGGAGCGTTCGCGGAGTTCTCCGCCGTGGCGCGAGAGGGATTGCGGGTGTTGCTGCCCGGCGTGCCCGGATGGTCCGGCGACGTCGAGGAGGCGGCCGGTCACGTGCTGGACGGGTTGTCCCGCCTGGACGTGCACCCGGACGTGCCCGACGGCGTCCGTGCTCTTCGCGAGGGGGGATTTCGGCTGGTGACCATGACCAACGGCAGCTCGCAACTCAGCGAACGGCTCCTTGGCCGAGCAGGACTCACGGACTGCTTCGAGGGCCATCTGGACGTAAGCGGGCCGCGCCACTGGAAACCGGCCCGAGCTGCCTACCAGCACGTCGTGGAACAGACTGGAGTACGTCCGGACGAAGCAGTGCTGGTGGCAGTCCACCCGTGGGACATCGACGGTGCACAGCGCGCCGGACTCCGCGGCGCATGGCTACGGCGGGGAGCGGCGCACTATCCACAGGTCATGTTGCCCCCGACATACACGGCCGAGGACCTACGGGAACTCGCGCAAGCACTCGCATAAGCCCTGTACCCGTTGTTTCCATCAAATGTGAGGCTCTTCCGCCTTCCCCGCTTCCGCGGACGGCGTGTCCCTGAACGTGCCAGCGCCGATGGAAGCCTCACCAGTGCCGAGCGGGTTTCATCACTGTCGGACGACGGATTTCCGACTCACGGAATGAACAGGAGTGGGACATGGCATTCGCGGTGGTACCGGCGCTGATTGCTGGCTCTTGGCGGCCAGATCAAGAGCTCACCACTTCGCCGCGCAGTGCACCACTGTGGCAGTCAGCTGCCCCAGCGGACATGCCGACGACCCGCCGTCGTGGAAGGCGGAGGAACGAGGTCGCCGGCGGCGGCGTAGCGTCCAGGTCAAGGCCCCAGTAGCCATGTCCACTCCCATCGCCGATTACGGGATGCTCGCCGATGGCAGCTCCGCCGCCCTCCTCGACCGTCGCGGGTCCATCGACTGGATGTGTGTGCCGCGCTTCGACAGCCCGGCCCTGTTCGCACGCCTGCTCGCCCCCGAAGCCGGCCACTGGTCGATCACACCAACAGGCCGGTTCGAGGTGACGCGCCGCTATCTGCAGGGCAGCTTGGTCATCGAAACGAGGTTCACCACCGCGTCCGGCACAGCGTGCCTGCGTGACGCGCTCGCCGTCCCCGAGGGCCAGCGCGGCCACGAGCTGGGCACGCGCCCGCCGCACGAACTGCTGCGCGAGATCCAAGGGCTGAGTGGCGAGGTCGCCTTCGACATCGAGCTGGTGCCCCGCCCCGAATATGGGCTCGTACGGCCACTTCTGCGTCTCACCGACGGTGGCATGCGCACGTTCGGCGGCCCGAATCAGATCGCCGTACGTTCCCCGGTTCCCCTGGAGGAGGGCTCCGCCTGCGTACGGGCCACGTTGCGCGTGACGGCCGGGCAGCGGCTCGGCTTCTCCCTCGTGTGGGCGCCCCCGGAAGTGGCGCCGCCCGAGCCCACCGCTCCCGAGCGGGTGACGGAGCGGATCGACGACACCGTCGAAGCGTGGCAGTCCTGGGAAGCGGAGCACGACATCTACCAGGGCCCCCACCGCGACTTGGTCCTGCTGTCGTCCCGGGTCCTCAAGGGGCTCACCTACCGCCCGACCGGCGCCATCGTCGCCGCCCCGACGACCTCCCTGCCCGAGACGGTGGGAGGGACGCGCAACTGGGACTACCGCTACGCCTGGATCCGCGACGCCAGCCTGACCCTCGAAGCCCTCTACCACGGCACGTGCCCCAACGAGGCGGCCGACTTCGTCTCCTTCATGACCAGCTCCGCCGGCGGAGACGCCGGTGCGGACGCCTCGCTGCAGATCATGTACGGCGTCGGCGGCGAACACGACCTCACCGAACGCCTCCTGCCGCACTTGCGTGGTTGGCGGGACTCCAGCCCTGTCCGGGTCGGCAACGCGGCATGGGCACAGACCCAGCTCGACGTCTACGGAGAACTGCTGAACGCGCTGCACCTGTACCAGGAGCGGCTCGGGGAGCTGCATCCGGAGATCCAGCGCTTCGCCGCCACCCTGGCGGACACGGCAGCGCGCCGCTGGCGGGAACCCGACGCCGGGATGTGGGAGATGCGCGGCACACCACGCCACCACCTGTCGTCGAAGGTGCTGTGCTGGGTCGCGCTCGACCGCGCGGTGAAACTCGCCCCGCGCCTGGGCGACCACGCCCGCACCGAAGCCTGGGAAGCCGAGCGGGACCGTATCCGCGCGGCCGTGCTCGAACGCGGCTGGAGTGAACGGCGACGCGCCTACACGCAGGCGTTCGACTCCGACGAACTCGACGCGGCCGCCTTGCTCATGCCGCTGTACGGATTCCTGCCCGCCACCGACGAGCGCATGAACGCGACGATCGAGGCGATCGCCCGGGAGCTCACCGACGACGGGCTGGTGCTGCGCTACCGGCTGACCGACGACCGGAACATCGACGGACTCCCGGGAAGCGAGGCCACCTTCGCGCTGTGCTCGTTCTGGCTCGCCTCCGCCCTCGCCCAGGCCGGTCGCCCCGACCGGGCGAAGGTCCTCTTCGACCGCGTCACCGCCTTCGCCAACGACCTCGGACTGCTCGCGGAGGAGATCGACCCGCGCAGCGGTGAACTGCTCGGCAACTTCCCGCAGGCGTTCAGCCACGTCGGGCTGATCAACGCGGCGGCGGCTATCGACCAGGCCGGCGGCGCCCTGCCTGGCCACGGCGTCGACCCGCCGCGATGAAGCGCGCAGGACGGTGAAGGACGCATTCGCCGGTGACGCCACGTTGCCGGGGTGGCGCCATGACACGAGGTGCTCCCACGCCGCCGCACGGAGGACCGAAAGGGGAAGGAGCGGGAGCGCCCACCGGGTTCCCGGTACACCTCGAAAGACCCTGGAGAAGTACCTCAGCGAGGAGACGGACATGGCGCAGGAGACCGATGTCGTGGTGATCGGGATGGGTGTGGGTGGTGAGCATGTCGCCGAGCGCCTGGCCGAGGAAGGGCTGGACGTCGTCGGCGTAGAGGCGGAGCTGGTCGGCGGGGAGTGCCCCTACTGGGCGTGTATCCCGAGCAAGATGATGATCCGCGGCGGGAACCTCCTCGCGGAGGCCCGCCGTATCCCGGGGATGGCGGGCCAGGCGCAGGTCACCACGGACTTCGCACCGGTCGCCGCCCGCATCCGCGACGAGGCGACCGACGACTGGAACGATCAGGTGGCCGTGGACCGCTTCACGGGCAAGGGCGGACACTTCGTACGGGGCCGTGCCAGGCTGGCGGGGCCTGGGCGGGTCGAGATCGACGGGCGGCATTTCACCGCGCGGCGCGGGGTGGTGCTCGCCACCGGCAGCCGTCCGCAGATCCCCCCGGTGCCGGGTCTGGACATGGTCCCGTACTGGACCAACCGCGACGCGACCAGCGCCAAGGAAAGCCCGCACTCGCTGATGGTGCTCGGCGGAGGAGCGGTGGGCGTCGAGCTCGCCCAGGCTTTCGCCCGCTTCGGTACGGCGGTCACGGTCGTCGAGGCGGCGGAACGGCTGCTACCGGCGGAGGAGCCGGAGACGGGCGGCCTGCTCGCCGAGGTGCTGAGCGCCGAAGGCATCACCGTACGCACCGGGGCACAGGCCACCCGTGCGCGTCACGACGCGGACACCTTCGCTCTCACCCTCAGCGGCGGCGAGGAACTCCTTGCCGAGCGGTTGCTGGTGGCCACCGGCCGGCGCGCCAACCTGGCGGGGCTCGGGCTGGAGACGGTCGGCCTCGACCCCGACGCCCGCGCCCTGGACGTGGACGAGCAGCTGCGAGCGGGCCCGGGCCTGTGGGGCGTCGGAGACGTCACCGGGCGCGGAGCCTTCACGCACGTCGCGATGTACCAGGCCGAGATCGCGGTCCGTGCCGTCCTCGGCGAACCCGGACCCGGCGCGGACTACCGCGCCCTGCCCCGGGTCACCTTCACCGATCCGGAGGTCGGTTCGGTGGGGCTGAGCGAAGCCCAGGCCCGTGAGCGGGGCCTGCGGGTGCGCACCGGTACCGCCCTGGTGCCGTCCTCAGCCCGCGGTTGGATCCACAAGGCGGGCAACAAGGGCTTGATCAAACTCGTCGAGGACGTGGACCGCGGGGTACTGGTCGGCGCCACCTCCGTCGGCCCCATGGGAGGCGAGGTCCTCTACGGCCTCGTGGTGGCGGTCCATGCCGAGGTCCCCGTCGACCGGCTGCGGCACATGATGTACGCCTACCCCACCTTCCACCGCGCCGTGGAAGATGCACTCACGGCGCTCCGCAGCACTGATGCATGACGTTCGTCACAAGCCGGAGCCCCGGCCTATCGGCTGACCGGGGCTCCTTCACGCCTAAATCAGGCGGAACGTTCTTCCTTGGCGTCGTCGCGCTTGCGCGGAGGCGTCATCCTGGGCCGGCGGGGAGAGGCCGTAGGCTCCCCGTCCTTCACCGCCGCCAAGGGCCTCCGGGCGTGCGGCACGAGCTGCACGACCTTTTCGGCGGCGTCACGAGCGAGATCGTCCAGGACCGACTGGTAGATGTCCCGGGTGATCCGCGTGTCCGAGTGGCCGAGCGTTTCGGAGACCACCTTGATGTCGACCCCGGCAGCGAGCATCAGCGTCGCTGCGACGTGGCGAAGATCGTGGAGCCGGATCGGAGGAAGACCAGCGGCTTCCACCAGACGCTCGAAAAGGTCGCTGACCTTGCCAGGGTGAAGAAGGGAGCCGTCCTCCTGGGTGAAGATCCGACCGGTGTCCTGCCAGCCTTCGCCCCACGCCGCCCGCTCCCGTTGTTGCCGGGCCTTGTGAGACAGGAGGTCCTGGTTCGTCTCCTCATCGAGTGCGATCAGGCGAATGCCGCTGTCGGTCTTGGGAGCGCCCTCGTGGACCTCCCAGCCGTCCTGCACGAGCTGGGTGGCGATGGCGAGCGAGCGAGCCTTGGCCGAGTGATCTTCCCAGCGGACGCCGCAGCCTTCGCCACGTCGTGTCCCCCGGAAGGCGATGAGCCGCCAGAGCACGTACAGCCGGTCCTGCTCGACGAAGTCGAGGAACGTTGCCGTCTGCTCGGGGGTCCAGACCATGACCGGCGAAGGCTTCTCGCCGGTCTCCTTCCAGCGCGCAATGCGCTCGTCGCTCCAGACGAGGGCCTTCGGCTTTGTACCCGGCAGCAACTCTACGTGTGCCGCCGGGTTGAAGGCGGGCATCACCTGCTGGGCGATGGCGACGTTCAGCGCGGCGCGCAGGGTGTCCCGGATATGCGGCTGGGTGTTGAGGCCGGTGATCCGCCGAAAGGGAGGCATCGCGTCGAGCTGAGCCCGCAGCCAATGGCGTCGGGCGCGGTTCTCGGCACCCTTGTTCGGCGTGGCCTTGAGGTCGTCGCGCACTACGCGCCGCTGGGCGTTCTGTTCCTGGATCTCGATGTTGCGCTCGTTGATCGCGTCGAACATCGAATCGATGTGGTGTACGCGGAGCTTGTCGAGGCGCAGGTGGCCGAGATGCGGTTTCAGGTGGACGCGGATATCGCACTCGTAGCGGGTCGCCCCACCACGCCGTAGACGCTTGCGCCCCGCCAGCCAGGTGTCGAGCCACTCCGCCACGGTGACCTTGGAGTTCAGGGACTGCCCTGTCTTGAAGCGGCGGCGGGTCTCGTCGTAGTCCGGGACCGGGTCCTTGTCCTTGACGCAGTTCTCCAGGAGGTCGCTGATCTGGGTCTTGCCCCAGGCGTCGTCCTCCTCGGGGATGGCCATGAGGGCACGGACCTTGTCCAGCTCCTCCTGGGCCTTGGTGGACGTCTCGAAGCCGCCACGACGGAACCGCCTGCGGTCGCCGTTCTGGTTGGGTTCGAGTTCCTGGACGGCGGTCCAGGTGCCGTGTCGGCGCGAAGACTTGAGCTTGGGGCAGGAAGCGCCGTACTCCTTCTTGGTCTTCGGGTCCGTGCAGCGGCACCGTCGTATGAGGTTGCCGTTCTTCACTCGCTGTCCTCCGAGGGGGTCGGTGTTTCGGGCTGGTCGACGAAGGCCAGCTCGTCAGGCAGGGACGGAGGTGCCAGGTCGCGGTCGCGCATCCGGCCACGGAACGTGCGCAGTTCCTGGCAGTCCTCGAATGCATGCTCCTCGTAGCCCTCGGCGCGCTGCAGGAGGGTGGCTCTGCGGGCCCGGTCCAGGGTGGTGCTGGCCGAACGCCGCCTTTCCCTGGCCAAGGCGTGGGAAGACATCGCGGCAGCCACCAGGTCACCGTGCTGACGGAAGAGGTCGAGGATGTCCCGAGCGGAGCCTTCAGGGGCGGGCTCGGCCAAGGGCGTCTCGCCGGTGAACCACGCGACCGCATCCCAGGTGGAGACTTCGCGACCGGGGAGGGCTTCGACCGTGGCTGAGGACCCGAGTGGGAAGAGGAGAGTCACCGGCGGGACGCCGAGGACGTCAGCCAGTACGACGACCTCCGCGACGGTGACGCTCGTCTTGCGCCCCGACTCCAGATTCTTCATCGAGTGCTCGGTGAACTCCGGCAAGCCGCGGTCGGCACAGCCTTGGGCGACCTCGGCCATCGTGAGGCCGGCGGCCTTGCGCGAGTCCCGCAGGCGCCGTGCGATCCGACCGGTGAACGCTGTCGGCCATTGATCAGGTGTCATAGCGACACTTTAGGCGGCCAGAAGGCGCTGCTGCAACTTCGTGGTACACCTACAGCACCACCGCGACACGAAAAATTCCTAGGAGAGCACCATGGCGGCATCTGATCCGTCCCGTGAGGCACGAGGGCTGACGGGCGACGAGCTGCTTGCCCTTCCTGCCGTGATCGACCTCGACACCTCAAACCGAGCGCTGATGATCGGCCGATCAACGGGATACGGACTCGCTAAGCAGGGGGAGTACCCGGTCAAGGTGCTGCGTCTCGGGAACGCCTACCGGGTGGTGACGGCTGACCTGCTGAGGTTGCTTGGCCTGGAGCGCCCGCAGGCAGGTGGAGATCAGGGCGACGGCAGAAGCGAGCGTCACGGCCTCGCCGCCTAGAGGCGTCAACCGAGCAATGTACGGCGGCGGGCCCCCGGCAAGTGCTTGGGGGCCCGCCGCCGTTGGCGCTCACACGAGCTGTCGATCCGTGGAAGACCTAGGTGTCGCTCGTCCGGATCTGAGCCCCGTGCTCGTTTCGCTCGTACGTACGCCGCGTGTTCTTCTCGATCTTCCGGGCAACCTCGGAGTCCAGGTCCACGCCGGTCATCTCAGCCAGGGCCGTCAGGTAGAGGAAGACGTCGGCCAGCTCTTCCCCGAGATCGGGCAGCCCCTTGCGCCAGGCGGTGAAGGCTTCGCCGACCTCCGCGGTAAGAAGGCCGAACTCCAAGGCCACGTCGGTGGTGTTGAATCCCTTGAGGGTCTTGTTTTCCCAGGCGAGTTTCTGGGCGGAACCGATCTCCAAGACTCCTCCAGCGGCGGTACAGCAGGTGCCTTCGAAGCTTAGCGGGAGCGGTGTGCCGGCGTGCTGGCTTTCGGCAGGCCGTCACCCTGCCGAAGGGAGTTCGAGAGTCGTTGTGTCGATGGTGAGCACGCGGGTGTAGTCAGCGAGGGTGGAGAAGACCCTGTCGTACCCCGTCACCAGCGCGGATACCTCCTCCAGGCTGACCGCCTCGCCATCGCGCTGAAGGAGTCGCTGGCGGATGACGGCTGGCGGTGCGGTCAGGTGGACGAGCACGCCGGAACGCTCGATGACGTTCTCGGCCAGGTCGATCGCCTGGCTCCAGTTGATCCGGGACCGGCCCCGGTGAAGGGGGCCGTAGACGAGTTCACTGATGAAGCACCGGTCGAAGAGGATGCGTCCGGGGCCGGCGAGGATGTTCCTGTAGCGGGTGGCCAGGTCGAGATGGTCGGGCGTCTTCGGGGAGTGCACTACGACGAAGCCGTGGTCCGTCGATAAGCGTTCACCGAGGGTGCTCTTGCCGACTCCGTCGCAGCCTTCCAGGACCAAGGTCTGGTACTCGCCGACGATCTCGTCGAGGTTCATGCGGCCAGCCAGGACAGGACGGCGTCGCCGTTGTCGAGGTGAGCGTCGGCGGCGTACTGGATCATGAGGTTCCGCCAGTTTGGCTCCCGGCCATGGGCGTGCGTGAACGTCGGGCGCGGTTGGAAGGCCGCGATCCGCACGCCGCTTGCCGCAGCCGCACCTATGAGCAGGGCGGTTCCGGGCGGCGTCTCTGCGCCGGAGACGTCGGCCAGGAGCCGAGCAGCCGAACACACCGCGGTCAGGTCGGCCAGGGCCCCGGCTAGGGGGTCCGACGCCGTGAAGCGCTGGGGCACCATCACCGTGTGGCCAGCGTCGACACATGCTTTGGCCAGATGATCTCGACCCCATGCCGTGTACGGCGATGCTTCGACGTAGACGGGTGCGCCGATCACGGGAGGTACACCCACGAGACGGGGAGCACGATCCGGGAGGTCAAGCAGCGCGTCGACGGCCGCGTCGAGTGCCGTGTTCGTCTGGGCCACGTTGCGCGTCTGGAAGCCCGGGAAGCGGGACGGGGGCGGAGTCGACGGCAGGGTTGGCGGTCCGAGCTTGGTGACGCGCACGATGCGTGTGGCCACGGCCTGGAGGAGGGGGTCGGGGAATTCGAGGCGAGGGCCGGCCTCGGTCAGCGAGTAGGTCTGGAAGTCGGTCGTGAGCACGATGACCGGGACGCCCGAAGCAGCGGCGTATCCGATCTCCATACAGACCCCGTCGTCAAGGCTCGGGCCGTGCAGGATGGCGACCATGGCGTCGAGGCGGCCAAGGCGTTCGCGGTCCAGCTCGAACAGGCGGCGCCCCTTGACCTCGGCGACCAGGTCCTCCTCGTCCGTGTCGCAGAACGGCAGGAAGACGCGATCCGGACCGACCTTCGCGGCGAGTCGGTCGGCGAGGTCGGCGGCGAGAGCGCGGTCGTGCGCGGCAAAGAGCCGGTGGGCTACGTAGACGGACACCGGGAAGGCCCCCAAGTCGTTAGGTCAGCCGCGTCGGGGCGCGGGGATCGGAAGGGACGGGGCCGCGACGTACCGGGCCGCAGCACCAGTCGCCTCCGCCAGCGCCTGGGCGGCTGTCGCACCCTGCGAACGATGGGCCAGAAAGGTCCCGGCCAAGGTGTCGCCGGCGCCAGAGACCTCGCGCGGAGGATGCGGCGGCGGAACGGCGGAGGCGACTTGACGCCCGAAGCGGTGAACCACTGCGGCCCGGGGGCCATCGGTGATGACCACCTCCGGGAGCGCACCGGAGTCGATCACTTGCTCCAGAAGCCGGTGCTCGGCGGCGTTGACGAACAGCGTGGTCGCCTTCGGCAGCCAGGGCGCGGCAGCGCGGATCATCTCCTCCGCGCTCGGCAGGAAGAAGTCCACGCTGAAGTCGCTCCCGTTCGCGGCGAGTCGGTCGAGCACTGCCGCCACGTCCAGCGGCCGGCGGCAGCAGACGTGGTAGGTGCCGCCCGGGTGCAGGTCCACGTGCCTGAGCGCATGCTCGGTCAGGCCCTCGGCCACGCCGTAGTCCGTGCCTACTTCCACCAGCTCGCCTTGCAGGTCGTACTGCAAGTCGAAGGTGGTGGACACGCCGTCGACCTGGATCCGGGCCGTCCAGTCGAGCGTGTCCAGACCCGGCGCCTCCGGAAGATGCGCGAGATCGCCTCCGAGAACGCAGACCGGGGCCGCCCGGCGGCCGGCCCTTGCCGCCGCCAGGGACAGGAACAGAGCCGCGCCGCCGAGCCGGGATCCACCACGGTGATCGGGATAGCGGGTCCGGTCCCGGCTGATGTTGCCGATCACGTCAAGCCGTTCCACGGTGTCCTCCAGAAGGTCAAGCACGGCGGGCACGATGTGCGCAGTCGACGACCTTCGAGCAGACCGGTCGCCGACGGCAGAGCTGCAGAGCGGGACCGTTCAGGTACAGGCGCTTGAAGTAGATCAAGACGAGGTGCGCGAACCAGGTCGGCTCCGCCCCCTCAGGGATGGTCACCTGGTACTCGTTGTCGCTGGCCAGCAAGCGGAACTCGGCTGAGCGGGCGTGCACGGTCGCTTCGAGGACGTGCCGCATACGTTCGTGTGCCACGGCTCCCGTCGGAAGGGCGAGGCCCAACGCGGGTGCGAGCTTGGTGACCATGCCGGAGTCCACTGGGATGATGCCGCAGTGATACCCGCGGGCGGTGAGCAGTGCGCACTGGGCGACCTTGTAGGACGCACCTCGCACCCGCGTGGCGAAGTCCAGGATCAAGGCATCGCAGTCGGCTGAATCCCCAGTCGGGTCGGTCCCCTCCTTCTCCCAGCCACGGAGAAGATCCGCGAGGGAACGCAGGTAGTCGATCCGGGTCTGCGGCAGGCCGATGGGACGTACAAGTGGTGCAAGCTCGGCGTCGGAGGCGGCAACGAGGTTCTCGAAGCCACGAGCGTTCGCCGAGGCGATCACTCGGGCGTACGTCTCCACCATTCGATAGGAGACCCGGGTGGACCAGCCAGCGGCGAGCATCCGTACCCGTGGATCGCTGATCGACGTCGGCCACCAGCGGTTCTCGTCGTGATTGGCTTCCACCTCGGCCTGCACATCCGGGAGGCTGGCGGCGCGTGCCACCAGCCGGTGGACGCGCCGGATCTCAAGCGGCTTCGCACTTACACGCTCGATCGTCATGAGCAGACTCCAGCACGGGCTCGGGTGGCCAGAAGTGCCATGGCGAGGTTGGACGAGAGAACCGGCTTCCCGAACCGGTGCTCCAGTTCAGCGATCACCGGCAGGGTGTGCCACCCGGTGCACGAGAAGACCACTGCTTCGGCAGCCCCGACCGCTTCCTGCGGTAGCTGCCCCACCAGGGCCAGGATCTGATTCGGGGTGATCGCGGGATAGCCGTCGGCCAAGCCCAGGCTCGCATGAGCCAAGACCTCCACGCCGGCCTCGGCCAACGCCGCCGACTCCGCTTCGGTCACCAGAGCGGGGTAGGGCGTAACCAGTACCACACGCGCCACGGCTGACTCGGTGAGAGCCCGCAGAAGGGCGTCGAAGGCGGTGAACACGCCGCCCGGTAGCGGCGGACCGTCGGTGAAGCCCGCTGACGTGCACGCCAGCATCACTGCGTCGAGAGGAATGTGGGACAACGAGTCCAGCGCCTGCCCTGACGCTTCACGCAGCCCGAGCCAGAATGAGGCGTCGATCGCCGTCGTCCTGGATGCGGGTACGAGCCGCGCGTGGTGGAAGACCGTGTGGCGCAGGCCGAGGCGGGTCAATTCGGTCTCCACGGCAACGTTGGCCCAGGGCAGCAGCAGCCCTGCGCGGATGGTGCGATCCGCCGCCGCGTCCACGGCTGCCAACGTCGCGAGCGTCCCGTCAGGAAGCGGATGCAACTCGTTCTCCGTAGATCATGCGAGGTGCATGGCCGGTCACCACCAGGTCGCCGGTAGTGCCGAGCGGCACCGTCGCATCGCGCTCGACGATCTGGATCGAGTACGAGCCCAGCCGTCGCCACCAGGTGCCGCCCTGGCCGATGAAGTAGCTGTGAAGTCCGGGCACGCGCAGACCAGTCGGGTAGACCCGCTCCTTCATCGGCTGATCCCAGGTGAAGTCGATGTCCGCCTTCCAGGAGGGGAAGTGCTCCGCCGAGGGCAGCGGCTCCAGCTCGCCGAGCGCGGCCAGCGGTGTACCGGGGAAGGCCCGTGCCAGGCGGACGTTCGTCCGATGGCACAGCAGGCCGGCATCGAGAATCCCCGCCAGGCCCCGGAGATTTGCCACGTGGGTGCCGTGGGTCTCGCCGGGCAGACCGTAGATCAGGTTCAGGCCCGGGAGCAGCATCGGCAGACCACCGGGACCACGGGCGGCGCCCGCCTCGTTCACGTGCTCGACGGCCCGCATCAGGATCTCAGGCGTGCAGGTGAGGGTGTTCCTCGCGATGACTACCGGATCGAAGCTTTCGATGCCCATCGGCGCGCAGTTGCCCTCGGTGCAGTAGTCCGCCACCAGCTTGGCGATGCGCAGGCCGACCGGCGCGGCCACAGCGAGGGGATCCGCGTTGTCGATGTGGAGCACTTCCAGCTCGGGGCAGCGCTCCCGGATACCGGCGAGCAGGGCGCGGATCGCGTCCTCGTCCCGGTTGCGGTAGGAGAAGAAGCAGGTCTGCTGCCCGAGCCGGAAGTTCCGGACGCCAGCGGCGTAGAGCTGGGCAGCCTCGGCGACGACATCGTCGACCTCGCGGAAGGCGACGAGAGGGGACTTCGCTGGCTCGTTGCAGAAGTCGCAGAACTTGCGCCGGGTGCAGCCGCGGTACAGCTCCAGCTCGGCGATCGGCCGCCAGGGCATCTGCTCGACGAGGCCGGTGAACGAGTCGCGCTCGCGCTGCATCTGCCCGTAGGCGGCGGGGCGGTGGCTACCGAGCAGGAGGTCGCCGGACGTCACCGTGTGGGTGTGGACGGCGTCGAACAGCCCGGCGTACTCCGCAGGAGCGGCCAGGGCGTAGGTGGACAACGGCCCGAGAAGGTACCGACGGCCTCGTGCACAGGCGAGCGCGCGGGCGATCTCCTCGAACGACCCGTTCACAGCGTGTAGATGGACGGAGGGAACGGCGTCTCCGGCGATGACGACCACGATCTCGGCATCCCGCAGAAGCTGAATGGCGGAGTCCCGGTTGACGGTGGTCGAGTACGTGAACGGATCGCTCTGGGGCGGTTCGACGGTGGGCCTTCCGCCGGCGAGACACCAGCGGACATCGTCGATGGTCACATACCGGACGTCCGCCTCCGGCCTTGCCCGACGCAGCGCCGACCAGGCGTTCCGGACGTAGGTCGACAGGTACGGCGGTACGCCGAGACCGCTCGGCTCGACGGTGAAGCAGTCCAAGACGACTACTGGCTGCATGGTGTTCTCCCTCCGGTGCTGAGGGCATCGGCGACGTTCCAGCAGCGTCCTCGCTGGGAGGGACGGTCGGCCCGCAGCCCTCCCAGTCTCAGTGCTGTCACCGATTCCGAGGAGGGGGCAGCGGGGTTGTTCGGTTGTACGGAGGTTGTTCTTTCATGCCCCTGTGTCGAAAGGCTGGGACAGAGCGTGATCGACAAGGCATCATCTACGCATGGGAAGCGCAAGGGGGACCGGCGAGACCAACGCCGCGCTCGCGGCTGTGGTCTTGGAGACCGGTCGTTCGCATGCCGCCCTTGCCCGCAAGGTCAACGAACTGGCCGCGCTGCAGGGCGTGGTCACGCGCTACGACAAGGCGTCCGTGACCCGATGGCTGCAAGGCATGACGCCTCGTGATCGCGCCCCGGAATTCATCGCCGCCGCCCTGGCCGATTTCTTAGGACGCCCCATCGCGCCTGTCGACCTCGGGTTCCCAGAGCAGCGCCAGCAGCCGGTCGTTGCACGGGCCTTGACGTACCGTGAAGACGTGGGTGAAACACTGCACACGCTCGCGGAGCTAGGCTCCACCGACATCTCGCGGCGCAGCCTGCTCGGGGCCGTGCCGTTCGTCGCGACGGCCCTCATGGATCCCCAGCGGCAGTGGCTCCTCTGGCTCCTTGAGGACGATCAGGCTCCACGCCTAGCCGCTGTCGCCGACGGAGGCCCCGTCGAGCAGGTCCAGTCGATGATCGAAATGTTCGACGAGATGGACAACCGCTTCGGTGGCGGCGGAGTCCGAGCGAGCATCGTGCACTACCTGAGCACCCAGCTCGCACCCATGCTGCAACAGCGCAACATGCCCAGCCACCAGCGCCGACTCCTATACACCTCGGCCGCGAAAATGGCGGCGACCGCTGGCTGGTGCTCGTACGACACCGCCGACTACGGACTCGCCGAGCGTTACATGATCCAGGCACTCCGGCTGTGCGCCGAAGGCGGCGACCGGGTGCTCGGCGGACAGATCCTGGCGGGCATGTCCCACCTCGCCACCAGCCTCGGCAACCCCGCTGAAGGGGTCTCGCTCGCCCGAGCGGGCATCGCGACCGCCAAGTCGTCGGGCAGCCCGCTGGGACTCATGCGGCTGCACGCCATGGCCGCCCGCGGTTACGCCGCTCTCGGCGACACCCGACAAGCCACGGCTTCCCTCCACGCGGCTGGCAGAGGACTGGACACCAGCCGGGGGCCGGCCGAGGAATCGCCGTGGGTCCGCTTTCTGGACCACCACTATCTGGAAGCCGAGGCCGCCCTGGTCCACCGTGACCTCGGCGAGGCAGCCCAGGCCGAGCGCCTCGCCAGCGCGTCGGTGGAGGCAAACAGCGACAGGCGCCGCCGCCAGGCGATCAGCCGCTCGGTACTCGCCACGGCGTTCCTCCAGCAAGACAGGCTGGACGAGGCAGTCGGCACCGCCAGCAACGCCCTGGATCTACTCAGCGGCGTTCACAGCGAGCGATCAGTCCAGGCCCTGCGCGACTTCCGCACGCGACTTGTTCCTCACCGAGGCGAGCCGATCGTGCGCGAATTCGAACTCCGGGCCAGGCCCATACTCGGCACTGCGGCCTGAACCCGCTCAGTCAGTAACCCTCCGGCGTTGGCGCGTTCTGCCCCTTATCGACAGGGAGATTGACTCCTGTCACCCCCCGGGATTCGTCCGAAAGCAAGAACGCGATCACGTCCGCCACTTCCTCCGGACGCACCAGATCGCCCCCGGGAAACTCGGCGCGGAAGCGGTCGAAGGCCGATGGGTCCTCTTGGCGCATCCGATCCCACCGCTTGCCCGGGATGAGCATCGACCCGGGCGAGACCGCGTTCACGCGGATGCCGTCCGTGGCCAGCTCCCTCGCCAACGACGACACCATGTGGATCTGGGCCGCCTTCGCCGCGCCGTACTGAGCCTGTGGACCCGGCTTCCAACCGGAGACCGAAGCCACCACGACGATCGGGCCGCCACCAGCGGCCCGCAGGTGCGGGGCACCTGTGGCGACCAGCCGCGCGACATGGCCGACGTTCATCTCCCACGTTGCCGACCAGTCTTGAGCCGTTGCCTCGGCGATGCCCCGACCACGCGCGCCACCCGCGCAAGCGACGACACCGTCCAGGCCGCCCAGCGCTGACGCGGCATCGTCCACAAACCGTTCCAGCAGTCCCGGCGTAGAGACGTCCAGAGGCCGTGCGAACAGCACGTCGGGCGAGACGAGCGAATCACGAAGCGCCTCCAGCGGCTCGGGCTTCCGCGCACACGTCGCCACTCGTGCTCCTTCCGACAGCAGCAGGCGCACGACGTGCTCGCCCAGCCCTCTGGAACCGCCCGTCACCAAAATCCGCCGCCCCTCGAAACGTCCCGTCGCCGCTTGCTTCCCCTGGTCACGTTCTGTGCTCGTCATCCGTACAACCCTTCACCAACCGTGCCGCCCCGTGTGGCCGGAGACATCCTCCGTGCACCCTTCTTACCGGGGCGCCGGAGCGGTTCTCTTATGGACGTACCCGGCCCGGGGACAACCGTGCAGTCGGCGATCGGCCGGCATCGGTCCCGCGGATCCGGAGACGGCGCGAGCCCGAAATGCCGTCTGCCGCCACTCAAACGCCGAGCCCGGGTTCGGCGGCCCCATCACGAAACGAGCGAGAGCCAGCGAACGCACCCCGCGCTCCTCTCCCAACTCGGGAGGCACACCATGTCCCACGCACCACACCCGCGTAACAGCCTCATGTTGGCCGACATCCCCAACGCCGTCGGCTTGGCGCGGTTGCACACCGCAGATGTTCTGTCCCGCTGGGGCGTGCACGCCGGCATCGTCGAGACCGTGCAGCTTCTGGTGTCCGAGCTGGCCACGAACGCCGTTCGGCATCCCAAGGAGGGCGAGGAGGAGACCTCCCCGTTCTCGGTACGGAACACGGCGCAGACCTTCGAGCTCACGCTGGAGATCCTCGGTGACGCCGTGAAGGTATCGGTGTGGGATCGCGACACGAGGCCGCCGGTATTGAAACAGGTCGGCGTGGAGGCGACGGGGGGCCGGGGCATCTTCATCGTTGCAGTGATGAGCAGGCGCTGGGGCCACTATCCGGCGCACGGTATGCCGGGCAAGGTGGTGTGGGCCGAGGTCGGTCTCAACCCCGCCAACCGAGTTGGTGAAGACGAGAGGGCGACGCGATCTCCGGGCCGGCCTCCCAAAGCCGGCCCCGGGAAGCTGAGGGCGCCACGAGTCGATCCGAACATGATTGGCCGCGTGCTCATAGGGGTCGGGCGCATCTGAGCCGTGGAAGAGACAGAAGAAGTCAGCCCGGCGCCCAAGCTCGGCAGGGAGCTCTCCTTCTGGAAACAGCGTCTCTTCGCCGGAGTGCGGATGGTGAGCGCCGACGAGCAGGCGGAGATAGCCGCGACGCCCCGCCACCCCGCGGACGGTTCCATTCGAGCAGCGTCGCCTCATGAGTCCCACTGGTACGGCCAGCGGCTGATTTGAGCGGCCAGCGCTCGGCGCGACGAGGAGTAGTCGTCCGCCAATACCTCAAAGATCGCCGACAGCTCTTCCTGGTGAGCCCTCCCCCCGTTGGCCGCGGTCCTGGAGATGGCAGTCGCCGAGTACCTGATCCGATCACGACATATGGAGGCACCCCCATGTCGCCGCACAACCAAATCCCTGCCGTGTCAGCCGCGCTGGCACACGCGGCTCACCGCGAGGCGGTGCTGGAGATGCCGGCGTCCAGCGACTGGATGGACGTCGACAACGCAGAGATCCGGAGGTGGCACCACGGCGCTCCGCTGGTGCGCCCGTCCCGCAGCGGGCAGCTCTGTCGGCTCCGTCAGCAGTTTCGTCGGGAGGCGAACGAACGGCACGCTCGTCGAGCAGGTGATCGCCAACTCCAGGTACTGGCATACAGCTTGGTTCTCGGCAGGGGGGCCAGCCCCGACGAGGACTGGCACACCCTCCAGGTCGAGGCCGAACAGCACGATTACGCGATAGGAGCCAGGCTGCACGACGTGGCCGTCCCGGCAACCGCGCCCTACTTCCCCGGCGCGCGCCAGCCGTGGGGTCTACATGCCTCCCTGGAAGCGACCCGGTTGGGGGGAAGTCGAGCGACTGATTCGGGGCGGGTTCGCGAACGGTGTGATCGTCCTCGATCGGCACAACATCAGCTCTGACAATGACGAATACCACGCCGTGATCAAGCACCTGGGTGAGCGATACCAGGCGTTCGTACACCTCGTGATCCCCGAGGAACCGGCCGTACCGACTTGAAGGCGTCCGCTGCGCTGGATGGACGCGAAGGGATGGGGCTGGAGACAGATCAGCGCTCAGGTCCTCCTGGTCCTCACCATGTTTGCCGCGTTCGCCATCGCCTACTACTCCGCCTGATCAGGGGGACACCATGACGTTCGAGGGACACACCGACCGGGCACCGCGTCCCCTGCCGCACCGCGAGCAGGGCGAGGCCCTTTTCGCCATCCAAGAAGCCAGTCCGGAACTGCCCAGCGAGGCCGGTATCGATCTCTTCGCCGTGCCCGCTGGCGAGGTTCGGGGGAGCGGCTTCGACCTCTCCCGCTTCCACCGCCTCTCTCGCCTGCCCGCTGCCGGGAATTCGGCGCCTCCGGTTTCGCCTGACGGCCCGCCGGACGCGGCATGACGACGGTCACGGCACTACCACCCGCGAATAAGTGAGGTAGCAGATGAACCGTTCCGTTCTCGCTTTGGCCGCCACCGTTGCCGTCGCGTCCGCGGTGCACACCGCCCAGCGCCACCTGCAGCACCGGCAGCTCCTGGAGCTGGAGATGCACAAAGCGCACGGCCGCATGCTCGAAGTCGCCACTACCCATCCGGACTTGGACCCGATCTGGGTGCGGAACCACCCCGATCACGTCAAGGAGGACGAGTCCGGTCCGCTGCTGATGTGCCAGTGGTGGCTCGAGTTCTGGCGCACCGGACTCAACCTCGGGGTGTACACGTCGGCCGTGCTGCGGCAGAACGCCAAGAACTTCATGAATGACCCCACGGCCCTCAAGGCATGGGCTCTGACCCGCCACGGACGCGCCCTGCAGTCCAGGGGCCGCCACGACCGCATGCACGTGGCGCTGCTCAATGTCGCGTTCGAGGAGGCCGGCGGGCCCAACCAGTACCCCGAGTGCGAACTCGAACCGATCTCAGCCCTCTGAGTCGCGCCGCCCCACTGCCAATAGCCACCCTGCCGAAGAGGACGACCATGACCGTTCCCGCCCCGATTGCTCCACCGGCTCCGGCCGCATCCGAAATCACCGCCAGGGAGAGACGGCCCGCCAACCGTGCGCAGCGTGCCCTGCTCCTCGACCTTGACGGCGTCCTGCTCGACACCCGCCCGGTGATGCAGAAGGCATGGCGGAAGGTCCAGGAGGCCCACGGCGTGACCCTTCCGTTCACCGACTACGAGCGTCACCTGGGACGCGAGTTCAGCGACATCATGCAGCGGCTGGGCATCACCGACATCGACGCAGTCCGCCGGACGTACGAGACGGAATCCGTCGCCGCCGCACACCTCGCGCACGAATTCACCGGCGTCGTCGAAGTGCTCCATGCCTTCGTGGCCGCCGACTGGCGCCTGGGCGTGGTGACGTCGAAGCACGTCGACCGCGCCGCCCCGCTCCTCGCGCACCTCGGGTGCCCCTTCGCCACCGTGCGCACCCCCGCTGGCGTGGGCCGGGCGAAGCCGGCCCCCGACCCGATCCTCCTGGCCCTGGTCGACCTCGGAGTCGACCCTGCTGCGGCCGTGTACGTGGGGGACATGGCGGTCGACCAGGAGGCGGCGGCCCGTGCCGGTGTCGCCTACGTCCATGCGGGGTGGGGATATGGGCAGCCCACCTCGCCCGCCCCCGAAGTCGTCGCTGCGCCGGACGAGCTGTTGCGACTTCTCCACTCCGACAGGCCGTTGATCGAGAGGGGTCTGGTGTGAGCATCCGTGCGGCCGGCGGCTTGAGCTTGGTCCGGTCCGACTTCGCCGGCCAGCCCCGGTGGGCTCTCGTCGGCAGCGGTGCCCTGGGTCACGTTACGACCGACCACATCCGGACCGGGGAGCTGGAGGCCATCCCCGTCGACCAGCAGGAACTGCGCGCCCTCGTCGAGAACGTCATGGACGCCTTGGAACGCTACGGAGCTTCGCTCGCCTCCACGCCGGGCGGCGCTGGCTGGCTTTACATCCAGCACGTTCCCGTGCGGCGCTTCGTGACCGAGGTCCTGCGTAAGCTGCTGGCCCTGGACGCCTGGGAGCCGTTCGCATCGGCGCCGGCACCTCTGGCTCTCGCCCCGTACGAGGGGCGCGTCGGTCTGCGTTCGAGCAGCTCGCGGGAGTACCTCGCGTACACCGTCACCTGGTCCGGCATCGCCTATCTGCTCGGAGCGGCGGCTCCGCACAGCCCCACCCGCTCCGCCCAGTTACGCAACCGGACCCGTGTCAGCACGGCGAACACGGACCCGAGCCCGCTCCCGTCAGACCTGAAGCAGCGAGACGTCGTGGCGCTGTCCTGGACCTCCCGCCACGCCGACACCCTGATGCCGGTGCTCGCCGAGCTGGAGCGCGAGGGACGGTCGAGCCTCCTGCTCGACCTCGCCACCGACCCGGCGGAGCGGTGCCCCGCGCCGACGGGCACGGGCATCGACCTGCGCTCGGCGCCGAGCGACCTCTTCACCCTCTCCGGCACCACGGAGGGCCTGCACCCGCGCGACGATAAGCACGTCGTCCGCGTCAAGGGCCACGACCTCCAACTCGCCCGGTTCGTACTGCTCTTGTCCGTACTCCTCGAAACCAGCGGCGGGTGCACCCAGCCCTCCTGGCGGACCATCCTGCGAGCCGAGAGCTGGCTCGACGGCGTCCTGGCCGCGACCCGGCCGCACACCGTCCTGTTGAGCAACGACACCAGCCCGCTGGGCGCACTGGCCGCGCACGCGGCCGAGCGGCACGGCGCGAACACGGTCCACGTTCAGCACGGAGCGTGGACGGCGGAATCAGTCGCCTGGCCAGCCCTGCACTGCCGCGACATCGTCGTCATGGGCGAACGGGATGCTCCCCTGGCCCGCACGTGGGTGCGCCACCCTGACGCCGCAGTGCACGTGTTGGGCCAGCCCCGCTTCGATGCGCTGGCCAGCCTCGGCCGTGAGGCACAGCGGCGGTACCTGGAGAAGGTGCTCGCTCCGGGCAACCGCCGAGCCCCGGCCCGGATCGCGGTGTGGGCCTGCCAGCCGTTCAGCCCTGCTCGCCTCAAGGCCCAGGCGGACCTCCTCCTGGACGGCCTGAGTGAGGCGGACGGCGACTGGGGTCTCGTCATCGCACCGCATCCGGCCCAGGGCGCCGATGCCTTTACCGCGCTGCTGAAGCGCGACGGCGGCCCGCTCGTGGCCGTGGCCGACCCGCGGGTCGGCGCCCGGGGCTGCCTCGCCGGGGCCGATGCGCTGGCGAGTGCGTACTCGACGTGCGGGATCGAGGCCGCGCTGCTCGACGTCCCGGTCCTCGAAATCGGTGCGCCGGGCGAGCGCACGCTGGATCTGGCCGGCCACGGCCTCGCGACCCGCTGCCACAACGCCGGTGACGTCGCCGAAGCACTCTCCGCCCTGCGTGCACCGGGCACGCCCGTCCCGAAGGCGGCCATGGACGCGGTGTGCCGGTGGCGCGGCGACAGCGCGGCCCAGGTCGCTCGCCTCATCAGCCAGCGCGCCGAAGCCAGCGCCAGATCATCCGACCACATCCACCACGATGCCCCGAGCGCGACCTCTGCGTCGCCGCTGGGTGAAGGAGTTCCTGCCCGATGACACACCTCACCGCCGACAGCATGGCCGAGCTGTTCTCCGGCGCCATCACGCTGGCCAAGTCCGGCGAGAAGGTCAGCCCCCGGGGCATGGCCACCCGCGAAGTCCGCGACGTCCACCTGCTGCTCACCCAGCCACGCGCCCGCCTGCTCTACGCACCCCCGGCCCGGATCGTGAACCCGGCCTTCGCGGTCGCCGAGACCGTCTGGCACCTCTCCGGCTCCGACGCCCCGTGGATCTTCGACTACAACGCGCGGCTGCGACAGTACGCCGACAACGGCGTCCTGCTCGGCGCGTACGGGCCCAGGATGCGGAACTGGGGCGGCAAGGTCGACCAGCTCGCCCGCGTCGTGGAGATCCTCAAGGAGGACCCCGACTCCCGGCGAGCCCTGATCCAGCTCTACGACCCCGCGCAGGACGCCGCCGGGCACAAGGACGTGCCCTGCACCCTCGGCTTCCGCTTCCACCTGCGCGCCGGCCGCCTGCACATGGCGACCATGATGCGCGGCCAGGACGTGTGGATCGGCATGCCGTACGACGTGTTCTTCTACACCGTGTTGCACGAGCTGGTCGCCGGATGGCTCGACGCGGAGCTGGGCGAGTTCCACCTGCACGTGGGCTCGCTGCACGTCTACGAGGAGCACGTCGAGCGGGCCGAGGAGCTGACCTCTCTCGCGGCGAGCCCGGTCATGCCCGACCTGCGAACGCCGTGGAAGGGCTTCGACGGCCTGCTCGACCAGGTCGAGGCCCGCGATGTGACCGGCCACCCCGGCTGGGACACGATGGCCGAGACTCTGCGCAGCTACCGGCTGTGGAAGGACGGACAGCGCCAGCAGGCATGGCGGGCGGCCGACGCGATCGACGGTCCCCTCGGCCATGCCCTCACCGCCTGGTACGGCGAGCTGGAGCGCCGCTCCTCCAAGCCCGCCGCGACCGCCGGGGCGAGGTGACGGCCGCCGTGAAGCGCACCCCTTCGGTCGTCCTCGGCCTGTGCTCGTACACCCACGACTCGTCGGCCGCCCTGTTGGTGGACGGCGAACTGATCGGCTTCGTCGAGGAGGAACGCCTCTCCGAGGAGAAGCACACCAAGCTCTATCCGTCCCGCGCCATCGAGTGGCTGCTCGGCCAGGCCAAGCTCACCGCCGCCGACGTGGACGCCGTCGCCTACAACTTCCAGCCCTCTCGCTACCTCGCCGAGTCGCCCGTCGCCCTGCGCCTGGCGCTCTCCCCGGCGACGCGCGACCGGGCCCTGGCCCGCGCGCACGGGTTCGCCAAGGTGGCCCTGCGCACCCAGTTCCGTCTGCGGGTGATCGGCCGGCAGTTCCCCGCCGCCCGCGTCGTGCCGGTCCTGCACCACCGCGCCCACCAGCTCACGGCCTTCGCCGCCTCGGGCTGGGACGAGGCCGCCGTGCTTGTGGTCGACAGCCTCGGCGAGCGGCAGACCACCACCATCGCCCACGGGCACACCGCGCTCCGCCCTGTCACCCAGACGCTGGAAGCGATCAATGACCCGGCCTCGCTTGGGTACGTGTACGGCGCCGTCACCGAGCATTTGGGCTGGCGCCGGGGCGACGAGGAAGGCACCGTGATGGCGCTGGCCGCCCTCGGCGACCCTGCCCGCTTCCGCCACCTGTTCGCCCAGGCCGTCCGCACGACCGCGACCGGCTTCCACATCAACCCCGCTTACTTCCCCAAGCGCACCCTCACGTCGGGATACGAGCGGACGTCCGGCCGCTTCGTCGCCGAGACCTGCCCCGAGCGGCACCCGAGCGAGCCCCTGGCCGAGGTCCACCAGGACCTTGCGGCGGCCCTCCAGGAGCGGACCGAGCAGGTCATGGTGCACCTGGCCCGCCGCGCCCGCGTCCTCACCGGCTCCCCGCGCCTGTGTGTGGGGGGCGGTGTCGCCACGAACTGCGTGAGCATCGGGAGGATCATCGAGGCCGGCATCTTTGACGAGGTGTTCGTGCCGCCCGCGCCCGGCGATGCCGGTACCGCGATCGGCGCCGCCCTCGCCGTGCACGTCGACGTCCGCAGCCCGCGCCCGCTGGCCGGCGTCGCCCGCACCTGCTACCTCGGCCCGTCCTACGAGGACCAGCCCCTCGACCTCGCTCCCTGGCCCGGCCTCCACCAGAAGGCCCTCGGCATCGAAACCGCGGAGTTCCTCGCCGACCAGCTCGCCCACGGCACCATCGTCGGCCTGTTTCAGGGAGCCGTCGAAGCCGGGCCGCGCGCCCTGGGCAACCGCTCGATCCTCGCCTCCCCGCTGGAGCCCGGCGTCGTCGAGCGCCTGAATGCCACCGTGAAGTTCCGCGAGCCGTTCCGGCCCTTCGCGCCGATGGTCCTGGCCGAGCGCGCTGATGAGTTCTTCACCCTCGGCCAGCAGGCGCCGTACATGTCCATGGCCTCCGGCGTGACGGACAAGACGCGCGAGCAGGTGCCCGCCATCGTGCACGCCAACGGCACCTCGCGCCTGCAGACCGTCACCAGGTCGCAGAACCCGTTCATGCACGCGGTCCTGACCGCCTTCGGCCGCCGCACCGGGGTGCCCGTGCTGATCAACACCTCCCTCAACGTCAAGGGCAAGCCGATCTGCGGGACACCGGAGATGGCCCTGGACTGCCTGGCCAGCTCCGGGCTCGACGCCCTGCTCCTCGAAGAGCGGTGGATCACCAAGTGAAGATCGGATACAGCTTCTGGGGCTTCTTCGGTAACGGCGTCACCGACACCCCGGACGGGGGCCGCAGCCACCGCCGCCCCTTCATCGACGCGCTCCTCGCCCGCGGTCACGACATCGTCTTCCTGCAGGCCGACCGCGACCGCCTCGAAGCGGGCGAGGACCTCGGCGGCGCGTACACCTTCGACGACGGCCTCCCGGACCTCGACGCCCTATTCCTGGAGTGGCGCTGGGCGATCACCGGCCGCAACACCACCATGTGCGGGACCGAGGGGCACACCTGCGACCTGCACCGCCAGGCCCAGCTCATCAACCACTACACCGTGCGGCACCGGATGCCCACCGTCATCTGGGACAAGGACCGCACCCTGCGGGCCGAGAGCGTGTGGCGCCGCACGGCGCACACCCGCGTCTGCGAGGCCGCCCTCGCCCCGACCCACGGCGCACGCTCCCTGCTGTTCCCCGTCGCCGAGGACCTCCTCGCTCAGGCGGACCCCGGGGCCCTCGCGGCACAACGGCGGGACCTGGCGCTCGGCTACGTGGGCAACCAGTACGACCGCGACGAGTCCTTCGACCGCTTCTTCGCCCCGGCCGCCGCCCGCGTCGAGCACCTGGTCGCCGGGAAGTGGACGAAGACCGACCGCTGGCCGCACGTCCGCTTCGTGGGCCGGATCCCGTTCGAGGACGCCGCCGGCATCTACGGCCGGTCGCTGGCGACGGTGCTCATGCTGCCCGAGCGGTACGCCGCGGTCGGGCAGATGACCCAGCGCATCTTCGAGGCCGTGCTCGCCGGGTGCCTGCCGCTGGCCCCGGCGGACATCCGCTTCGCCGACCGGTTCGTCCCCAAGGAGCTGGTCGTGCGCTCCGGCAGCGACGTGATCGAACGCCTCTCCTACCTCCGCGAGATCGCCGGCACCCAGCAGCACGCCGACCTGATCGCCGCGTGCGTGGACCGCCTGCGCCTGTTCGGCCTGAGCAAGCAGGTCGACACCCTGGAATCCGTCCTGCACGGACTCCTCCAGGCCACCGCGCCCGAGCAGGGAGTGGCCTGATGCAGACCACTCGACAGGCCATAGCGCCTGGGTCATCCGTACGTGTCCGGGAGGATGGCCCCGCCGGACACCCGAACCTCTCTACGCTGGAGCACCATGAAGAAGGTCGCCATCGTCGGCTGCGGAGGCAGCGGCAAATCCCACGTGGCCCGCGAACTGGGCACGATCCTCGACGCCCCGGTCACGCACCTGGACGCCGCGTTCTACGACGACGAGTGGAACGCGCTGCCCATGGACAAGTTCACCGAGCTGCAGCGCGAGCTGGTCTCGCAGCCGCGGTGGGTGATCGATGGCAACTACAACTCGACGCTGCAGGTGCGGCTCGAAGCCTGCGACACGGTGGTCCTGATGGACGTCTCGACCGTGGCGGCGCTGTACGGGATCTTCTCCCGGCAGATCCGGCACGGGGCCGGGCACAAGGGCAACGGGGTGCACAACCGCATCCACTGGGGCGTGATCAAGTACGTCGCCACGTACCGGCGCAAGATGCGGCCCCGCGTGATGGCGAAGATCGAGGAGTTCGGCACGAAGGCCGACGTGGTGCTGCTGGCCAACCGGCGCCAGACGCGCCGCTGGCTGCAGAAGGTAGCCGCCGAGCAGTCCTGAGCGGCCCGCGCCCCCGGACCGGGGGTGCGGCATGAACGAGCCCAACCCGTTCCTGGACCCCGCCCGGCAACAGGACCTGTACGGCCAGGCCGCCCGGCTGGCCGGGCGGACCAGCGCGCTGATGCGCGCGAAGACCTCCGGCCGCCCCGTGCCCGAGAGGATCGTCAGCCTGGTGCAGACCCACCACGCCCAGCCGGACCGGCTCGGCGTGGTGCTCGACATCGGCTGCGGTCGCGGCACGAGCAGCCTGTTCCTTGCCGAGCAGCTCCGGCCGCAGCGTGTCCTCGGCCTGGACGCCGCCCCCTCGCTGCTCGCCCAGGCCCGCGAGCGCGCCCCAAGGCTGCCCGACACCACGGTGGACTTCGTCGAAGGCGACTTCCACGACCTTCCGCTGCCCGCCGGATCGTGCGACGTCGCTGTCGCCGCGTTCTGCCTCTACCACTCGCCGCAGCCCAAGGACGTCATCGCGCAGATCGCCAAGGTCCTCGCCCCCGGGGGCCTGGCCGTGCTCGTCACCAAGGGCCTCGACAGCTACCGGGAGATGGACCAACTTGTCGCCTCCGCCGGCCTCGACGCGCAGGCCGACAGGCACCAGAGCCTCTACACCGCAGCCCACAGCGGCAACCTCGCCGACCTGGCAGCCTCCTCGCTCGACGTGATCGCCGTCCTGGACGAGGAGCACGCCTTCACCTTCGGCGGCCACGACCACACGGCGCAGTACCTGGCCACGAACCCCAAGTACGACTTCGCGCCCGGCCTGTACGGCAACCCCGGGGCCTTGGCCGCGACGTTGCACGAATTCCTTCCGGACCAGCCGCTGACCACAAGGTCCCTCATCACCTTCGTCGTTGCTCAGCCGAACGAAGGGCGGCAGCCATGACCGCCTCGCAGTTCACCAAGCACTACGCGACACCGGAGCGCGCGGCGGGAGCTGTGCGCCACTACCGGTGGATCAATGAACACGCGAAGCCGCTGCGGCAGCCGGCCCTCCACACCGTCGGACCTGACAGCCTGACGTTCGAGCGGGTCGAGGGCCGCTCCGTAAGCCCCGAGGACCTGCCGCGCATGGCGGAACTGCTGGGCCACGCCCACGGTGCCGCCTGGGCCAGCGACCTGCAGTCCGCATCGCTGGGCATCCCGCACCGCTTCCAGGACGGCACTACGTTTGACGGCTACGTCGCCCCCCGGGAGATCGCGCTCCGGCGTCGCCACGAGCAGGGCTATCTGCCGAACAAGGTGGCCTTGTACGCGATGCTCGGCCTGCTGGAAGAGACCGCCCAGGGGCCGTTCGCCTTCTACAAGGACAGCAACCCCCGGAACTTCATCATCACCAGCACCGGGGACATCGTCACCGTCGACACCGATGACCTGTCCCTCGCCCCCATGGGATACGACCTCGCCAAGCTCATCGCGACGCTCCACCTGACGTACGGCCCCCTCACGGACCACGCCGTCAACGCCGCCCTGCTCGCGTACAACGCGGCGGCCGGACGCTACGGCGCCCGGCTCGGCACCACGGACCGCGAACGCCTCGACGGCTTCCTGGCCCTGCACGCCGTGCTGACCGCCCCGTACATCGGGCACAACGGCTACCGCTACAGCTGGCCGCTCCGCTCCCACATCCGAGGAACTCCATGATCACCACCGAACTCGTCTTTGTCCGGCACGGCCAGGCCCAGTGCAATGCCGACGGCCTCGTCGGGGGCCCGCGCACCTGCACGGGTCTGACCAGCCTCGGGTATACCCAGGTCGAGGCGGCGGCACGCCGCTTGGCCACCGAGCACCAGAAGCAGCCCTTCGATCTCGTCTACACGGGCCCGCGGATCCGGCTGATCCAGACCGGCGAGATCATCAGCCAGGCCCTGCAAATACCCATGTCCACTGACGAACGCCTCGACGGACCCGTTCACGGCGACGCCGACGGCAAGCCCTGGACCGCCGTGAAGACCGCAGCGGACGGCGGCCCCCACGCTCACCCGGACCAGCAGTGGGCCGCTGGCTCCGACACCTGGAACGGCTACTTGGAACGCGCCGGCAGTTTCCTGCGCGACGTCATCGACCAGCACCGGGGGCAGCGCGTCGTCTTCGCGGCTCACGGCGAGATCGTGATCACCGCCCACACGCTGCTGCTGGACATCCCGATCGGTTCCCCCGCGGGTTTCACGGTCAACCACGCTTCCATCACCCGTTGGCAGGAGCACCACAACCGGCTCGGACAGACCCGCTGGATGCTCGACCGGCACAACGACACCGCACACCTCGCGTCGGAGGCATCCTCGTGACCACGGTGGCAGACGACCCGCGGATTCAGTTGGCGCATGACCTCCTCGGAGCGGTCGAGATCGTGCCGGACCCGCTGCTCCCTCTCCGAGTGGTGCGGGTGGTGGACGCCGATGGGCGGCACTTCGTCGTCAAGCAGCACGCCGAGCAGGACCGGTACGCGCGGGAGCTTCACGCCTACCGAACTTGGGGAACCCACCTGATCGGCCACGCCCCGACGCTGGTCGGCCGATACGACGCCACTCGCACTCTCCTGCTGACCGCGCTCGCGGGCGATCGGGCGGACACCGTGGGACCAGGCTCACCCGAGGAGGAGCTGGCCCATCACGAGGCCGGCCACGTCCTCGGCACGCTCCACCGGGCCACCTCCATGCCCCAGGGCGGCGCCGTCGGTGCCGTGCTGGCACAGCGCCTCCACGGCTGGATCGACCAGGCTGTTCGCGCCGACCTGATCGACACGGCCGAGCGGAACCTGCTGAACCACCATGCGGCCATCCTGGACAACAGCCTCATGGACAGCGCGGTCTGCCACCTCGACTACCAGCCGCGCAACTGGCTGGTCGGCGACGCCTTCGGCATCTGCGACTTCGAACACATGCGCCGCGACGCCCGCATCCGCGACTTCGCCCGGCTCGAATTCCGGCGCTGGCAGGCCGCGCCCCACCTCCGGACCGCCTTCCTCGACGGGTACGGACGCCCGCTGAACGGCTCCGAACGCCGCCTCCTGGAGTCCTTCGGCGCCATCGAGGCGGCCACCGCCCTGGTCAAGGGCCACAAGGAGAACGACCTCACCCTGAGCGCGCACGGCCGGACCGTCCTGGCCCGGCTCACCTGACTTCGCCCTCTTCGACCACACCTCTGGAGATTCCCGTGCCGCAGCACGAGCAGCCCCCGACCACCACCGCCGCACCCCGCCGGGCCGTGGTGACCGGCTCCGCCGGATTCATCGGCTCCCACCTTGCACACGCCCTCGTCCAGGCCGGCACCACCGTGATCGGCGTCGACCGCCGCGACCCGTCCACCGACCCCACGGCCGCCGCCAACCTCGCCGCCTTGCGGGGACTCCCGGGATACCACCACGTCACCGCCGACCTCCTCCACTGCGCGATCGACCCCCTCCTGATCGACGCGGACGCAGTCTTCCACCTCGCCGGAATACCCGGCGTACGACCCTCCTGGGGCCCGCAATTCGGCGACTATGTCGCGTCCAACGTGCTGGCCACCCACCGAGTCCTGGAAGCCTGCACCCGCATCGGCGTCCCGCGACTGGTCGTTGCCTCCTCCTCCAGCGTCTACGGTCCGACCGACGGCGGCGCGAGCGTCGAGGCCGACCGTCCGAAGCCCGCCTCCCCGTACGCCGTGACCAAACTGGCCGAGGAACAGCTCTGCCTCGCCTACGCCGGGCGCCCCATCGGCCCCAGCGTCGTCGCCCTGCGGTACTTCACCGTCTACGGCCCCCGCCAGCGCGCCGACATGTTCACCCACCGCGCCCTGCAGGCCGCCCTGACCGGACAGCCGCTCCGCCTGTACGGAGACGGCCACCAGCGACGCGACTTCACCTACATCGACGACGTGGTCGCCGCCACGATCGCCGCCGCCGTCGTACCGACCGCGAACGGTGCCATCAACGTGGGCGGCGGGTCGAACGCGTCGCTACTGGAAGTGATCAACATCGCCACCAGCCTCACCGGCCGCGACATCCAGCTCCAGCAGGACCACGCGCGCAACGGTGACGTCCTCCTCACCCGCGCCGACCCCAGCCGTGCCCGAGAGGTCCTCGGCTGGCAGCCGCGAGTCGACCTCCACAACGGGCTGCGCGCTCACATGCAGGCCCTGGCCGCCCAGCTCCCCAACTACAGCCGAGCCGCATAGCCCCGCGACCCGGAGCCCGAGAGGAGAGGTAATGGAAAGTCCCGAGCGAGCGCGGCTGGACGCCTTCTTCCGGCAGATCACCGCGCAGTTCCCGGCGGGCGAGACGATCACGACGCTGGTCATCACGCACCTGCTTCCCGAGCGGCCTGCGTTCCTGCGCGCCATGACCGCGGTGTCCACGGTCGGCGCGGTGCTGCCCAAGCCCCGGTCGATCCACCAGCCGACCCTCGATGCCGTCCGCAGCACCCTCCCGGTCCACGACCTCACCCGGGAACGGTTCACCGACAACACCCAGGCTCTGGACTACCTGGAGGACACAGCCGGCGGCCAAGACGTGGTCCTGGTGGACATCGGCGGCTACTTCGCGGCGAGCCTCGACACCCTCGTGAGCAAGTTCTCCGGCCGCATCCTCGGCGTCGTCGAGGACACCGAGAACGGACACCAGCGTTACGCGGCGCTCGACTCCCTGCGGTGCCCCGTCGTGTCCGTGGCCCGCTCCCCGCTCAAGGACTGCGAAGACCACCTCGTCGGCCGGTCGATCGTGTTCTCCACCGACGCCCTCGTCCGCGCCCGCGGGGACATCCTCACGAGCCGCAACGCGTGCGTCATCGGCTTCGGCAAGATCGGCCGGGCCATCGCCCAGACCCTGCGCGCCCAGGACCTGCGCGTCACCGTGTACGACAGCGATCCGATCAAGCGAGTCCAGGCGCATTCTCTGGGCTTCCGCACCAGCGCGTCCACCGCCGAGGCGGTACGCGACGCGGAACTCGTCCTGTGCGCCACCGGCAATCTCGCCCTGCGACAGGGAGACTTCGCCGCCTTGCGCAACGGCGCGTACCTCGGATCGGTGACCTCATCCGAGGACGAACTCGAACTCGGAAGCCTCCACGACCTCTACCAACGCAGCCCCGTCAGCGCCCAGCTGACGCGATACGAGGTCACCGGCCACTACTTCTACGTGCTCGCAGACGGCGGTGCCGTCAACTTCGTGCACGGCGCCGCCGTCGGCGCGTACATCCACCTCGTCCAGGCCGAGATACTCGCCGCCACCGCCGCGCTCAGCCACGCCCGCTTCCAGCCCGGACTGCACGAGATGCCGGCGGCCGACCGCAACGCCATCGCCAGAACCTGGCTCCACCACTTCGAAAGGTGACCCCCAGTGCCGCCCTCCGTCACCCACATCCGCTCCGTCACCGAGGCATACCTCGCCCGCCACCCGGACGAACGCGACTCCCTCACCCTGCTGTTCTCCGCGCTCGCCGCCTCGGACGACCCCACGAACCGCAAGACGTACCCCGCCCACGTGACCTGCAGTGCCATCCTCATCGACGGCGACCGTCGCGTGCTGCACATCGTGCACAAGGCATCCGGGAAACTTCTGGCGCCCGGCGGTCACAACGAACCCGATGACCGGCACCTGCACGACGCCGCCCTGCGCGAACTGCACGAGGAGGCCGGCATCCCGCCCAGCGCCGTCGTCCCCCTCTCCGGCTACGAGGACGTCCCCTTCGACATCGACGTACACGCCATCGACGCGAACCCCTCGAAGGACGAACTGGCCCACCACCACGTGGACTTCCGCTGGGCCTTCCACCTCGGCGCAGAACACGTGGTGACGCTCCAAGAAGAGGAGGTCGACGGCTACGAATGGCGGCCGTTCACGAGCGCCGCTTCACCCAGCGTCCGCGCCAAGCTCGCCCTGCTCACCTGAAGTCCCGCCCCCTACTCGACCACCAGGAGGACGCCGTGGCCGCCACCACAGCCCAGCCGACCGGCACCACACCGCGCCGGCACATCGCCGTCATACCCTGCCGCTGGGGCGCTTCGCGCTTCCCCGGCAAACCACTGGCCCTCCTCGGCGACAAGCCGCTGCTCTGGCACGTCCACCAGCGCTGCCTGGAAGCCAAACGTCTCGACGGAGCCGTCGTGGCGACCGACGACGAACGCATTGAAGCGGCATGCCGCCAACTGGGCATCGAGTACATCCGTACCGGAGAGCACCTCACCGGCACCGATCGCGTCGCGGAGGTCGCCGAGCGTCTGCAAGCCGAGGCGTACATCAATGTCCAGGGCGACGAGCCGTTCGTCTCGCCGACCGCCATCGACGCCATCTCCGAGGCCCTGGAGCACCTGCCGCTGGGCACTCTCGCGGTGAACGCCTACACCGAGCTGGTCGACGTCGGCGCCGTCCTGGACCACAACGTCGTCAAGGTCGTCATCGCGGCCCGGGGCGAGGCCCTGATGTTCTCGCGCCAGCCCATTCCCTACCCGAAGGGTGACCGACCGAAGTACCTCCGCCAACTGGGCCTCTACGGCTTCACCGGCCCAGCTCTCCAACGCTTCCGACAGCTCCAGCAGGGGCCCCTGGAGCGCGCCGAGGGAGTGGAGATGCTGCGCTTCGTCGAACACGGCCACGCCGTACAGATGGTCCCTGTCCTGGATGACGGGGTAGCAGTGGACACCCCGGAGGATCTTGCGCGAGCCGCGAGCCTCCTTGCCGAGCAGGCCGGGAGGCTCATCACGAGTGGTAGGTGAGGGTGAGCCGTCGACTCCTAACGCAACGTCACGGCGAGACGCCGCGCGAGGGGAGCCTCGTTCAGGCTGCGAAGCGGCGAGAGACAGTGTCCGTTGTCGTAGGGCGGGACAACCCCCGGCCTTAACGCCTACCGCGCCAATACACCGCTGAGCGTTTCTCGCCCCAGCGCTAGTAGGGCTTGGTCAGGTTGGTGTTGTTGGTGCGTGTCCTGTGGGTTCGGTGTGTCGTTGAGGACGTGTGACGCCGGAGGAAATGGCATGTGTGCGGGCAGAGTTGGAGGAGTTCGCGGCGGAGGTTTTCGAGCCGTTCGCGCGGAAGGATCAGCGTCGGTGGGGGCAGGTCTACCTGCGGGGGCTGCTGACCGACGGGCAGCGTAAGTCGGTCGAGCCGATGGCTGCCCGGCTGGGTGAGGAAGGGAACAGGCAGGCCCTGGCTCACTTCCTCACCACCAGCCCGTGGGATCCGGCGCATGTGCGGGCCCGGCTGGCCTGGAGGATGGAAGGGGCCCTCCGGCCCACCGCGCTGGTCTTCGATGACACCGGGTTCCTCAAGGACGGCAATGCCTCGGCGTGTGTGTCGCGGCAGTACACCGGCACCGCGGGCAAGGTCACGAACTGCCAGGTGGGCGTGTCGCTGCACCTGGCCTCGGATCACGCCTCCGCGGCGGTCAACTGGCGGCTGTTCCTGCCCGAGACCTGGGAGCCGGGGTCTGGAAAGGCGGATCCGGACAAGGTCGCCCGCCGCACCGCCTGCGGCATTCCCGACGACATCGGGCATGTGGAGAAGTGGCAGCTGGCACTCGACATGCTCGATGAGACCCGCTCGTGGGGGATCGAGGTGCCGCTGGCCGTCGCGGACGCCGGCTACGGCGACGCGGCGGCATTCCGGCACGGCCTGCGGGCCCGCGGCCTCAACTACGTCGTGGGGATCTCCACCACCCTGTCGGCCCAGCCCGGCCACGCAGTGCCGGTCGCCGAACCGTACTGCGGCACCGGGCGCCCGCCGGTGGCGAAGTACCCGGACAAGCCTCAGTCGGTGAAACAGCTGGTCACCGCTGTCGGGCGGAAGGCGGCGAAGCCGGTGCAATGGCGTGAGGGCTCCCGGCCCGGCACCGGCCGCAGCGGCTTGAAGCGGATGTACTCGCGGTTCGTGGCCTTGCGGATCCGGCCCGCCGGACGCGAGGTCCGCCAAGCCGTCGACGGCCCGGACCTGCCCCCGTGCTGGCTCCTGGCCGAGTGGCCGGCCGGCCAGGCCGAGCCGGTCCAGTTCTGGCTCTCCGACCTGCCCGCCGACACCCCGCTGACCACACTGGTCCGCCTGGCCAAGCTCCGCTGGCGCATCGAGCACGACTACCGGGAGATGAAGCAGGCCTTGGGCCTTGCCCACTTTGAGGGCCGCACCTGGAACGGATGGCACCACCACGTGACCCTCGTCTCGGTCGCACACGCCTTCTGCACCCTGCAACGGCTGGCCAGAGCCCCAAAAGACACGGCGCCGGCCTGAGCCTCTACCAAGTCGTCCGCGAGCTACAGACCCTCCTCGCGACATGGACCGGCGTCTGCCCCACCTGCCACCGCGGCATACCCACACCAGCCCCAACCTGACCAAGCCCTACTAGGAACCGCTCCTCCATCTCCTCATACAGTTCGATGGCCTCGCTTGCCCGTTGCTCGTCTCCTCCGCCGTCGTACAGAAGCTCCACCTCGTGGCACCAGCCATTCATGGCCGAGGCCAGGTTGTTCGCAGCGCGGGCGACCCTGTCCGGACCATGCAGCCGCACGAGGCTTACAGCTTCGAGGGCGGCCTCGACGGCTGGCCTGAACCCCACGAGGCTGTCAGCCACGTTGGGAGACCGCTGAACGCCTCGGGCTGCCTGAACCGCCACGTGAGCGGTGTAGCCGACTCGATAAGTGCGGCTGCACTCAGTAACGAGGTTCGAATAGGCGACCGCTCTGCCTTCCCTCTCTGACTGACCGCGTTGGGGTGCGCCGCTGTTCCGCGCCACCGAGGCGGGTCGTAGCCAGCGTCCCCAGAACGCCGCTGACCGCGCCTACGACAGTCCCGATTAACCCGACCACTGCTCCGTCCATGTCTTCATTAAGGATCTTCAGCGTCGCTTCTCAAGTGTGAGAACGGCCTTGGCGATTGACGTGAGCCGGTTGGGGCTGACCCGGGCTTTGCGGAAGATCCGCCAGGTCTTGAGGCGGGCGAAGGCGCGCTCGACGGGGAATCGAAGTCGGGCGTGTGCTCGGTTGACGGCTGCCTGCCTGGGCGTGAGGGGGCGCCCGAGATGGCGTTTGAACGGCACCTGGAAGGTGCCGCCTGCGCCTGCGTAGGCATTGTCGGCGAGGACCGGGATACGCAGACGTTCACAGACAGCGACGATTCGGTGCGTGCGAGCGGCCGTGATGTCGACCGTACGGCCGGGCAGCGCGGGCGAGTACCAGATGAGGCCGCCGGCTGGGTCGGTGACGGCCTGGATGTTCACGCCATGGCGTCTTGCCTTGCCGGAGTAGTCCCGTTGGTGGTCACCCACGCGGTCGCAGTCAGCGATGGTGCCGTCCACGAGGACGTACTCGGGATGCGCGCGGCGCAGGGATTGAGTCAGGGACGGTGCCCTGGAGGCGAGAACATCGATCACGCTCTGTACGTACGCGTAGGCAGTGCCTTCACTGATCCGGAAGGCCGCAGCGAGCTTCGCACAGGTAGTGTGCTCGCGTAGGTGGACCAGGGCGATGACGGGCGCGCTGCGAGGGCGGCAACTTGCAGCGGCGGTCACCTTCACGAGTGACGATCAGCATCGTCACCCACTCCACCAGTGCGTGTGGCAGGTCGAGTGCGGCATGGTGGATGACCAACGAGGCCTCCGGTCGCAGCGGTTGAGACGTCAGACGTCTCGAACCCCTGCCCGAAGGCCTCGTCCGCTATCCGCCCTCAGCCGTCACCCGATCGGTGACCACTCTGAAGATCCCTAGTGATCACTAATCGGACGGGCACATCCGATCAACTGACCAACCGATCAAAGAGACACGCTCTAACGGGCATGCCCATGACCCGCATCTTGAAGCGGTCGAGAGATCCGTTCAGCCGATGGTGAAGCGCTGGTTCTGGGCGTTTCGGTCGCAGGAGGCAGTGCGGTAGTAGCCGTTGTCCTGCTGGTAGAGGCAGCGGCCAGTGCCGACGCTTTGGAGCATGACGGCGCTGCGGGGCGCGGGCTGGACGGTGCGCCACTTCTGGTATGAGCCGCCGTTACAGGGCAGGGGGTAGACGTCGCCCCGGTCATTGCTGTCGAGGCAGCGGCCCCAGAAGTTGTTCTTAAGAGTGGTGTTGGTGTTGAGGGCACCGTTCCACTGCCACAGGAGGCTGCCGCGTCCGCTGTCGCAGCGGTCGGCCACGAGTTCGGTTTCGGAGCTCTCGCGTAGGCATTCACCGTAGCGGTAGTTCGCGAATCGGCTGGTGGCGGTGGCAGCCGAGGCGGGTGTGGAGGTGAGGAGGGGGAGGGTGAGGCCGGCTGCGGCGATGAGGGCGGCGAAGGCTTTTCGGGTCGGGCGGCGCACTGGCGGTCTCCTTACGGTGGTTTTCAGAGGTACCTCGACAGGATCCCCGAACACCACCGCCTGCGTCTGAAAAATAGAGAAACTCCCGGATCGAGCGGCACAAGCAGCTCGGGGCCTACCCTCACCGGCAACCGGCCGGCGGTCGGGGCACACTGGCACCATGCCGCACACCATCACCCCCGCCCCCACCCCGTCCCCGGCCCTACGCTCCACCGGGACCGGCGACGAGGACGGGGAACAGTGAGCTTCTTCGAGATGGCCACCGATTGGGTGACGGGCTGCGAGCGCAACGAACAGGGCCCCCGAGCTGTTGATCGAGATGTCTGACGTCTCAACAACACTCCACGGAGGCCCTGTTGGTCATCTACCCTGCCGCACTCGATCTGCCGCATGCGCTCGTGGAGCGGGTGACGATGCTCGTTGTCACCCGCGAGGGTGACCGCCGCTGCAAGCTCCGCCCGTCCCAACGTGCGATGGCGGCACTGGTGTACCTGCGCGAGCACACCACCCTGGCGAAGATCGCGGCCGGGTGCGGAATCAGCGAGTCCACCGCCCACGCCTACACCAACGCGGTCATCCACCTGCTCGCCGACCGCGCCCCGGGCCTGCTGAAGGTCTTGCGCGAGACCGACCCCGACTTCGCCCTGCTGGACGGCACCCTCGCCGAGTGCGACCGGGTCGGCGACGGCCGGGCGGACTACTCCCACAAGCACCGCCGGCACGGCGTGAACCTGCAGGT